>JBOGVK010000001.1:0-2151 GCA_050692375.1 Actinomycetota bacterium
CCCGTCGGTAGAGGTCGTTCAGGTCCGAGGTGGCGAACCGGCCACCGTCGAGCTGCACCATCGGGCGCAGATCCGGCGGGATCACGGGGATCGCGTCGAGCACCATGCCCATCGGGTTCGATCGTCCGTCGACGAAGTTCGAGACGACCTTCAGGCGCTTGATCGCCTTGAGGCGACGCGTCCCCTTGCCGTTCTCGATCTGGTCCCGGAGCACCGCGGACTCGGCTTCCACGTCGTAGTCGGCCAGGAGCCGCTTGATCGCCTCGGCGCCCATGCCGCCCTCGAAGTAGTCGCTGAATCGCTCGCGGAGGGAGCGGTAGACGCTGTCGTCGGCCACGAGCTGCTTGATCGACAGACCCTTGAAGGCCGACAGGACGTCATCGAGGTGCTGCGTCTCGCGACCGGCGGCCTCGTGGATCCGCTCGACGTCTCGCTGGGCCTCTCGCTTGGCCGCGGAGAGCTGCGCGCCCTTGGCCCCCTCGGCCTCCAGCTCCTTCAGACGGTCCTCGAGCTCGTTCAGCCGGCGCTTGACCTGCTCGTCGCGGTCGGCGTCGATGTCCTTCTTCTCCTGCTCGAGCTCCGCCTCGATCTCCGGCAGATCCTTGTGCCGCCGGTCCACGTCGATCCGTGTGATCACGTACGCGGCGAAGTAGATGATGCGCTCGAGGTCCTTGGGCGCCAGATCCAGCAGGTAGCCCAGGCGGGAGGGGACGCCCTTGAAGTACCAGATGTGGGTGACGGGAGCGGCGAGCTCGATGTGGCCCATACGGTCGCGACGGACCTTGGACCGGGTGATCTCGACGCCGCAGCGCTCGCAGATGATGCCCTTGAAGCGAACGCGCTTGTACTTGCCGCAGTGGCACTCCCAATCCCGTGTGGGACCGAAGATCCGCTCGCAGAACAGGCCGTCCTTCTCGGGCTTGAGGGTTCGGTAGTTGATCGTCTCCGGCTTCTTCACCTCGCCGTTGGACCAAGCGCGGATCTGGTCGGCCTGCGCGAGACCGATCCGGAGCTCATCGAAGTAATTGACGTCCAGCACTTAAGCGCTCGCCTCCTCGCGTGGCTCGCTCTTCACTCTGTTCAACGTTCGCGTGTTCCCGCTCAGTCGAAATCCGCCCCCGCCGGCTCTCGCCGGGACAGATCGATGCCGAGCTCCTCCGCCGCGCGGAACACATCCTCGTCGGTCTCGCGGAGCTCGATCTCCTCGCCGGAGCTCGAGCGGACCTCGACGTTCAGGCAGAGGGACTGCATCTCCTTGATCAGAACCTTGAAGGACTCGGGGATCCCCGGCTCGGGGATGTTCTCGCCTTTCACGATGGCCTCGTAGACCTTCACGCGGCCGAGCACGTCGTCCGACTTGATCGTGAGCAGCTCCTGGAGCGCGTAGGCGGCGCCATACGCCTCGAGAGCCCAGACCTCCATCTCGCCGAACCGCTGGCCGCCGAACTGAGCCTTCCCGCCCAGCGGTTGCTGCGTGATCATGGAGTAGGGACCCGTCGAACGGGCGTGGATCTTGTCGTCGACCAGGTGGAGCAGCTTCAAAATGTAGATGTAACCGACCGCGATCGGGTCCCTGAAGGGCTCTCCGGTGCGGCCGTCGAACATCCGCGCCTTGCCGGTCTTCTGCACCATGCGCTCGCCATCGCGATTGGGCATGGTGCTGTCGAGCAGCTCGGTGATCTCTTCCTCGCGGGCGCCGTCGAACACCGGGGTGGCGACGTTGGTGCCGGGCTCGGCACTGTCCGCCCCGATGGCCTTGAGCTGGCGCTTCCACTCGGCGTCGTCCCCGTCGACCTTCCAGCCACGGCTGGCCACCCACCCGAGGTGGGTCTCCAGCACCTGGCCGACGTTCATACGGCCGGGCACACCGAGCGGGTTGAGGACGATGTCGACCGCCGTGCCGTCCTCGAGGAAAGGCATGTCCTCGACCGGCAGCACCTTGGAGATGACACCCTTGTTGCCGTGCCGGCCGGCCAGCTTGTCGCCGTCGGTGATCTTGCGCTTCTGGGCCACGTAGACGCGGACCAGCTCGTTCACGCCCGGAGGGAGCTCGTCGCCCTCTTCCCGGCTGAACACGCGGACACCGATGACCTTGCCGGACTCACCGTGCGGAACCTTCAGCGAGGTGTCGCGGACCTCACGGGCCTTCTC
>JBOGVK010000002.1:0-29114 GCA_050692375.1 Actinomycetota bacterium
TGTTCATCACCGGGCCGGACGTGATCAAGACCGTCACGGGTGAGGACGTCACCTTCGAGGAGCTCGGCGGCGCCATGACCCACGCCACGGAGTCCGGCGTCGCGTCCTTCGTGGGCGAGGACGACGAGGACGTGCTTCAGCGCGTGCGCTTCCTCCTGTCGTTCTTGCCCTCGAACAACTTGGAGGACCCGCCGGCCTACGCCAGCACGGACGATCCCGAACGCTTGGACGAAGTCCTCACCCACATCATCCCCGACCGCGCGAAAGAGCCGTACGACATGCACGAGGTGATCCGCCGAGTCGTGGACGACGGCGAGTTCCTCGAGGTCTTCGAATTGTGGGCCATGAGCATCGTGGTCGGGTTCGCGCGTCTGGACGGCCGAAGCGTCGGGATCGTCGGGAACCAGCCCAAGGTTCGTGGGGGCACCCTCGACATCGACGCCAGCGAGAAGGCGTCCCGCTTCGTGCGGTTCTGCGACGCGTTCAACATCCCGATCCTCACGTTCGTCGATGTCCCCGGCTTCATGCCCGGCAAGCAGCAGGAGTACGGCGGGATCATCCGCCACGGCGCGAAGCTGCTCTACGCGTTCGCGGAGGCGACCGTGCCGCGGATGACGGTGATCACGCGCAAGGCGTACGGCGGCGCGTACGTCGTCATGAACTCGAAGCACCTGCGCTCCGACGTCTCGTTCGCGTGGCCGACGGCCGAGATCGCGGTGATGGGCGCCGAGGGCGCGGTGAACATCGTGTTCCGCAAGGAGATCGAGAAGGCGGCCGATCCGAAGGCGAAGCGAGCCGAGCTGATCGACGAGTACAAGGCCAAGTTCTCGACGCCGTACGCGGCCGCGGAGCGCGGGTTCATCGACGACGTGATCGAGCCGGCCGAGACGCGGAAGCGGCTGATCCAATCGCTGCGGATGCTCTCGACCAAACGCGAGAGCGTGCCGTCCCGCAAGCACGGGAACATCCCCCTCTGATGGACGGCGAGCGGACGTTCGAGCTCCCCAACGGGCTGACGCCCGAGGAGGAGCGTGCGATCCTGACCGCGCTCGAGCGCTACCTGTCCCAGGAGAGCCCGAAGCCGAT
The DNA here is from genome assembly GCA_050692375.1 of Actinomycetota bacterium. GTDB lineage: Bacteria > Actinomycetota > UBA4738 > UBA4738 > HRBIN12 > JBBQVZ01. The sequence continues at coordinate 1,087 of JBOGVK010000002.1, forward strand.
GCCGTGGGTGCTCCAGGGGCGGATAGACGCGACCGGCATGGGCGCGCTTCAAGCGCGGAAGCTCTCGCGGCAGCCGTGGGCCGTGCGGGCCGCGTTCGCGCGGCGGGGCGTGTCGTCGTTGCACGGGCGCAGCGACGTCCGCTAGATGGACGAGTCGTCGTACTCGCACTGTCCGAACTGCCTCGCTGACTACCGCCCCGGGTTCGACACGTGCGCTGATTGCGGGATCGCGCTCGTGCACGGCCCGGCCCCGGTGACCGAGGAGCACGCGCCGCCCTGGACCAGGGGGCATCGACACCCGACGGAAGATCGACACGATCTACCAGTCGTCCTCTGCCAGATTCCTCAGATCGAGGCCCAGATCTTGACGGCCAAGCTCGAGGCCGCGGGTCTCGTGGTGGCCGCCGACGAACCCCCACTGACGGCGTATGGCCTTGCGATCTCCGGCGTCTCCGGCTTGCGGGTGTGGGTGCTCGAGTCACAACTGGACGAAGCTCGCGAGATCGCCAAGCGGTCGCTTTCGGGCGACGACGCGATCTGATGGCCGCGACGAAGTCGGAGGGTGCGGCGACGCGCGCCGACGCGGATGCGGCATTCGCTCATGAGGGGTGCTTGGCCCCGAGTTTCTGGAGCAACGGCCCGGGCGACGCGTATAGCTGGCACGAGCACGAGTACCACAAGGTGTTGTTCTGCCTAACCGGATCGATCGTGTTCCATACCCACGACGGCGACGTGGAGCTCACCGCCGGTGATCGGCTGGACCTTGAGCCGGGAACGGAACATGCGGCGACCGTTGGACCGCGCGGGTGCGAGTGCGTCGAGGCGTCCAGATGAAGGTCGCGTTCCACATCGACCAGCTCTGGTTCGCGGCGCCCGGCGGCATCGGCACGTATGTCTGGGAGCTGCTCCCGGCGCTCGGCGAAACCGATCCATCCATGGACATGGTGCCGTTCCGTTCGAGCTGGCCGCACGATCCAGCTCGGATGTGGCTCGGCGGGCGACCTCCGGTCGTGATCCCGGGGACGATCCGAACGCTGTACCCATCCTGGGATCTGCTCGGCTGCCCGGCGTTGCCCCAGGCTTTGGCCGACGCGGCCGTGGTCCATGCGACCAACCCGGCGGCCGTCCCTCCGGTTCGTGACGGGCAACGACTCGTCGTCACGGTCCACGATCTTGCGTTCGAACGCTTCCCCGAACTGTTCCCGAGGAGCTGGCGTTGGCTGTATCGCGCGGGGCTCCGCGCGGCGACGAAACGCGCGGACGCGATCCTGGTTCCGTCGAAGAACACGGCCGACGACCTCCTCGCGCGAACGTCGGTCGATCCCACGCGCGTGCATGTAACACCGCTGGCGCCGTCGATCGCCACCTCCGAGGATGATCCTGCAGACGTGCTCGCACGGCTCGGCGTTACGGCGCCGTACGTGCTCTCGGTGGGCACGATCGAGCCGCGAAAGAATCTCGTGAGACTGATCCGGGCGTACCGGCAGGTTGCGCCTGAGGTCCCGCATGCGCTCGTGCTCGCGGGAATCTCCGGATGGCACACCGAACAGCTGGAGACAGAGCTCGCGCGGCCGGGTCCCGGCACGATCGTTCGCACCGGTCACGTCACGGAGAAGCAGCTCGACGCGCTCTACCGCGAAGCGGACGCGTTCGTCTATCCGTCGCTGTACGAAGGGTTCGGATTGCCGGTCGTGGAAGCCATGGCGCGCGGCGTCCCGACCATCACGTCGAACACCTCGTCGCTGCCCGAGGTCGCGAGCGACGCCGCGCTCCTGGTCGACCCCACCGACGTGTCCGAGATCGCCGAGGCGCTCGCGCGCGTGCTGACCGATCCCGGCCTCGCTGGCGACCTGCGCGCGCGCGGTCGCGCGCGCGCCGTGACATTCTCGTGGCCGGCGACCGCACGAGCTACGCTGGACGTCTACCGCCACGTGATGGGAGCGTCCTCGTGAAGGTCACGCTGATCTCGACCGTGAAGGATGTCGCGGCGCACATCGAGGAGTTCCTCGGATCCGTCGCGGCGCAGACGCGTGCTCCCGACGAGGTCATCATCGTCGACGGCGGGTCGACCGACGGAACGCAGGAGCTGTTGCGTCGTTCCGAGGCCATCACGCTCATCGAAGAACGCGGCGCGAACATCTCGCGGGGACGCAATGTGGCGATCGCCGCGGCGACCCATGACGTGATCGCCGTGACCGACGCTGATTGCGTGCTCGCCCCCACTTGGCTCGAACGGATCCTGGAGCCGATCGAGTCCGGTGCCGACGTATCGATGGGCTTCACGGAACCGATCGTCGGCGGGTTCCTCCAGCAGTGTCTGGCATCGATCAATCTGCTCGATGTGAGCGAGGTCGATCCAGCACGATTCATGCCGAGCGCGCGGTCCGTCGCGTTCCGGCGCGGTTCGATCGAGGCTGCTGGCGGGTATCCCGAATGGCTCGCGGTCGGTGAGGACATGTGGGTCAACCACCGGTGGCGCGAGCTGGGCCTCGACATGCGATTCGCGCCGGACGCGATCGTCCGCTGGCGGTTACGGCCCACGCTGATGGCAACGTGGGCGCAGTATTTCCGGTACGCGCGCGGAGACGCACAGGCCGGGATGCATCCGGAACGGCATGCGCTGAGGTTCGGGGTGTACGGAGGACTCGCCGCCGCGCTCGGGTTTCGCAGGTCGTGGCCGAAGGCGATGGCCGCCGGAGGAGCCGTCGCGTACGCGCGGCGGCCCATCCAACGGGCATGGCGAAGGATGCCCCAGACGGGCGAACGCGCCGCCGCCGCGATAGTCGTCCCGGCTCTCATGGGCTGGATCGACTCAGCGAAGATCGCGGGCTACATCGTGGGACTCATCGACCGATCGACCTATCCGTGAGGCGCTCGTCGCAGGGATGAAGGCCGCCTACGCCCGCACCCGGAACGTCACGCTCGCGATCACGGGCGGACGGAAGGGTCCGTGATCAACGGCAACGAACTCCGCGCGGAGCGTGTGCACGCCGGGAAGCACGATGATGTCTGTCGTGAGACCGGTCATCCCCAGGATCGAGCCGTCGAGGTAGAGGTGGATGTGTCCCTCGTTCGCCACGAGATGCAAGGACGTGTTCGGGACGATCCTCCCGCCGGTGAGCCGGACCTCGACAGGGATCGTCGCCGGATCGCCGCGGATGAGCTCACCCGGCCGCGGGGACACGATCTCGAGGATCGCGGATGTCTTGGGTCGGGTGAGGAGTGGCGTGGCGTGGATGATGAAGGGCATGACCGTCGCAGTGACGAAACATCCGATCGCCAGCGCGCCGACGGCGATCCGCCCCGCTCGCCGGGCACTTGTGCGGGGGTCACCCCCCATCAAGTACACCCCGAACGCCGCCGCCGCCCCGGCCATGAACAGCAGGATCGCCACGAACGGCGCCAAACCCGGGATGCCGACGTGGCCTAACAGGCTGGCGACGACGAACCCCGACGAACCGACAGACATGGCCTCAGGATGGTGACACGTCGTATGTGATCCGCGACAGGGTGGGCAGCAGTCACCCGACGGGCTCGAGGTCCATCCCACACTTGGGGCATCGGTCGGAAGCCCTGCCGCGAACCTCCGGGTGCATCGGGCAGGCGTAGCCGTCATCGTACGTTGTCGGAGCATCTTCGGTCACCGGCGGAGGAGGGCCACCCATCATCCGCAGCATCGGCAGACCGCCGGTCCGCAGGAAGCGGACGACCAAGACGGCCGCGAGCATCAGGAACCCGATGTTGAGGAACGTCGTGTAGTTCCAGCTCACGGACGCGTCGATCACGCTCGCGTTCCGCGTGGTTGGGATCAGGCCGAGAACTCCGAACACGACCTCGACGATGAAGCCCGCCGCCGCCATCGTCAGGTAGAAGGTGACGAACAGATAGACGCTCATCTTGGGGCCGTAGTACTTCCGATAGATGTTCAAGATCGGGAGCACGATGAGGTCGGCGAAGATGAACGCGACCACGCCTCCGAAGCTGATGCCGCCGTTCCACAGCACCGCGGCGAGCGGCACGTTGCCGATCGAACAGACGAACGACAGCATCGCGACGAGAGGTCCGATCAGTGGTCCCCACACCTTCGCGAGCACGGGGTGCTGGACCAGGAAGAACGATTGCCAGAAGTGCGCCGGCACCCAAGCGGCCAACGCGCCGGCGATCAGCAGTCCCCCGACGATGTCGATCCACACCGCCGCTCCCTCCATCGCGAACGAATGGCTGAGCGAGGTGAAGCCCCGGGGCGAACTGAGGCGTTTCAGGATCGACCCTCCCGTGACCGACATATCCATCGCCGCGTGACCCTCCATGGAGCCGGCGATCCCACGATCCGCGTTCGCGAGCGCTTCCTGCACCATCGCGGGCTTCAACGTGAGACGGAACGCGATCGTCAGGAGACCGATCATGATCGGTCCGCCCACGAACTCGGCGAGCGTGAACTGCCAACCCATCAACAACGCGAGGATGATCCCGAGCTCGATCACGAGGTTCGTCGATGCGAACTCGAACGCCATGGCAGCGGTGAAGCTCGCCCCCTTGCGGAAGATCGATCGCGCGAGCGCGACGGCCGCGTACGAACAGCTCGATGATGCGGCGCCGAGAGCGGAAGCGATGGCGACCGACCGGAGCGAGTCGTCGGGCAAGAGGCGCGTCATCTCCGACTTGGACACGACCGCCTGCACGGCGGCCGACAGCCCGAAGCCCAGGATCAATGCCCACAGGATCTCCCAACTCATCCCGCCAGCGATCCTGAGCGCGTGGGTCAGCGCGTTCATCTCCCCACCAATCGCGCGACCGCGGCCATGAGCTCTTCGACCATCTCGTCCCCGTTGCCCTGCTCGATGCTCTCTTTGACGCAATGACGCACATGGTCGTCCAGCAGTCCGAAACCCACCGCCCTCAGGGCCGCCACGACCGAGTTCACCTGGGTGAGGATGTCGATGCAGTACTGGTCCTCATCGACCATGCGCTGGAGCCCCCGGACCTGTCCCTCGATCCGACGCAAGCGGTCTTGGAGAGCCTTCTTGTTCATCGCGTAGCCATACATCGCGGGACCATAATACCCCTGGGGGGTATACGTCGGAGCCTGGATTGACGCCTCGGATCCTTGTGTCTAGCGTTGGATCTGATGAAGCGCGTGATCCTGTACCTGGTGTTCGGCTACGTGATCCTCGCGCTGGTCGGCCGGGCGAAGGAGGCCGTCGGGCTCAGGACATGTGGCTGCGATCCCGATTGTTGGTGCAAGAAACCGGGCCTGAGCGTCTTCCGTTGGGTCTTCCCTCGCTTCCACCGCAGCGCAGAGCTCTCAGCGTGGAAGAAGCAGCAGCTCGACAGCTGAGTCCTGGGATCAGTAGAAACCGCCGCCGGACTTGCGGCCAAGCCGACCCGCGGCGACCATGCGGCGTAGGAGCGGCGGCGGCGCGTAGCGCTCGTCCCGGAACTCGGCGTACAGCACCTCCCCGACGCTGAGCATCGTGTCCAGGCCGATCAGATCCACGAGCGCAAGCGGTCCCATCGGATGCGCGAGACCCAGATGGATCGCGGTATCGATGTCCTCTCGTGTCGCGAACCCATCGTCGAGCAGACGGATCGCGTCGAACAGGTAGGGAACGAGCAACCGGTTCACGATGAAACCGGCGTGGTCCTTCGCCTGTACGCACGTCTTCCCGAGCACGTCCGTGCCGTACGCGCGCACGAACGCGAGCGTCTCGTCCGACGTCGTGACGGCCGGTGTGAGCTCGAGGAGCGCCATCACCGGCGGCGGATTGAAGAAGTGCATCCCGACGACCTTGTCGGGTCGTCCTGACGCCACCGCCAGCTCGACGATCGGGATCGATGAGGTGTTCGACGCCAGGATCACCTCGGGCCGCGTCGCCGCGCCGAGCGTCCGGAAGATCGCGAGCTTCGCGTCCACGTCCTCCGTCGCGGCCTCGATCACCAGATCCGAGCCGTCGAGCGCTGCGAGATCGGTGAGGCCGCGCACCCGTGCCAGCGATGCCTCGGCCTCCGACGCGTCGAGCTTTCCGCGTTCGACCGCCTTGCCCACCGAACGCTCGATCGAGTCTCGGCCTCGGGCGACGAGCTCCACGGTCGCCTCGACGTACGTCACGTCGGCGCCGGCACGAGCAAGGACCTCCACGATCCCGGAGCCCATCAGGCCGCACCCCACCACCCCTACCCGCCGAACGTCTCTCTGATCCACGATGCCTCTCGTCCTCCTGTTGTCTTCCTGGGGCCCTTCCGGCTTGTCCGGCCGCAAGCCTACAATCGAACGCATGGATGCTCGACGCCGGCTCGCGACCTTGGGTGTGGCCGTCGGCGGCGTGCTCGCGGGCCACTGGTTGACCTATCGGATCGTCTCGCCCGGCGCGCAGGCGCGGGCGACCATGCTGGGCGTGACGGGTCACTCGTATCTCGGTTTCGCGAACGACCTCGCACTCATCCTCGCGCTCTCCGCGTTCGCCGCGATGTTCGTCGGGCAGCTCTCGGCCGCGAACGGCACGAACCGCACCGTCGGGATCACCCGTCGCGTCGTGGCGTTCCAGGTCAGCGCGTTCGTGTTGATGGAGGTCCTGGAGCGCGTGACCGCAGGCGTCCCGCTGGGTGAGCTTGTCCGCACCGGGATCCTTCCCATCGGTGTAGCGACGCAGGCCCTCGTGGCGCTCGTCGCCGCGGCCTCGATCCGCTGGATGCTCCGCGTCGCCGACCGCCTCGCCGCGGTGCTCACGCGACCCGCGGTGCCGCCGCGTGCGACCGCCGCCGGGCACCCGCTTCCCCAGCCCGTCTTCCGGGTCGCACACCGCCACCTGTCCGCGGCGGGGGTTCGCGGTCCGCCTCTGTCCGTCTGAGCAAGCCGTCGCGCCGTCCGGCGCGAACGTCAGACGGATGGAAGGAGCCAACATGCATCTGCGCATGCGCGCGAAGCTCGCGGTTGCTCTGTTGCCCGCTGTGGCGACGATCCTGTTCCTGCCGGGGATCGCGAGCGCGCACGAACAGTACGACGTGGGCCCGATCCACATGGAGGTCGGGTTCGGGACGGAGCCGACGTACATCGGACAGCCGAACAGCGTCCAGCTCCTGCTGACCCGAAACTCCGACGGCAAACCGATCCTCGATCTTGGCGACACGCTCTCGGTAACGGTCTCCTTCGGCGGCCAGACCACCGACGCCTTTCCCATCGTGCCGAACTTCGAGCCCGGTGGCGATGGGATCCAGGGCGACTACCGGGCATGGTTCGTTCCGACGCAGGCTGGTGCCTACACGTTCCACTTCACGGGGACCGTCGACGGAACGAAGGTTGACCACTCGTTCGTCGGCGGACCGAAGACGTTCTCCACCGTCGAGGACATGTCGTCGATCACGTTCCCCAAGGTCGTGTTCCCGGCGAACAACGAGCTCGCCGCGCGGATCGAGTCGGACTCTGCCCGAACGCTATCCGCGCTCGCCGGCGCCGCGAAGAGCGTGACCGACGCGAAGACCGAGGCGTCGGACGCGAAGAGCGCCGCGTCGACCGCCCGCACGATCGCCATCATCGGCGTGCTCGTCGGCATCGCCGGGTTGGCGATAGGCATCACGGCGCTGTCGAGCGCTCGGAAGCGGACGTCGGTGGCGTAGCGGATGCTGGCGCATGCGGGAACCCCCGACGAGCAGGTCGCGCTGGTCACCGTCGTGGCCGGCCTGTGGATCGGATGGGCGGGCGTGTCGCGCGTCCGAAACACGGGGTTCCCGAGACTGCCGATGCTGGCCGCCTACGCGCTCGCCGGGGCGGGAGTGATCGTCGTGGTCGCGGGCCTGACGCTCCCGCGCCAGTTCATGCGTCCGAAACCATCGCCTGCACCCACGGGTGCGCGTCCCGCCTCGACGGCCACCATCGACCTCACACAGCCGACGGCCGGTCAGGTCGTCCACGGCAACGAGCTGGAGGTGGTCATGACGTTGCCGGGAGGGCGCATCATCGACACCTCGAGCACGACGCTCACGCCCGACACCGGACACATCCACCTGTCTCTGGATGGGAAGCTCGTGTCCATGACGTACGGGCTGGTCCAGGTCCTCGACCTGCGGGACCTGGCGCCCGGGCTCCACACCCTGGAGGCGGAGTTCGTCGCGGCAGACCACGGTCCGTTCGACCCGAGGGTGACCTCGACCGTCACCTTCATGAAGGCAGCATCGGCATGAAGCGGGGCTCCGTCTTCGCGCTTGCCGCGATCATCGCATCGATCGTCGTGGGCTTCGCGGCGGCGCCGGCCCAAGCTCATGCGCTCCTGGATCACTCGGATCCGACGAGTGGAGCGGAGCTCGCGCAGGCACCAGCGAACGTCGTCCTCACCTTCACGGAAGACCCAGATCCCACCCTGTCGATCGTCCACGTCCTCGACGCGAATGGGACCAACGTGGAAGCGAGTCCGGCGCGGGCCGTCCCGGGTAACCCGTTGCAGCTGACGATCGCTCTTCCCCCCGACCTTCCCGACGGCGTGTACACGGTGACGTGGCGAACGGTTTCGACGAAGGACGGCCATCAGACGGCGAGCGCGTTCGCGTTCGGCGTCGGTGTGAAGCCGCAACCAGGCGCCACGCCCTCGGGCGGCGTGGTATCCCCGTCGCCGTCGGTGGCGAGCGTCGCGGGCAAGATGCTGCTCTACATCGGACTCGTGATGCTGTTCGCTGCTGGAGCGATGGGACTCACGGCGTTCGGCGGGCACATCCCGGCCCGGCGAGTGGTGCTCGCACTGGCCTGGCTCTCGGCGGCGATCGGGGCCGTCGTGATGCTCACGGCCGAACGCGCGATGATCGGGGTGAGCCTTCACGATCTGCTCTCGTCGGGCACGGGACGTGACTACATCAGGCTCCTCGTCGCCGTCGCCATCGCGGGAGTGGCAGCTCTGCTCGCGTTCCATCGGCCCGCCGTGTGGTCGATGGCATCGTTGGTCGCGGCAACCGGGGCGGCGATGCTCGTACGGGCTGACGGAGGTCACGCGGCCGCCTCCACCGCGGCGCCCCTCGTCGAGGTCGGACTGCAGTGGTTCCACATCATGGCGGCGAGCGCCTGGATCGGCGGGATCGCGCTGGCATGGTTGCTCCTTCGCGAGCGGCGCGACGGCGAACAACCGCTCAAGGAGATCCGCCGGTTCTCGCGCATCGCCGGATATGCGCTCGCCGTCGTGCTCGTCACGGGCACGCTGCGCGCGATCGACGAGCGGGGAGGTCTCTCCGCGATCGGCCGGATCTTCGCCGGCACGTACGGGCTCACGCTGCTGGTGAAGGTCCTCGTCGTGCTGGTGCTGGTCGGACTCGGCGCGTGGAACCGGTATCGCTCGATCCCCCGGATGGAGCACGACACCGGGATGCTCCGCCGGTTGATGACCGTCGAGCTCGTCGGGGCGGTCGGCGTGTTCGGCCTCACCGGAGTGCTCACGGGCCTGCCGCCGGTGACGTCGGTGCATCCGACGGCCGCGGCCCCGGCGGCGATCAGCGCGACCGGCAGCGACTTCGCCACGACGGTGACGATCGCCCTCACCGCGACGCCGGGCACGCCGGGACCGAACGACTTCCGCGCGAAAGTCACCGACTTCGATACCGGCAAGCCGCTCGATGCGACGGGCGTGATGCTCATGTTCCAGCCGGTTGGCAACCCCAACGTCGGTCAGAGCATGCTCGAGATGCAGAATGGTACGAACGGGAACTGGACCGCGAGCGGGACGAACATCTCCCTCGCCGGCGTGTGGGGAGTCACCGCGGTGGTGCAGACGGGTTCGACGTCGGCGAGCGTCTCGCTCACGCTCATCACCGGAACGCCCGATCAGACGATCGGCGTGTCCACGGCCACCGGTCAACCCACCATCTATACGATCACGCTCGCAAGCGGCGAGCAGATCCAGGCGTACAACGATCCGGGGACGCCGGGCACGGACGAATGGCACCTCACGGCGTTCGACCCCGACGGGAAGGAGCTGCCGTTGAAGAGCGTCACGATGACGGCGGTCGCCCCCGACGGCACCGCCACCGCCCCGGTGCCTCGGCGCTTCTCGGCCGGGCATTTCGTGGCCGACCTGCAACTCGCGACCGGCCGATGGACGTTCTTCATGCAGGCGACGGCGCGCGATGGACGTGTGCTGGTGGCATCCTTCGACCAGACGATCTAGAGGAGACCGTGTGAGGAGACGTTGGAACCACGGGATCGTGGCCTGCGCAGTGTTAGCGCTGCTGGCGGTCGGGTGTTCGAGCGGCCCGGGCGCGAGCCCGACGACCTCTTCACCGACGCCGACGTCCGCGAACCGTCCTGCGAGCCCGGCGAAGCTCTCGATCGTCTCGCCTCGCAACGGGCAGGTCGTCCACGGGACCACGGTGGAGTTGAAGGTGATCCTGAAGGACGCCAAGATCGTCCCCGCGACCACGGCCGACATCGTGCCGGACGAAGGCCACCTGCACGTGATCCTGGACGACCGGTTGATCTCCATGACCGGCGACACGCAGCAGTTGATCGGAGATCTCACGCCAGGACAACATCTGTTGAAGGTGGAGTTCGTCGCGTCGGATCACGCCCCGTTCGATCCGCGTGTCATCGCCGCGGTGGCGTTCGAGGTGAAGGCGTGAGCCGGCCAGCCGAGACCGCGGCGATCCGCGATCCCGAGCGGTTCGCCGGCCTGCCCGTCCTCGCCGGCGCCGGGGTGTTGCTGCTCCGCCTCTGGATCCTCGAGACGCCCGACGCCACTCGCATCGCGCTCTTGTTGGGCGTCTTCGCCGCCATCCTCGCCGCGTCGCTGCTGGTGCCCGGCGCCGGCGAGGTCGCGCGCCTGTCCCCCATGATGGTCCTGGCCGTCGGTCTCCTCGGCGTAGGCCTGGCGGCCGGGGTGGCCGGGCGTCCCACGGCGGCGCCTCTCGGCGCCGCCGCCCTCCCGTTGTCCTTGTTCGGCGCGCTCGCCGAGGAAGCGCTGTTCCGCCGGGCCGCGTACGGCTGGCTCGACCGTTACGGATCGACCGTCGCGATCGTCGGGTCGGCTTTGCTCTTCGCGGTCATCCACGTCCCTCTGTATGGTGCGGCGGCCTTCCCGGTCGACCTCGGCGCCGGCCTGCTGCTGTCGTGGCAGCGATGGGCGAGCGGCACCTGGACCGTTCCCGCGGCGACCCATGCCGCGGCCAACCTGATCGCGGTGATCTTGCGATGACGAAGAAGCTCACGGCCGTCGTGCTCGGCTTCGTGCTGGTGGGCGTCGCCTGTACGAGGAGCGACGCGCCGAGTCCCATCACCGTAGGGGCCGTCTACCCGCTGTCCGGCTCGCAAGGGCCCGGCGGTATCGACGAGCACCGCGGCATCCTGCTCGCCGCCGACCTGGCGAACCAGGACGGCGGCGTCGCCGGCCGTCCCATCGACATCCGGTCGATCGACACGCCGGGGTCCGACGCAGCCGCCGCGGCGGTTGATCAACTCAGAGCCGCGGGCATCGACCTCGTGCTCGGGAGCTACGGCAGCACCATCTCGGGTCCCGCGTCGGCCGAAGCCGCGTCGAACGGCATGCTGTTCTGGGAGACCGGAGCTGTGGGCATGCTCGCGCCCGCCTCCGACCCCGGAGGTCTGACGTTCCGGGTCCCGCCAACCGGGGAAGTGCTGGGCCGGGCGGCGATCGCGTTCGTCGCCGATCACGTCGCGCCCGAGCACCACCGCGACCCGTCGACGCTGCGGTACGCGGTGTCCTACGTCGACGACGTATACGGCCGGTCCGTGGCAGCGGGAGCCAAGGCCGAGCTGAACGCGCGCGGACTCCACGACGTCGGCAACTTCGGCTACGACTTCCGCACGGTCGACATGGCGAAGCTGGTCCACCGGATCGCCGCCGCGAAGCCGGATGTGCTGTTCGTCTCGGCGTACCTGGACGACGCGATCGCGCTCCGCCGCGAGCTCGTCGCGCAACACGTGAAGCTGCTCGCGAACATCGGCACGTCCTCCAGCTACTGCATGCCGGCGTTCGGCGAAAGGCTCGGGCAGGACGCGGTCGGCGTCTACGCCTCGGACAAGCCGTCGGCCGCCTCGATCAACCCGTCGGGCCTTCGACCCGACGCCCGCGCGCTGCTCCAACGCGCCGACGATGCCTACCGCGAGAGATGGGGCGTCGACATGAGCCCCGCGGCGCTCGCAGGTTTCGCGGCGGCGTGGGCCCTGTTCACGCGGGTCCTACCCGCGGCGGCGTCGCTCTCCCCCGCGGACGTCGCAGCGGCCGCGCGCACCATCGACCTGCCGAGAGGGAGCCTTCCGAACGGCAGCGGTCTGCGATTCGGCGCGGTCGGAACGGCGAACGCCGGAGACAATGTCGCGGCGGCGAGCGTGATCTGGGAGTGGGTCGCGCCGGGACAGGCCGCGGTCATCTGGCCGCCCGCGTTCGCGACGGCGCCCATGGACCCGAGCACGTCCGACGCATGGTGAGCCGACGGAGGGTCCTCGCCGCCGGCGCGGTCGCCGTCGCCGTCTATGCGGCGCTCGCCGGAGTCTCGGGACACCTGTCGCCGCTTGCGCGCGGCCCGCTCCTGGACGGGATCGGGCCGCCGCAGGCGTATCGCTGGGTGAACCCGCCGCCCGACCTGGCTTCGACCAACCAGCAGCCTTCGTCGGGCTTCTTCCACGTGCCGCTCGACGCGAACGGCTCGCGTCCCGAGGTCTTCGTGACGTCGGACAACCAGGTGACCGTCATCGTTCCCAAGCAGGCGTTCGCTCTGAAGGCCGGGCAGATCGAGGTCACGCTCTCGATCACACCGCTCGATCCGGCGACGCTCTCTTCGCCCGGGAAAGCGCTGACGATCTTCGGCAACGCCCTCCGGCTGAAGGCGGCTTACCAACCATCGGGTGAAGCGGTCTCACTGGCGTCGCCGTTGGACCTCGTTCTGCTCTATCCGGTGACGACGAACCTGCACGCGGCCACGCACCAGCTCTACACCGCTCCCGACGGCAAGACCTGGACGAAGCAGGAGGGCTCCGACTCGCTCGCCCAGCAGCAGGCTGAGGGACCGATGCCCTCGCTCGGGGACGTGTTGGTGGCGGGAGAAGCCGGCGTATCGACGGTCACCCCCGCGTCGACCAGCTCGGGCGGATCGAAGTCGAGCACCTTGATCGTCTTGATCGTGGTGGCGGCGTGCATCGGCCTGATGGGGTTGGGGCTGATCGTTCGCGGCCGAGGCGGTCGCTAGTCTGAGTCAGACTAGCCGCAGGCGTCCACGAGCAACGGATACGGGTTGAGCGCGCTGCCGTCGATGACCGTGTAGCCGTAATAACTCGCCGGCCACGACGCCGGCAGTACGTTCGGGTGGAACTCGAAGTGGTCGTGCGGCGGACCGCCCTGCGCGTCTCCGGAATCACCTACGTACCCGATGACATCGCCGGCGTGCACCGTCCCGGTGGAGTGATCCGAGTACGCCGATAGGTGCGCGTTGTACGTGTAGCCGATGGCGCCGTGCACCTCGACGGCGAGCCCACCGAGCCCGTTCGGGTCCTCCGTGGTGTAGCCGTCGAACGTCGCGTAGATCGGCGTTCCCATGGGCGCCAGGATGTCCACGCCGGCGTGCAGGTGATAACCACCCGAATAGCGGGGAGCGCCGAACCCATCGCCATAGGCTCGCGGCTGGCCGACGGGGCAGACCTGGAAGGTGCCGGCCCAGCCCGGCGGCATCGCGATCGAGGCGTGTGTGCTGCCTCCGAAGGAGAAGTGGGAGTTGACCCACGCCTGCCGCTGCTTGGAGAGCTTCTTCGCCAGCCGTTCCGCTTCGGACTTCTTCGACTGGATCTCGCCGAGCTTGGTCTGCGCCCGATGCAGGAGGTCGGCCGCCTCCTGCTTCTTCGCCTGGACCTTCACGACCACGACCTGCTGCGCGTCCTGCAGCGTCTGCAGATTTCGCTCCTTGGTCGACAACACGTTCTTCGTGTTCTGGACTTGGTTCGCGAGGTCGGCGTCGCTCGTCGCCACGACGTTCACGAACTCCAACCGGTCCGTCAGATCCGTCAGCGAGGAGGCGCCCAGCAGGAACTCCAGATCCGACGCGGGGCCCTGCATGAACACGGTGCGTGCGCGGTCGTTCAGCTGCGCCACGACGGATCCGTACCGCGCACGAGCTTTCGCGAGGGTCGTCTGCGTGGTGAGGAGCTCCGCCGTCAGCTTCTCGAGCTTGCCCTTCTCCAGGTCGTACGCCGCCGCGACCTCGTTCGCGCGGACCATGATCTGATCGAGCTGTCGCTGGGCGGCGTGGGCCTCGCGCGCGAGCTGCACAACGCGGTCTTTGGCTGCTTGGATCTGCTGCGGAGTGGGAGGAGCCGCGGCAGCGTTCGACGCGAGGCTCGCCGTCGCGACCAGCGCGAGCGTGACGGCCACGAAGCGGAACGACGCGGGGAAGCGCTTCAGCCGATTGGTCATCAAGTCCTCTATCCCTACCGGAGTCAAGAGCAAGCGACAACCGGCGGGGTTCGAAGAGCCTGACCCGAAGGCGGCTCGGATGCAACCATCTCAGGATGTAGAGGCGGCCACGGCCTCGATGAGGAGATCGGGCTCCGCCAACGCCTGAAGCCAATGGCGCGCCTCCAACTGGGCACGGGCGTGCTCGGCTGCGGCCTCGCCCCCGACCGCGTCCGCTCCGAAGATCCGAGCGGTCCACCACACCAGTGCGAGGTGCATGTTCCAGCCGTCCCGGGTGCGAGCCTCCTCGCCGATCGCCGCCAACGCGCGTTCACGCGCGCGCTCCGGATCTCCCGTCATGAGGGCGAGCACGGTCTCGGCGACGAGCAGTGGGGTGGAGGACCCGGGTTCGAGCTCACCCAGCCGGGACGCGGGATCCTCGGCCGTTTGGCGTGCGCTCGCGACGTCTCCGCGCAGGACCTGCACCTTCATCAGCTCGGCGGCGGTCCAGGTCACCACGCCGCGCTCGTTGAGATCGCGACCGAGCGCTACCGCCTCCCGCAGCTCGAGCTCTGCGTCTTCCAGACGCCCGGCCAGTCGATGGATCACGGCGCGATCCCCGATCGTGCCGGCGAGCTCCCATCGCGCACCGAGCTCCCGGTAGATCGTGATCGCCCGATCGGCGTGCTCCATCGCCTCGTCCAGCCGGAGCATGTGTCGCAGCGACAACGAAACCTTCTCCTCGGCGGTGGCCGTCGTGAACTCTTGCCCCGACGCTTGCCCGAGGGCCAGCGCCTCCTCGGCGAGCGCCAGCGCATCGGCCTCATCGCCGTCCTCCGAAGTGACCGAAGCGAGACTCACCAGGCTCCGCACCTCGGCCCATCGGTCGGGGTGGTCGGGATCGGATCGAGCTGCCTCCAACGCTTCGCGGAACATCTCCTCGGCGCCGCGGAGATCGTCCGCATGGAATGGCACCCAGCCGGCCATCAGCAGGGTTCGCGCGAGCACCGACGGACTCTTCAACCGCCGTGAGGCGGCCAGAGCCTGCTCGAACAGCGTCACCGCTCGATCGCGATCGTCGCGCGTGACGAGATCGGCGAGGAACCGGGACGCGTGCGCGCACACGGTGTCGCTCTGATCGCCGCCCACGACCAACGCGCGTTCCAGTGTGCGCTGCGCCTGGTCGAACTCGCCGAGCCAATACAGCGCCTCTCCCAGTCGCGAGAGGATCGAGGCCTCGCGGGGACCCCACTCCTCCTCGGGACCGGCAAGCGCCAGCGCGTGCCCGAACAGATCGGCCGCCGACCGTGACTCGGTCCTTCGGCGCGCCTGGTCGCCGGCGTTCGAGAGTGCCTCGACCGCGCGATCGGCGAGCTTGCGATCTCGCGGGTTCAGGGCGAGCGACGCGATCGCCGCCTGCTCCAGGTGATAGGCGATGGCACGGGGATAGCGCTCCGCGGTGCCGGGCTCCGACAGGCGGTTCGCCAAACGCAGGTGCAGGCGTTGGCGCTCTCGCTTGGCCAGGCTCTCGTACGCCACGTCTCGCAACACGTCGCTCCGGAAGCGCCACGCATCCGAGCGGTCCTCCTCGCGGACCAGGAACTCCGCATCCTCGAGCTCGGACAGCAAGGCCTTGCGGGGTTCGGTCAACAACGAGAGCTCGGACGCGTCGAAGACCCCGCGCGCGAACACCGACGCCTTGCGGAGCAGGTCGCGTGCGGCCGTGGAGAGCGAATCCATCCGCGACGCGATCACCGCCTGCACGGTGGGTGGCAGGAGCCGCGCCGAAGGCGCGGCTCCGGTCGGCGGCAACACCTCTTCCTCCCGTAGCAACATGCCGGTGACCTCCACGATGAACAGCGGGTTCCCACCCGCGTGCTCTGCGACACGCCTCGCGTCGACATGGCGGAGATCCCCCGCCTCGATGGCGAGTTGCATCGCGTCCTCGGTCGAGAGCGGCTCGACCCAAAGCGTGACCGCGTCGGCAAGCCCGCCGGCCCACCCGGGACGGCCGTCCAAGAACCCCCACCGGGCGACGCACACCACGAGCAACGGCAGGCGACGGCCGTCGCGCATCAAGTTTTCGATCAGGTCCAGCAAGAGGGGCTCCGCCGCGTGCAGGTCTTCGAACACGAGCACCACCGAACCGCTCGATGCCAGCCCTTCGATCATGGCGAGCACACCGCGACGCACCTCGGCGCTGTGGTAGCGGTTCTCGTGGCTCGCCTCTTCTCCCAACCCGAGCGCCAGGCTCAGACGTTGAGCGACCCGCTCCGCGTCGGTGGGACCGACCCAGGCGGTGGCCGCCCGTCGGAGCCGCTCGAGCGCGTGATCGTTCGATCCGTCCCCGGTCTCGTCGATCGCATGCAGGATCATCTGCGCGAGCGGCCAGAACGTGACCTGTTCCTCGAACGGACTGGTCCGCCCGCTCAGCACCGTGACTTCTTCGGCCAGGCCGTCCAGGAACTCCTCGACCACGCGGGTCTTCCCGATCCCCGGCTCTCCGAGCAGCGTGACCAGGTGCGCTCGTCCACGCTCCTGCACGCGTTCGAACGTGTCGTTCAGCAGCGCGAGCTCGCGACGTCGATCGACGAACGGGATGGTCGAACGGGTGGAGCGCGGAGCGAGCCGGATCACGGGCCACGCAGGCAGTTCTCCTTCGAGCCCTTTCGGCGTGATCTTGCGCTGCTCACCGAACTCGACGGCGTCCCTCACGAGCTGGTGCGTCGTTCCGCCGACCAGGACCTCACCCGGCTCGGCGGCCGCCTGTAGGCGCGCGCCGATGTTCACCTCGGCTCCGATCACGATGCCGCGGTCCGCGGCGGTCCCCACCGCCACCTGACCCGTGTTGATCCCGACGTGCACGCGCATGGGAACCGGTAGGGCCAGCTCGCGACCCAGCCGCTCTGCGCGCTCCACGACCGCGAGCGCGGCGCGGATCCCTCGCACGGCGTCGTCGTCCCGCGAGGTCGGGACGCCGAACACGCACAACACCGCGTCTCCGATGAAGGCCTCGGTGCGACCGCGGAGCCGTTCGACCTCCTCGGTGACCATGCCGTGGAACGCGGCGAGCACCTCGCGGAATCGTTCGGGGTCCAGACGGTTGGCCAGCTCGGTCGATCCGACCAGGTCCATGAACACGACCGTGACCAATCGCCGCTCGGTCGCCGCGGGGATCGCCACCGGCGCGCCGCAGTTCGGACAGAACTTGGCGCCGGGGGGCAGCACTTCGCCGCAACGAGAACAGGTGGCTTTGCTCACCAGCAGAGGATACGGACCCCGCGAACGGACCAGGCCCAGCGATCGCTGGCCAAGATCTACTGACCGAGGACTTACTGACCGAGGATCTTGGCCTTCTGCGCCTGGAACTCGGCTTCCGTGAGGACGCCCTTGGCTCGGAGATCCGCGAGACGCTCGAGCTCGGTGACGGTAGAGGGTGTGAGCGGGGGCGCCGCCGGCCGGCCGGGATCGGCGGGCGTCGCGCCGGGCGCCGCGGGCGCGGAGGACGGGTGGAACAGGTTCTGCTGCTTCCGCTCGCTGGCGCCGTAGATCGTCTTCTGAACTTCCTCGGGGTGGCGAACGTCTTCGAAGGTGGTGGGACCGTCCTCGCTCGCCGACCGTATCGTGAGGTCGCCCGCGCCCACCATCCGATCGAAGATCCCCTGATCGAACCGGATGTCGTTGATCTTGTCGAGCGGGATCTCGATGGACCGCTTCGCGATCAGCCCCTGTCGGTGGATCACGCGCGTGGACGTGACGACGAAGTGCGAGGTGAGCCAGTTCAGCAGATGCCGGACCGGATAGACGAGCAGCAGGACCACGCCCGCGATGAAGATCACCAGGTTGATGGTTCCGTCCCACCACTTCACGCCCAGGATCCAGGCGATGACGATCCCGATGGTCGCGAGTGCGGGAAGCAGGAGGGCGATGGGGTGCGGTCGAAGGTCCAGGTCGAGCTCCTCGCCGGGCACCAAGAGGCGTGTCGGGAACGGCATGCGCGGACGGTACCCCGCGCGATGGGTGGAGGCAACATGCTCAGCGAAGGTGAGTAACCTCGCCCGAGGTCACCGCGACGCGGGACCCATCGGACGTGAGCACGACCAGCGCGCCGCGTTCGTCGACGGCGACCGCCCGCCCCCGGATCGAAGGGCGGTTCGCACGAACCGCCTCGACGTCACGCCCGAGCGTTGCGGAAGCCGACGACCACTGGTCGACGACGCCGGCTGGAAGCACTTCATAGCCGCCGTGGAACCGCCGGATGAACGCGGAGAGCAACGCCGTCGGATCGACGTCGCCGAGCCCTGCCGCGCCCTCGACGCCGGTAGGCGCATCCAGATTCACACCCACACCCACCACGGCGAAACGCAGCGCTCCATCCGCGACGGAAGACTCCACGAGGATGCCACCTACCTTCGCGTCGCCGAGCACCAGGTCGTTCGGCCACTTGCAACGAACCTCCACGCCTGTCACGTACTCGATCGCATCGGCCATCGCCACGCCGGCAAGGAGCGAGATGAGCCCTGAGTCCCCGGGATCCAGATTGGCCGGCCTGAGCACGAACGAGAACATCAGCGCGCCGCCGGCTCGATCGACCCACGTGCGACCTTGCCGTCCGCGTCCGGCGGACTGGTGCGCGGCCGCCACCAACGTCCATTCGGGCGAACCAGCCGCGGCGAGGTTCCAGGCCGTCTTGTTCGTGGAGCCGGTAACCTCGTCGAAGCGCACGGGTGCATCGAGGCCGGCGGCCGCGAGCGCGCGTTCGAGCTCATTCCTCGAGAGCATGGTTTGATTCTCCGTCGAGCATCCCGACCATCGTAGGGTGGAGCCGTGGCGACGAAACAGAAGGTCCTGATCGCCAACCGAGGCGAGATCGCGGTCCGGATCATCCGGACGTGCCGTGAGATGGGACTGCCCACCGTGGCCGTGTACTCCGACGCGGACCGTGATGCCCTCCACGTGGAGATGGCGGACCAGTCGTTCCGGATCGGACCGGCCTTGGCGTCCGACTCCTACTTGTCGATCAGCGCGGTCTTGGAGGCAGCCCGGAAGTCGCGTGCCACCTTGATCCACCCGGGCTACGGCTTCCTTGCCGAACGCGCCCACTTCGCGCAAGCCGTCGACGAAGCGGGCTTCCTCTTCGTCGGGCCTCCCGCCTCGGTGATCGAGACGATGGGCGACAAGGCCGCAGCGCGAGGCGTGGCCGACCGCAGCGGCGTGCCGATCGTCCCGGGCACGCCCGGACCTGTCGACGTCCGCCAGGCGAAGAAGCAGGCGGGACGGATCGGGTTCCCGCTGCTGGTGAAGGCGGCCTTCGGCGGCGGAGGCAAGGGGATGCAGATCGTCCGCGACGCCGACCATCTGGAGGAAGCGCTGAGGCGCGCTTCGCGCGAGGCGCAATCGTACTTCGGGCGACCCGAGGTCTTCTTGGAGCGATACGTCGATCGCGCGCACCACGTGGAGGCGCAGGTGATCGCCGACACGCACGGCAACGTCTTCTTCCTGGGCGAACGCGACTGCTCCGTTCAGCGTCGACACCAGAAGCTGATCGAGGAGACGCCGTCGCCGATCATGGATGAGCGCATGCGCACGCGCTTCGCCGACGCCGCGATCTCGCTGACGAAAGAGTCCGGCTACGTGAACGCCGGGACGATCGAGTGCATCGTCGACGAGGACGGCTCCTTCTATTTCCTGGAGATGAACACGCGCCTGCAGGTCGAGCACACGGTCACGGAGATGGTGACAGGCTACGACCTGGTCGCTCTCCAGCTCCAGGTGGCCATGGGCGAGAAGCTCGCGCTCGATCCGGCACCGCGCGGCGCGGCGATCCAGTGCCGCATCAACGCCGAGGATCCGGGACGCAACTTCCTGCCGGGTCCCGGGCGGATCACGCGGTACGAAGAACCGAGCGGACCGTTCGTGCGCGTGGACTCGGGGGTGAGCGTCGGGCGCGACGTGCCCGGCGACTACGACTCCATGTTCGCGAAGCTGATCGTCTCCGGAGAAGATCGCGAGCAAGCTCGCCGTCGGATGCTGCGCGCGCTGTCGGAATTTCACGTTGAAGGCGTTCCGACCACGATCCCCATCCACGAGTGGATCCTGGAGTCGAAGGACTTCCGCGCCGGAACGCACACGACCACGTGGCTCGAGAGAGCGGTGGCCGAGGTGGACTTCCCGTCGCATGTCGATCTGCAACCGACCCCGAGCGGACCGAACCCCGCGAGGCCCGCCGACATCCTGGTCGAGGTAGACGGACGCCGAGTGCCGGTGCGCATCTTCGACGAGCGGCGCGAGATCGCGCCACGTTCGCCGTCGTCGTCCGGCGCGCATCACGGTGAGCACGTGCACGGCGAGATCCGCGCGCCCATGCAGGGAACGATCCTGAAAGTGCTGGTCGAGAAGGGCCAGGAGATCCGGGCCGGCGAGGTCGTCTGCATCCTGGAGGCGATGAAGATGGAGAACCACATCGCCTCGACGCGCGACGGCGAGGTCACCGAGCTCCCGATCCACGCCGGCCAGGTCGTCGAGACCGGCCGTATCCTCGCCGTCATCGACTGAAGGCTTCCGGCGCACAAGACGACGGCCCGAAGGCGCCGATGCTTGGGATCAGCAGGTTTGGATGCCGGGCGTCCTGGCGGCGGGAGGCGAACCCGAGTAGATGGGCTTGATCACGTGGTACGCCCGCTGGTCCTCCGCGAGAGCTGCCGTGTCGATCGCCGCTAACGCACTCGAGCTGAGGCAGGTCACCTTGACCAGATGCACGATCTCCGGGTGCGGTTCGTGAAGAGGCAGTGCGGCGATCGTGCCGAAGCCGGCCGCCGAGAACTTCAGTTGGTGGCCTCCGTTCGGGGCGACCGGTGACCACTCGTTGGTGAGCACGACGTTGCTGTAGCAGCCGGTCGGGACGCATCGGTGCCGGTGCAGGGACTCGACGCGGGTACAGTCCCAGAAGATCTTCGGCGAGTAGCCTTGCATGAGGACCTCGCCCACGTAGGGTGTCGGCGGCATGTCGATCCCCGCCTCGGCGCCGGCGACGCCCGAGAGCCAAGCCTCCGGCGCACCAGGGTGCCCGTGCTCGTACACCTCCGGATACTCACCGATATGCCACACCGACCCAGTGACATCCTGCGCGACGAACAAGAGTTCCGACTCCTGCACGACACCCAGCTGCAGATCCTGTTCGTAGACAACGACGGTTGGAACGCCGTCGATCATCTTGGTGAGGTCGGTAACGGTCGTCACGATCAGGTGCGGATGAGGGTGCCCTCCTGAGGCCACCGTCCCGCTGAGAGTGGACTGCGTCCCGGGCACGTAGGGCAGATACGGGTTGGTCACGCTCGGGACAGCCGGGAACTGGCTCGGCTGGATGTCCGGGATCTTCGCGCAGGCGGTCTGCAGCGTTCCGGACGCCGACGCCGACGCCGAAGCCGGCGGAGTCGAGGGAGCCGTGGCCACGTCAGTCGCGGAACGCGTGCAGGCCGTGAGGGTGAGCAGAAGCGTCGCCAGCACACGGGCGGAGCTCGCCCGGATCACTCGCCTGCCGAAGGGTGCAACATCACGCGCTTTCCATTGACACATCATCGCGATCCTCCTGATCGAGCATGCTCCTCTGGGAGCCGGCGGGGCTCTGGCCAACTCCAAGAAGGTCTCGACGTGGTCAAGGGTCATGGATCGCCGTGAGTATGGGCGCGAGTGGGTGAAGCCATGATGAAGTTGCGGTCCGGCGGCCCACTGTGCGGGTGCCCTAGGCTCGCGACAGAGAACCACGTCGCTTCGACGGCGAAGGCGAGATCCACGTTCTCTGTTCGGCGCGGCCAAGCCGTCGAGATCGGTCAGGTCCTCGCCGTCATCGACTGAGGCTTCAGACATGGAAACGGCCGGGCGATGGCTGCCCGGCCGTTTCCGTTGACGTTGGGTTTCAGCCGGTGACGCTCACCAGCTTCGCGATCTCCGTGTCGCCGGCGATCGCCTGCTCCAGCACGATGCCGACGCCAGGCGCGTAGATCTTCTGGTCGACGACGGTCGGCTCCAGCACCGTGGTCTCCAACGACGTCAGCACGTTGTGGACCGTGCCGTACGGGACCGTGAACGAACCGGTAACGTTCGTGATCCACGCCGTGTCCTGAGCCTCACCGGCCAGGTACTCCTGCCGGTAGGCATCCGGGATCTGGGGATGAGCCTCCATAATGATCCCGGAGATCGCGCCGTTCACGCCGGCCTCCCATGACCCGGACGTGTCGACCGACCCATTGGGGTTGAAATGCTTCGTGTCCTCGCCGAGGTAACACACGTTGCCCGCGACGTCCTGCGCGTACCAGTCGGTGGTTTGCTCGAGGAGCGTGCTGCCGTGACGCGCGACATCCTTGATCACCGTCGCGGTCACGCCACCGATCACCTTCGTCTGGTCGGTCACCTTCACCCGATCCACTTGTGTCTGGCCATCCTTCACGCCCTTGTAGACGAGGGTTCGCCCGACCGGAAGCGGGTAGTACGGGTTGTCGATGACGCTTGCGAACAGCGACGGGTCGAGCGTCGTGCACGGGGCGGCCGTTCGCGCGCTCGTTGTCGCGGAGCCTCGCGCCGCAGCGGCGGAGACCGTCACGAGGGCGACCATCGCCCCCGCGGCCAGCATCCCTGCGATCTTCTTCCACACGGGAATCTCCTTTCGGTCGTGTTCCCGGCGCCACGATGAGCTACGACCGATGAAGAGCAGATGAAGCTGGGAACTTCAGGCGAGATCCCGCACGACCAAGGTGACCTTTGCTCCGCAACCGGGGACGTTCTCGACCTGAGCGCTCCCGCCGTGAGCCTCGGCGATGACCCGGACGATCGCCAGACCGAGACCCGATCCGCCGTCGTCCTCGCGTGCCCCGCTGTCCCGCGCGAAGGGCTCGAACGCGCGGTGAAGCCTCTCCGGCGCGAAACCCGGGCCCGAGTCCTGCACGGCGATGCTCACGGAACCGTGGTCGCGCTCGCCCGACACGAGGATACGGCCTCCCCGCGGCGTGTGCCGCACGGCGTTGTCCAGGAGGTCGTCGACTGCCTGGCGCAGGCGTGCCGCGTCCACGCGTGCGAAGACATCAGGCGCCTCCACCGAGATCACGACCCCGGCCGTCACGGCTCGTGGCTGATGCCGCACTGCGATGCCCTGGAGCAGGGCCCGAAGATCCGTCCGCTCGCCTTGCACGGGGAGCTGGCCGCCGTGCGCTCGCGCGAGCACCAGGAGATCCTCGGCGAGTCGCACGAGGTGGTCGGTCTCCTCCGAGGCACTGCGGAGCGCCGCCTCCATCTCCGCCGAGCTCCGAGGCCGCGCGAGCGCCAGATCGAGCTCGGCCTTCAGGATCGAAAGCGGCGTCCGGAGCTCGTGGCTCGCGTCGTCGACGAATCGCAGCTCCCGCTCGATCGATGCCTGGATCCGGTCGAGCATGGCGTTCAATGTGATGCCGAGCCTCAGGATCTCGTCGTCCGCGACGGGAAGCGTCAGCCGGCTGGCCGGATCCGTCATCGAGATCGCCGCCGCCTCGCGCCGCATCCGTTCGACCGGGCGGAGGACCGCTCCCGCGAGCAACCATCCCGCGAGGGAGATCAGGATGAGCGCGATCGGCGTTCCGATGCCGAGCGTTACGGCAAGCGCCAGCAGCTGATCGGCCCGATCCTGGAGCGAGGAGCCCACGACCACGACCGCCCGTCCCGTCGAAGTGGAAACCGGGACGGCGAGCACCCGAGTCGTGTTGTCGATCCCCGGCACGATCCGATCGAACACGGTCGGCCTCGTGAGCGAGTCGAGCACGTCGCTGGAAAGCAGCGCGGTGCCGCGAACGATCTCGCTCGTCTGGACGACCGCGCCACTGGCGTCCGCGATCTGGGCGAAGGCCTCGTCCCGTTCGATGAGACGCGCGCCGACGTCCGCGAGCGCGGGACCGTGCGCACGCACGTCGGCCGCCAGGATCTCTGCCCGCGAACGGAGCCCTGCATCGACGGTATCCAGCAGATCGGCGGCGCTCCGTTGGTAGACGAACACGCCCACGGCCAGCAGCACAAGCGACGTGCCGGCGGCGAACACCACCGCGAGCCGGAGCCTAAGCGGAAGTCGGGTCCAGCGTGTCATCGCGGAGGCGGTACCCAACCCTTCTCACGGTTTCGAGCGACGCTCGTCCGAACGGGCGGTCGATCTTCATCCGGAGGTTGCGGATGTGCACGTCGACCACGTTCGAGTCTCCGTCGTAGGCGAAATCCCAGACGTGCTCGATCAGCGCGCCACGAGTGAGGACCTCGCCGGCTCGGCGCATCAGGAACTCAAGCAGCGCGAACTCCTTGCTCGTCAGCTCGATGAGGAGATCGTCGCGCCATACCTCGTGGCTCGCGGGATCGAGCCGCAGGTCGCCGACCGCCAACGTCGTCGGTCGTTGCTCGGTCCCCCTCCGGATCAGGGCTCGGACGCGAGCCAGCAGCTCCTCGAACGAGAACGGCTTGGTGAGGTAGTCGTCGGCGCCCGCGTCCAAACCGCGGACCCGGTCGTGGACGGCATCGCGGGCGGTGAGCATCAGGACCGGCGACCATCGGTCGGCCTGACGGAGCCGACGGCACACCTCGAAGCCGTCAAGCGCCGTCGGACCCGCTCCGAGCATGACGTCGAGAACGATGGCATCGTAAGGATTCTCGCGACCGAGCCAGACCGCTTCTTCGCCGTCGTGGGCGACGTCCACGGCATAGCCCTCTTCCTCGAGGCCTCGCCGCACGAGGGCGGCCATCTTGACGGAATCCTCCACCACCAGGACGCGCACGCGGCACCCTCCTTCGGTTCCGAGCCTACGCGGCTCCGATGAAGGTGGGATGAAGCTGCTGGAAGCGAAGGAGCGCGCGCCTCGTCACATCGTTCGGGTGAGGAAGCTCCGGACGATGACGACGTAGAGGTCCGGCTCTTCGACGAACGTCATATGGCCGCTCCGCTCGAAGATCCGGAGCTCGGCGTTCGGCACGCCGTTCGCGATCGCTTCGGATGCCTCGGCCGTGCATGTGCGGTCATGGCGGCCGCCGAGGACCAGGACCGGCGAGGGGATGTCGCCGAGTCGGTCCTCGACCTCGATCTCGCCGTAGCCGTTCGCGGAGAACATGCGAAGCACCTCGGGCGAGTAGACCGTGTCCTTCGTTCGCTCCTGGTAGTCGGGGATCCGCGGATCCACCGGGTCGGCGAAATGGAAGGGGAGTTGGTCGGCCATGACCTCGGCGAACTCCTGCTGGGTCTGGATCGTCGCCTCGCGCGCCCACGACTCCGCGACCTGTTCTCGCAGCTCGACCGGCTCGAACGTCGCGAGGTTCCGGTCCACGACCTCGAGGTACTTCATCGATGGGACGCCGCTGCTCACGATGGTCTGCGCCGCCATGCCGGGATAGTCCACGGCGTTCTGCAGCGCGACGAACGCGCCATAGGAGTGCCCGAGCACCGCATACCGATCCAAGCCGAGTGCTCGCGCGAGCATGATCACGTCCTGTGCCATCCGTTCGAGTGTCCACGTCGATTCGGGCGGGCGCTCGGATCGCCCGTTCGCGCGGAGATCGACGAGCAGCAAGCGGAACTCATCGGTGAGCGGGTCGAGATAGTCGGCGAACTCGTGGTGGTCGAGGCCCGGTCCGCCGTGCAGCACGATCACCGGGTAACCGCTCCCGCGCTCGACGACGAACAGGGACGTGTCGTCGATCCGAACGAGCTCGCCGGCGGGGTTCATGGTCGGGGGTCCCCCCAGCCGTCGCGTCCGGTGATGCGGAAGCCCGCCTCCCTCACCTTGTAGGTCCGGTTCACCGAAACGAGCAATGCGGTCATGGTCTCGGCGATACGCGCCATCGAGAGCGCGCCACAGTCGACCCATCGAAGGTTCGGGATGTCTTCGACCAGCGAGCCGACGACGATCTTGGCCTCCGCGTCATCACCGCAGACGAGCACGTCGCTCTCCAGCGGCCGCTCCAGGTCGCGGAGCGCGTGGCCGGCGATCGTGTGGAACGCGGCGACCATCCGCACGCCCTGCGACAGGATCACATCCGCTTGCTCGGCGGCCGAGCCGTGCCAGGGATGGAGCACCTGCCACGCCTTGCCGCCCACCGCGGTGGCGAGCGGGCTGGTCGCGTCCAGGACGATCGCCCCGGCCGGCACAGCGGGCTTGATCGCCCGATAGATGTCGGCCTGACCCGCGAACGGAACCGTGACCGCGATGACTCCTGAAGACGCCGCGGCCTCTTCGTTCGTGGTTCCGTCGACATTGGCGTCGGTCGCGAGGATCCCGCGCGCCTCGGCGGCCGTTGCGGCGCCCTTCTCGGCCGAACGCGAGCCGATCGTCACGTGGTGCCCCGCGCGCGCCAGACGGAGGGTCAGGCCGAACCCTTCGTCACCCGTCCCGCCGATCACCGCAACGTCCATCGCCCGGAGCTTACTGCGGCGAGTAGTCTCGACGTGTGGAGCTCGCGGCCGACTCGGAGGTGGTCTCGAGCGTCATCGAGCTCCGTGTGGGGGTTGCGTGCCTGCTTGCCGCAGCCGCGACGTTGCGGCGACCAGGTATGCGAGTGTGGGCGGGGCGCCGGCTTGGCGGCAGCGGTGCACGCGATGGTCACGCTTCTCTAGAACGCAGGCCGGTATTCGCCGAAGACGCCTCGGAGCACGTCGGAGACCTCGCCGAGCGTCGCGTGCGCGCGGAGCGCCTCCTTCATCGGCGGCAACAGGTTCGTCGTCCCGCGCGCCGCGGCGTCGACGGCCTCCAGTCCACGAGCGACCGCGTCGGCGTCGCGACCGGTTCGAAGCTCCTGCAGCCGGACGATCTGCTTCCGCACGTCATCCTCGGACACCTGCTGCAGCTCCACGGGACGCTCGTCCGCGTCGACGAACCGGTTCACGCCGACGATCACGCGCTCCCCCGATTCGATGCCCTTCTGGATCCGGAACGCCGCGTCGTGGATCTGGTCCTGGTAGTAGCCGGCCTCGATCGCCGCGACGGCGCCGCCCATCTGCTCGATCCGTTCGAGGTAGTCCTCCGCCAATCGCTCGAGCTCGTCGGTGAGTGACTCCACGAAATACGAGCCGCCCAGCGGGTCGGCGACGCTCGCCACCCCCGTCTCATACCCGATCACCTGCTGCGTGCGAAGCGCGATCTTGACCGCGCGCTCGGTCGGCAGGGCCATCGCCTCGTCGAACGAGTTGGTGTGCAACGACTGCGTGCCGCCCAGGACCGCCGCCGTGGCCTCGAGCGCGGTCCGGACGATGTTGTTCTCCGGCTGCTGCGCGGTGAGCGTCGCCCCGCCGGTTTGCGTGTGGAACCGGAGCATCGCGCTCCTCGGATCCTTCGCGTCGAACCGGTCGGTCATGATCCGCGCCCACATCCGCCTGGCCGCGCGGAACTTCGCGATCTCCTCGAAGAAGTGCATGTGGCACGCGAAGAAGAACGACAGCCGGGGTGCGAAGTCATCCACCAGCAAGCCGGCGTCCATCGCGGCTTGCACATAGGCGATCCCGTTCGCCAGCGTGAACGCGATCTCCTGCGACGCCGTCGCCCCCGCTTCGCGCATGTGGTAGCCGCTGATCGAGATCGGATTGAAGCGAGGCAGGTGGCGGGCGGCGTACTCGATCGTGTCCGTCACCAGGCGTAAGGAGGGTCCCGGCGGATAGATGTAGGT
>JBOGVK010000003.1:0-12833 GCA_050692375.1 Actinomycetota bacterium
GAGCTGCACACGCTGGTCGGCGCTGGCGCTGCCGAAGGGGCCATCGATGCAGCATCTATCTTGAAGCCGATGCTGGCGCGCGGTGAGCTGCAGACAATCGGCGCTACGACTCTCGACGAATATCGCAAGCACCTGGAGAAGGACGCCGCGCTCGAACGGCGATTCCAGCCGATCCAGGTCGCCGAGCCATCGCTCGCACACACCATCGAGATCCTCAAGGGTCTGCGCGATCGCTACGAGGCGCACCACCGCGTGAACTTCACCGATGACGCGCTCGTCGCGGCCGCGAACCTCGCGGACCGCTACATCAGCGACCGGTTCCTCCCGGACAAGGCCATCGACCTCATCGACGAGGCCGGCAGCCGGATGCGGATCCGTCGCATGACCGCGCCGCCCGATGTGCGGGAGATCGACGAGAAGATCGCGGAGGTCCGCCTGCGGAAGGAGTCCGCGATCGACGGGCAGGATTTCGAGCGCGCTGCTTCGCTCCGCGACGAAGAGCGGCAGTTCCAGGAGGAGCGTGCTCGCCGCGAGCAGGAGTGGAAGTCCGGCGAGATGGACATCCTGTCCGAGGTCGACGAAGAAGAGATCGCCGAGGTCTTGTCGATCTGGACCGGCATCCCCGTCTTCAAGCTCACCGAGGAGGAGACCGCGAAGCTCCTCCGCATGGAGGACGAGCTTCACAAGCGGATCGTCACGCAGAACGAGGCGATCTCCGCCGTGTCTCGTGCCATCCGTCGGACGCGCTCTGGGCTCAAGGACCCTCGCCGGCCGTCGGGTTCGTTCATCTTCCTCGGCCCTTCGGGCGTCGGGAAGACCGAGCTGTCGAAGGCGCTGGCGGAGTTCCTGTTCGGCGACGAGGATGCGCTCATCCAGCTCGACATGTCCGAGTACATGGAGAAGCACACGGTCTCGCGCTTGATCGGCTCGCCCCCGGGCTACGTCGGATACGAGGAGGGTGGTCAGCTCACGGAAGCCGTGCGGCGCAAGCCGTTCAGCGTGGTGTTGTTCGACGAGATCGAGAAGGCCCATCCGGACGTGTTCAATACCCTGCTGCAGATCCTCGAAGACGGCCATCTGACCGACTCGCAGGGCCGCAAGGTGGACTTCAAGAACACGATCATCATCATGACGTCGAACCTGGGCACACGGGACATCCAGAAGGGCCCGGGCATCGGGTTCGCGTCGTCGGGTAACGAGGAAGTCACCTACGAGCGGATGCGCGACCGCGTGACCGAGGAGCTGAAGAAGAGCTTCCGGCCCGAGTTCTTGAACCGGATCGACGAGGTCATCGTCTTCCGTTCGTTGACGCAGGACGACGTGAAGAACATCGTCGACCTGCTGATGACGCGCGTGCGTGAGCAGCTGAAGGCCAAGGACATCGACATCGAGATGAGCGACGCCGCCAAGACGCTCCTTGCCCTGGAAGGCTTCGATGCATCGCTCGGAGCACGGCCGCTGCGCCGGACGATCCAACGCCTGGTCGAAGACCCGCTCTCGGAGAAGCTCCTGTGGAAGGAGTTCCGCGCCGGCCAGACCATCATCGTCGACGTGCAAGACGGCGAGATCGTGTTCGAAGGCGGCTCGGTCGTTCCCCCGGACACACCTCCGGTCGAGCTCGCCGGTTCCACCGAGTAGCCGGTCGAGCCGAGGAGCCGGGAGCTTGAAGCCCCCGGCTCCGACCGCACGTCAGACCGTGGCGTCGAACAGGTAGGTCCCGTCCAAGTGGAACACGCTGTTCGAGTCGATGGTGGAGTCCATGCTGGCATGGAAGCCTGCCAATGACCCGGTTCCCCTCCAGAACGCGCACACCCCGTGATACGGCGAGTAGATGACCGAGCAGTAGCCGAAGGCCCTATCGCCGGCTCCGGCCCTCAAGACCACCCGGCTGCTCAAGAAGTTGGGATCGGAGATCACCGGGCCCTTGTACACGAGCTTCGAGCCAACCGGGATCGCCGCAAGGTCCGAACCCGTGACCGTGCAGAAGCTCCCGGGCCCACCCGTGAAGCCGCTGCAATCCTTCGTGATGTGCAGCGGCTGGAGCGCCGTACCCGCCGACGCCGACGGGATGACGGCGCCGAGCGCCACGATCGTTCCAGCGATTCCAAGAAGCTTTCGAACTGAAGACATCTGTCCCTCTCTCTCGATCAACGTGCTCGATACGGGCACCACTGCGCATCGTTGCTACTCAACCCCCTTTCCCCATCGGCGGAATCATGGTGTTCCGGTCATGACCACCAGGGCATCGCTGTTTGGCAGCCAGGTCGCTCGAGCGTCGATGATCGAGTTCAGGTTTCCGATCGCGACGCCTCGCCAGATCTTGCTGATTTCGCCGGTTGCGACATCCACGACATACACGCTTCCGTGTCCCTTCCCACTCCCGTTGATCCCGCCCACGCTCCCGATGAAGGCGATCTTGCTTCCATCCGGAGACCAATCGGGAGCTTCGGCGTTGGCATGCGGCAACGCGGCCAGGAGATGTTGGCCAGTCCCGTCGGCGTTCATCACCCAGATCTCCCAGTTGCCGCCGTTCAGACGTTTGAAGGCGATCGAGCGCCCGTCGGGAGACCAATCACCGCCGGCCTCGTCGACGCGGTCCGTGGTGGTCAGTCGGTGAGATGGGCCGCCGCTCGCCGGGATCGTGGCCAGATCGTTGTACAGGCTTCCGCCGGCCATGAACATCGCCGAATACAAGATGAGCGATCCGTCCGGGGACCAATCGGGTGGTAGGTCGTCCGGTTTGTGAGTCCCTGGGATCTCTCGAACGCTCGTCCCGTCCGCATTCATCACCGTGAGGTGAAGGACGGGGAATCCTCGATCGCTGAGCGAGGGATCCACTCGGTAGAAGACGAGCTGGCTTCCGTCCGGCGACCAACGCGGCCGCACTGCCGAGGCGGGATCGTTGGTGATGATGCGGAACGCGTCCCCACCCAGCTGCATGGTGGCGATCCGTGAGATCGGCCCGTCGAGGATCACGAACGCGACGCTCGTGCCGTCGGGCGAGATGGCGGGTGTCATCGCGCCCGCAGGGAGTCTGGTCGACAATCGGACCGAGCCATCGAGTCTGACTACGGTGAGGTCGAGACCGGAACCGCTGGGCACCACCGTCGCCGGCGCCGATCCGTCCTTACCGCGATTCAACGCGGTCGCGGCGAACAGGGCGATCGCGGCCACGATGGCCGCCGCAACCGCCATCGCGCGCATCTTACGGTTGCGTGCCGAACGCCGTTGCCGACGCTCCTGCTCCCGCAACGCATCCAGGTCGGGCTCGATCTGCTTCGTGACCATGTCGAAGACCTCCCTCAGATCAGTCATGCGGACCCCCGGTCGTTCGGAGTACGGCCCGGCCTTGGGTGGCGAGTGCCCGCACGGTGGAGGGGCGGATGTGCATGAGGCGGGCAGCCTCCTCCGAGCCGTAGCCGTACAGGTCGAGCAGGACGAGAGCGGCGCGTTGGCGAGGTGTCAGTTGGAGCAGCATCTGGCGAACGTCTTCCCGGAGGTTGACCTGGTCGAACGGATCTGGCACCGCATCGGATCTGACCAGCTGCACCGCGGCTCGGCGTGCCGAGCGCACCCGCATGCGTGAACCGTTCAGAGCAACCCGGAAGAGGTAGGCCGTCGGATCGTCGATCCGGTCGATCCAGTCCCATCGCTCCCAGAGCTTCAGGAAGGCGTCCTGCATGAGCTCGGCGGCATCGGCTCGGTTCCCCGTCACGAAGTACAGAGCCTTGAGCAGACGTCCATGCTCCTCGGCGAAGAACGTCGCGAAGTCCGCCGGCCCTTCCCTCCGATCGGGGAGCTTCACGACGTCGCCCTCTGTTTGCATCGCTTCCCTAGATGCCGCCGCGGGCGTCGGCGCTTAGTGCGGGCCCAAGGTGAGCGGTTTCAGGCCAACCCTCGACGCGACCATGTAAACACTACGGCGTGTCCCGGACGTTCTTGCGGTATCAGATGGAACAACCAACCGTGATCGCCGCCGTCACCGAGCAGGAGCTCGCGCCTCTGACGTTCGAGGAGTTCTTCCTCGGGCAACGGGGCGGCCTCTACCGCGCGATGTGGCTCGTGACGCGCAACCGGCATGAGGCTGAGGAGATCGTCCAGGACGCGTTCCTGAAGGTATGGGAGCGGTGGGCGGATGTCGGCGAGATGGCCGATCCCACCGGATACCTCTACCGAACGGCCATGAACCTGTGGCGGAGCCGTGGGCGCCGGGCGGCGTTGGCCGTGCGGAAGGTCGTGCACGCCGCGCCGCCCAAGGACGACATGGAAGCGATCGAAGAGCGAGACGCAGTCGTTCGCGTGCTGGCACGACTCACGCCTCGGCAACGAGCGGCGATCGTCCTCGTCGATCTCCTGGGACTGACATCGGAATCGGCAGGCAAGGCACTCGGCGTCCGCGCTTCGACGGTGCGAGTGCTCGCCGCCCGGGCCCGAACCACGTTGAGGGAAGGGATGGGAGAACGATGAACGATCTGAGAGACGATCTCCGCCGCGCCGGCGAGCGAGCGCCTCGTTCGTCGCTCGATCTGGAGCGACTGAGGGCGCGACGCGAGCGCATGGTTCGACGCAAGCGCGCCAGTGCGATCACGCTGTCGCTGGCGATCACCGTCGCCCTCATCGGCGGCGTCTTCGCGGTGGCCCAGGATCGCGGCGGTCCAGGCGCGTCTCCGGCGAATGGCGATCTCGGGCCGACCGGGCCGGCCGGCCTTCCGGGTCCCTCCGTCGACCTGTCGCTCGTAGCCGGCCGGTATTCCTTCCGCAGGGTCGCTACCTACGTGACTGCCGGCGCGCCTGCGATGACCGTCGAGACCTGGTGGTCGCTCGACGATTCGGGCCGGATCCGGACCGCTCCGAACGACGACACGACGTATGGGCCCGGGCAGATCCTCCAGGACACCGGGCCGCTCGCGTACCTGTCGACCGACCCCGTCGAGCTCCGGATGCAGATGATCGAGCGGACGTCGCCGAACGGCGCCTCGCCCGAGCCCATGGACCAGTTCAGCCCGGGACCGGGACAAAGCGACCACCTGACCGCGGGATTGATCCGGGCGATCGGCGAGCTCCTCGATGACCCGAACGCCTCGCCGGAGCTCCGGGCCGCGCTCTTCCAGGTCGCCGCCGGGCTCGAAGGCGTCCAGTTCACCCCAGACGCGACCGATCCCGTCGGCCGCCCCGCCTTCCTGCTCACCGTCACAACCGAGGGGGCGCTGCATCGATGGTGGTTCGATCCGGCCTCCGAGCAGCTGCTCGCGAAGCGGGACGACTACGCCTCTGATGGCTCCTTCACGATCGTCATCGTCGAGAGCGCGGGAGTCACCGCCGGAAGCGATTCGACCGATCCGAACCCACGTTTCGTCTCCCCTCCCGTCCACAACCCGAGCTTCGACTGATGCTGCGAGGCGCCAAGTCAAACAAGGCCCCGCAACTCTTGGGGCACCAGATCTGCGAACGTCCAGCTCGTCCATAGATCGCCGGCGAGGTCGTGAGGTGACGACGAGACGCCGTGCCGTGCGAAGTGCTCGCAGATCCGGCCGACATCGCGTTCCAGGAACGCCAGCGCGTGTTGGTTCTTCCGCGGATCGACCGCCTGCGGAAGATCGATGACCGTGATCTGGCCTTCCCACACGAGCACGTTGTACGCGGAGAGGTCGCCGTGGACGATGTTGTGGAAGAGCATCAGCTCGATCGCCTTCACGAGCTGCGCGAACAGGTGCTCGGCTTCGTCCGGGTCGGGTCGGTAGGAACGGAGCTGCGGCGCGGCGTCGTCCTCGTCACCGATGTACGTCATGAGGATCGCGTCGTCCGTCCGCTCGATGGGCCGAGGCACGGGAGCGCCGGCGTTCGAGAGCGCCTTGAGCGTCTCCCACTCGCGGCTCACCCAGATACCGCCCTGCACCTCTCGTCCGAACTTCGTCTTCTTCTCCAGCGCGACGCGGATGCGGCGCTCCTTGATCCACTCCCCGTCGCGATAGAGCGCGTCGTCGCGGAAATCACGACGGTCGAGCGGATGGAACATCTTCAGCGCCGCGAGTCGTTCCCCGGTCGTGCTCGGGTTCGCGCGACACAGGTGAACCGACGCCTCCTTGCCGCTCTTGATCGGTCGTATGATCTCGGTGATGAGCCCTTCATCCAGGAAGTGCTCAGATGCGTTGTTCTGCAAGGGTGATCCTCCTCGTCGAGTGGACGAACGGAAGAACGCCACGTCCCGAGGAGTCGCGAGCGGTGAGCCGTGTTGCGAGAGCGGCTGGGGCTACGCGGAAACGGAGGGACGCGGCGTTCGCGCGATTTCGATCAACGAGATCACGGCCATACCTCATCCCTCCTTCCGAGCCTCATGGTTCCGGTGTGCGATGCGCACCCGTCCAGCGAGGATAGGCCGGGAGTCGGCGGGTGGCAAGCGATGTCAGACCTCGTCGCTAGGGTCCCACCGTGGCGAAGGTCAGAACCATCCTGGCGTGCAGAAGCTGTCGTCAGCAGGTGTCGCAGTGGCTGGGACGTTGCCCGGGATGTGGCTCGTGGGGCACGATCGAGGAGATGCGAGGTGCCAACGGCACGTCGCTTCGGTCCGGCACCTCTGCGCCGCTCGCGACCCTTGCCGCGGCCTCCCACGACGAGCATCGTGTCTCCACCGGGTTCGCCGGTATCGATCGCGTGCTTGGGGGCGGTTTCGTTCCCGCATCGGTCGCTCTGCTCGCGGGGGAACCGGGGATCGGCAAGTCCACGTTGCTCCTACACATCATGGCGCACCTGTCGGAGGCCGGTCGCCCCTGCGTGCTCGTCTCCGGGGAGGAGTCGCATGCGCAGGTCGCATCCCGGGCCCGCCGGCTGGGAGTGTCGGGAGATGCCATCTCGTTCGCACCGGGGCGCGACCTCGCCGCCGTCCTCGAGCTGGCGCGCGATGCCCAACCGTTCCTGTTGGCGGTGGATTCCATCCAGACCCTCCGCGACACCGCCGGGAACCAGATGACCGGTGGCCCATCACAGGTCCGTATGTGTACAGACGCCCTCGTGGGCCTCGCGAAGGAGGTGGGTATCGCGGTGCTCCTCACCGGTCATGTGACCAAGGATGGCGATCTGGCCGGTCCACGAACGCTCGAGCACGCTGTCGACGTCGTGTTGACCTTCGACGGCGACCCCCGATCGGGGCTCCGTATGCTCTCTGGAGGGAAGAACCGCTTCGGGGCCGAAGGAGAGACCGCCTGGTTCGAGATGGGCTCCCAGGGTCTTGCCGAGATCGATCCGACGGATCTACTCATGTCGGGTTCTCCGACCCCCGGGGCGGCCATCGCGCTGCCACAGGCAGGCCGGCGCGCGCTCGCGGTCGAGGTCCAGGCGCTCGTCGGATCGGCCGACGGACCCGCTCGGCGTCAGGCCACGGGACTCGACCTCCGCCGGTTCCAGTTGGTCGCGGCGGTCCTCGACCGAGCCGCTGGCGTGCCACTCGGGCGATCCGAGCTGTTCGGAGCCTCATCGGGCGGCGTCTGTGTGGACGACCCGGCGTGCGACCTTGCGATCGCCGCGGCACTCGCATCCGCGGCCACCGGCGTTGCCCCTCCAGCCGGCTCGGCGTTCGTCGGCGAGGTGGCGCTCACCGGAACGGTGAGAGCGGCGCCGTCGATGACGCAGCGGTTGTCCGCGGCCCGCGCCGCGGGCTGCTCGGTCGTGTACGCGGCCGAGGGCGCGACCCCCGACGTTGAGGGGATCCGCGTGGTGCCTGTCGGGCACGTGCGACAGGCACTCGGTTGGGCCAGCGGGACCGGGCGCCCCAGCAGATGAGCGCCGAAAAGCCTAGGTCCTTCGACGTTCATATCCCATCCAAAGGGCTTCTGACCTGCATGTTTGGGTTGCGCTGGTTGGCCGATGCGTGCTATCTTCTGACTAGTCAACCCGCGTAGCGCTTCCTCCAAGGGGGTCCTGTTGTTCCGAAAAGGCGACACGGTTGTTCACCCTGAGCATGGAGCAGCAGTCATCCAGGAGCTTCGCGAGAAGGAGTTCTTGGGCGAGAAGCGGACCTACCTGGTTCTGCGGGTTGCCTACGGCGATCTCACGCTCCTGATCCCCGTCGATTCGACCGAGCAGGTCGGGCTCCGGCAGGTGGTCAGCAAGAACGAGGTCAAGAAGGTCCTGAAGGTGCTCACCGAAGACGAATCCTCGATGGCCGCCAACTGGAGCCGTCGCTTCAAGAACAACATGGAGAAGCTGCACTCGGGGGACCCCTATCAGGTGGCCGAGGTGCTCCGGAACCTGGCCATCCGCGAACGCGAGAAGGGCCTGTCGGCGGGCGAGAAGCGCATGATCCTGAAGGCCCGCCAGATCTTGATCTCGGAGCTCTCGCACGCAACGAGCAAGACCGAGGACCAGGCCGAGATCATGATCGACGAGGTCCTCGACGGCGCCCACGGCGTCAAGATGGCTGCCCAGGCCTAGCGACCCAAGACCCGACCGCAAGACCATCCCCCTTCTGCCCGACAGCGGTCCGGCCCCGCAGAGCTCGCCCGAGGCATCGCGTACCCATTTCGACCCAGGCGTTCAGGTCACGGGCTCCTTCAGCCGATGTCTCGTAGCAAGGGCAGGAGGTTGATCTGCCCCGCAGGCGATGGGAAGGAACCGAGGGGATGGGCGAACCCGCGTCGGAGGGTCGCAAGAGCGCACTGAAAGGGCGACTGGTCGAGGGCGTCCGTCTGATCTTCATCGCCCTGCTTGCCACCGGAGGATTCGAGCTCGGCGCTGCGGTCGCCAAGCCGAGCGGCTCCCGGACCCTCCTCTACGTCTTCTTGGGCGCCGGTATCGGCTACGTCATCGGTGGCGTGCTTGGACGGCTCACCCTCCGCGCGGTGACCGGCTTGGAGCATGAGCTCCGCCGCACGCCTGCCCCCCAGCTCGCTGGTGCCGTCGTCGGGATGGTGGTCGGACTGATCATCGGCGCGCTGTTGATGGTGCCGCTCCTGTTCCTGCCCGCGTCGGCGGCGTGGCCCACCCTGCTCTTCCTCTACATGGTCCTGGGGTCCCTCGGATTCCGGATCGGAGCGGCGAAGTACGAGGACATCTTCGGTTTGGTCGGCATGAAGCCCCGGGCCGCGGTCGCGAGCCGTGGGGATCTCCATGTCATCGATACCAGCGCACTGATCGACGGTCGCGTCGCCGACCTGGTCGCGACCGGATTCGTCGCCGGAACGATGCTCCTGCACGACGGCGTCCTTCGCGAGCTGCAGTCCATCTCCGACTCGTCGGACCCGCGCCGGCGAACACGCGGCCGTCGTGGTTTGGACGTGCTCGTCGAGCTGCAGAAGTCCCCGACCATCCAGTTGCAACTGGTCGAGGAGAACGGCGTGATGGACGTCGATGCTGCACTGGTGCGTCTGGCCCGCGAACGAGGCGGGACACTCATCACCGTCGACGCCAACCTGGCGAAGGTCGCCGAGGCGCTCAGGGTTCCGGTGGCGCAGATCAACGCTCTCGCCTCGAAGTTCCGTGTGCCCTACGCCGCCGGCGACGAGATCTCGGTCCGCCTGGTGAAGGAGGGCCGCGAGCACGGCCAGGGGGTCGGTTACCTCGACGACGGCACGATGGTCGTGGTCGAGAAGGGCAACGATCAGATCGGCACGCAGGTCGACGTCAAGGTGACGAACGTGATCCAAACGACCACCGGGCGCATGGTGTTCGCCGCCCTCGCCGAGATCGACGCGTAGGGTCACTCCCGGCTGCCGTCCCGCTCTCCGCTTCGGATTCGTGCTCGCTGACGTCTGCCATGCTTCCGCGCATGGAACGGGTACGTGCGGTCGCTCTGGTGGTCGCTGCTGGAGCGGGAACTCGCGTCTCTGCCGATGAGCCGAAAGCGCTCCTTCCGATCGGAGGACAGCCCGTGGTCCGCGTGGCCGTGGGCGCGGCGCTCGCCTCCCCTGCGATCACCCAGGTCGTCGTAGCGGCACCCCCGGGGTTCGAAGACCGGGTCAGCGACTCGCTCTCTCAGATGGGCACGGCCGTCGTCGTCGTATCAGGTGGAAAGACCCGTCAGGCCTCCGTCGCCCTCGCCCTCCTCGCGATCGACATCGACGTCCCCATCGTTGCGATCCACGATGCCGCGCGGCCGTTCGCTCCTCCGGCGCTGTTCACGTCGGTGGTCGAGGCGGTCGAGGCCGGCGCGGACGCAGCGGTGCCCGTCGTCCAGCTCGTCGACACCGTCAAGCGGGTGCAGGACGGGGTCGTGGTGGCAACCGAGCCTCGTGACCAGCTGGCGCTCGCTCAGACCCCGCAGGCGTGTCGCACCGATCTCCTGCGTGGTGCTCATAAGAAGGCGGAGGAAGCGAGGCTCGACTTCACCGACGACGCCGGTCTGCTCGAGTGGGCCGGAGTCGTGGTCCATACGGTCGCCGGTGATCCGGGGAACTTCAAGATCACCACCGCGCTCGACCTCGCTCGAGCTGACGCGCTCCTCGGGGCCGACCGTGGATGAAACCCGGGTCGGGCTGGGGCTCGATGTGCACCCGCGTGACGAGGGTCGAGAGCTCTGGCTCGCGGGGGTACGGTTCGAGGGCGAGGCCGGGCTCGTCGGACATTCCGACGGTGACGCCGTGTGCCACGCGGTTGCCGACGCGCTCCTGGGCGCCGCCGTTCTCGGCGACATCGGCGTGCACTTTCCCGAAACGGAACCCGGGATCCAGGGGATCGCAGGCCTCGAGCTGCTCGCTCGGACGGTCGGCATCGTGCGCGAGGCGGGGTTCGAGCCGGTCGCGTGCGATGTCACCGTCCTCTGCGACCGACCCGCGATCGCTCCGCGCCGCGACGAGATGCGCTCGGCGCTCGCTGCCGCCCTTGGCGTCTCTGTCGAACGCGTGTCCCTGAAAGCCACCAGACCTGAAGGGCTGGGCTTGTCCGGCGACGGCGTCGGATGTCTCGCCCTCGCGACCCTTCGATGACCGGCGACGCCGTTGGGGGTCGGCGAGCCGTGGTCGAGGCGATCCGCGCGGGCGGAGTCCTCGACGTCCTCGTCGCTCCGGGCGTCCGAGAGACCCAGGGCCTGCGGGCGGTCGTGGAGGCAGCGACCACGGCCGGGGTAGAGATGCGCGAGACGGATCGGCGAGAGCTCGACCGTTTGGCGCCCCATCACCAAGGGGTCGTCGCCCGGCTGCGATCGATCGAGCCACCGCTCGAGATCGGCGAACGCGACCTCGCGGGATTCCCGTTCGGCGGCGACGCGCTCGTCGTCGTGCTCGACGGCATCACCGATCCGCAGAACCTGGGCGCTGCGGCGCGATCGGCCGAAGCTGCCGGCGCGTCTGTGCTCGTCTCCCGTGTGCGTCGGGCGGCCGATGTCACGCCCGCAGCGGTCCGTGCCTCCGCCGGCTCGCTCTTACATCTGCCGCACGCGCGGGTCGCGAACATCCCTCGCGCACTCGGACGACTGCAGGACGCCGGCTTCACGGTCGTGGGTCTAGATGGCGACGCGCCTATCTCGATCTTCGACGAGCCGTGTCCGGGCGGACGCGTGGCCCTCGTCGTCGGGAGCGAAGGCGAGGGGATGTCGCGCCTGGTTCGGGAACGTTGCGACGTGCTCGTCGCGTTGCCGATGCGCGGGAGGGTCGGTTCGCTGAACGCATCGGCGTCGCTCGCGGCGGCGCTCTACGGATACGTGCTGCCGTCGAGACGAACCTGAGCGGAGATATCCTCTTCGGGTGAACCCGCTCCCTCCGCCCCCACCACCGCGTCCCGATCTCTCGGCGTGGCAGGCTTACGGATCCCCACCGGCGCCCGGTCGCTCCGGGCGCCCGCCGCTGATCACCGCGGCCGGCGTCATCCTCCTCGTCCTCGGGGCCGTCCAAGCTCTTGCGGGACTCGTCCTGATGACGTTGAGCCTGGCCGACCTCGCGCGCCTGGGTTCCGTCGGGAACCTGAACCTCGAACGCGTCGGGCGAGGAGTGGGCGTGTTCAGCTTCGTCATCGGGTTGGTGGAGATCCTTGCCGGGTTCCTGGTACTCCGGCTCTCGAACGGGGGGCGGATCCTGGCGCTCGTGCTGGCGAGCCTCGGGCTGATCGGCGGGATCGGAAGCCTCTCCGGCGGAAGCCCGACGGGCGTGCTCACGCTCGGGCTCTACGGCCTGGTCATCTACGCGCTCTTCGCCCATAGCGTCGTCTTCCGGGGCGCACGGCGAGGGTAAACTCGCTCGGAACGGCCGGCGTGGCGCAGCCCGGAAGCGCAAGCGACTTGTAATCGCTAGGTCGTCGGTTCGAATCCGACCGCCGGCTCTGTCAGGTACGACCGGCCCGCACGGTCGGTCTAGGCGCTCTCGTTCACGCGGAGCTCGTGCAAGCCCCGGATGATGTAGTTCGGCTTCCAGGCCGGCTGCTCGATGAGCTCCAACCCCGGCAGGCGGCGCAACACGGTGGAGAACGACGTCTCGAGCTCCAGGCGAGCGAGCGGCGCGCCTAGGCAGAAATGCACGCCCGCGCCGAAGGACACGTGCGGGTTCGGGTCACGAGCGACGTCGAGCTCGTCCGGGCGATCGAAGACGATCGGGTCGCGGTTCGCCGAACCGAACAGCAGTCCTAGCTCGGCGCCCTTCGGAACGTTTGTGCCGCAGATCTCCACATCCTCCAGCACCCACCGTTCGAACATCTGCAGAGGCGTGTCCCAGCGCATCAACTCTTCGATCGCGACCGGCACCAACGTGGGATCGTCGCGGAGGCGCGCAAGTTGGGCGGGGTTTCGGAACAGGGACCACCAGCCGTTCCCCGTGACGTTCACGGTCGCCTCATGGCCCGCGTTCAGCAGGAGTACGCACGTTCCGATCAGCTCGTCCTCGGTGAGCCTCTCGCCGTGATCCACCACTTGTGCA
>JBOGVK010000004.1:0-11171 GCA_050692375.1 Actinomycetota bacterium
GTGCAGGCCCGCGCGTTCATGCACGAGGTGGATACGACCGGGTTCATCCTTACGAAACTCGACGGCGACGCGCGCGGGGGCGCCGCGCTCTCGATCACGGCGGTCACCGGGCGTCCGGTCTTCTTCATCGGGACAGGCGAGAAACCCGCCGACCTCGAGCCGTTCTACCCCGACCGCATGGCCGGGCGGATCCTCGGCATGGGTGATGTCCTCACGTTGATCGACAAGGCGCAGGAGTCGATGGACGCCGAGGCGGCCAGAGCCTCCGCGGAGCAGCTCCTGAAGGGGCAGTTCAGCCTCGAGGACTTCCTGACCCAGCTCCGGGAGATGCGCAAGATAGGTCCGATCCAGGATCTGCTGAAGATGCTTCCCGGCGTGCCCGGCGGCCGCGACGCGATGAAGGAGCTCGCGGATCAGGTTGATGACGGAGAGCTGAAACGTGCCGAGGCCATCATCCTGTCTATGACCCCGGAGGAGCGGCGGAATCCCGCTATCATCCATGGGTCCCGCCGCCTGCGGATCGCCAACGGCTCGGGTACCACGACCAGCGACATCAACGGGTTGCTCAAGGATTTCGAGGGCGCCCGAAAGATGATGCGGACGATGATGGGCGGCAAACGCGTGCCGGGGATGATGAAGATGCCCGCCAAGATGTCGGGCGGGGTCGCCCCCAGGAACAAGAAGCGCTAGACCGAGGAGAGGGAACGACGATATGGCGACGAGGATCAGGCTGCGGCGGCTGGGCGCGAAGAAGCGACCGTTCTACCGCGTCGTGGTGGCCGACCAGCGCGCTCCCCGCGATGGCCGTTTCATCGAAAACATCGGGAAGTATCACCCGCTCGAGGATCCTTCGCTGATCGAGATCGATGAGGAGCGCGCCCTGTACTGGTTGCGGGTCGGCGCGCAGCCCAGCAGCCAGGTCCGCAACCTCATGGTGAAGACCGGCATCTGGGATCGGTTCGTGGCCGAGCGCCCGGGCGCAGCCGGTCTCGTGAGGGCCCGCACCGACAAGCCGGCGGACGCGAAGGTGTCGAAGAAGGCCGCGGCGAAGGCGGCCGCCGAGGCCGAAGCCCCACCTGCACCGATCGAAGCGCCGGCGGCCCCCGAGCCCGTCGAGACCCAGGCCACCCCCGCTCCGGTGGAAAATAGCACCCCCGCTCCTTTGGAAGAGGCGGTTGCCGAGTCTGTCGCCGACGTTCCCGCCGACACCGAGGTTGAGGACATGCCGGTGACGGCTTCCCAGGAGGAGACTCCCGAAGCGTGAGGGATCTCGTCGACTTCCTGGCGCGCGAGCTGGTCGATGACCCCGACTCCGTGTCGGTGACCGAGTCGGTTGATCAACGAGGCACGCTGCTCACGCTCCGGGTTGCACCGGAGGACATGGGCAAGGTGATCGGCAGGGGTGGACGCACCGCGAAGGCGATCCGCTCCGTCGTGCGCGCCGCAGCCACCCGCCAGGGTGTGTCGGTGCACGTCGACATCGCCGACTGACGTGGCAGAGCCGACCGTTGTCGTCGGCAAGGTGACCAAGGCACACGGTCTCCATGGAGAGGTCCTCGTATTGGTCTTCTCCGACAATCCGGACCGGTTCGCCCCAGGGTCGCAGCTGTTCATCGAGGACGGTCGCGAGGTCCGCATCCGCGCGTCTCGTGCGAACGGGGGCCGGCTCCTCGTCGCGTTCGAGGGCGTCGTGGATCGCAACGCCGCCGAAGCCCTCCGCGGCGTCACCCTCGTCGTTCCTCGATCGTCGTTGCCGGAACTCCCCGAGGGGGAGTATTGGCCCCACCAACTGGAGGGTTGCGAGGTGGTGACGGAATCCGGGCGGATCCTCGGCGCGATCGTCGACGTCATCGCCAATCCGGCGAACGATCTCTGGGTGGCGGTGGACGCGGCGGGGACCGAGACCCTGGTGCCGGCGATCGGCGAAGTCGTGGTCGAGGTGGATGTCGCGGCGGGGCGCGTGCTCGTGCGAGACATCGCGGGTCTCACAGCGCCAGACGATCCGCCGAGATCCTCCCAGTGATATCTGGCCAGTGATATCTGGCGAGTGACGTCCGTCGTGTGACTTGTGGCACATCCCTGCGTTGATCGAGAGCACCGTCGGATCGTGTCGCCGAGCATCGGTGCCGCGACCCGGTCGGCGTACCTTCGATCCATCGGACCCACGGAGGTGTCGGAGATG
The DNA here is from genome assembly GCA_050692375.1 of Actinomycetota bacterium. Lineage (GTDB taxonomy): Bacteria > Actinomycetota > UBA4738 > UBA4738 > HRBIN12 > JBBQVZ01. Next base: position 2,183 of record JBOGVK010000004.1, read on the forward strand.
CTGACGGGAGAGATCGCGAAGTACCAGATCCAAGATCGAGTGCGTGCGGCAACGCAGGATCGCGCGGCCGCTTCGATCTGCGTCGACCGGGGTCGTGGCCCAACCGCGACCGTTCGCAGGGTGGGGAGCGGTCTCCTCGCGGCGATCGTCGGACGCCGGAAGGCATCCCCGACATCGGCAACGATCGGCGTCCGGCTCGGCTGAGCGACCGTTCGCTACCGCCCAACGGACCCCGCGAGGGCCCCTTGGGCGCGCTAGCCTCCCGGGATGCGGATCGACGTCTTCACCATCTTCCCGGCGATCTTCGAAAGCCCACTCCGCGAGAGCCTGCTCGGCCGCGCGGTGATGGGCGGGGTCCTCGACATCCGCATCCACGACATCCGAGATCAGACGACCGACCCCCACCGTCAGGTGGACGACGAACCGTTCGGCGGTGGCCCGGGGATGGTGATGAAGGCCGAGCCGGTTTTTGCGGCCGTCGAGTCCCTCGGTCCGGGACGAGGTCGGACCATCGTGCTCTCACCCGCAGGCCGTCGTTTCGATCAGTCGCTCGCGCGGGAGCTCGCTCAAGAGCCCTGGCTGGTGCTGATCTGCGGCCGGTACGAGGGGATCGACGAGCGGGTCGTCGAGGGCCTTCCGGCGGAGGAGATCTCGATCGGCGACTACGTGCTTTCCGGTGGGGAGCTTCCTGCGCTCGTCGTGCTCGAAGCAGTCACCCGGCTGGTGCCGGGCGTGATCGGCAAGGAGGAGTCACACGAGCGGGACTCCTTCGGCGAGGACGGGATCTTGGACCATCCCCACTACACACGGCCCCGGGAGTTCAGGGGGATGGCGGTCCCCGACGTGCTGCTGTCTGGCGATCATGCGGAGATCGAACGCTGGCGACGGACGGTCGCTCTGCAGAAGACCCGGCGCAACCGCCCCGACCTGGTGGATCCGGGCCACGGCTAGGTGGTCAGAGGCCGGCGATCTTCGCCAGGCCGTCAACCTTCCGCAGCACGAAGCGCTTGCCGTCGCGCTCGAGCAATCCTCGGCGTTGGAATTCAGACAGGACCCGGGTGACGTTCTCCCGGCTTCCTCCGCAGAGGCTGGCTAGGTCGGCGTGTGTGATGCCCGGGATCACGCGCCCGTCGGCGGGGAGATCCTCCAGCGACGGCGTGGCCATCTGGAGCAGCCGCTTGGCGACGCGCCCCTTGAGGTCGAGGAAGAGGAGGTCGTCCACGAACGCCTCGTGCGAGTGCACTTGGCGCGCAAGCACGCGGAGGAGGCTTCGAGCTGCTAGGGGCTCATCTGCCAGGAAGCTGAGGAAATCGCCGGATGCCGCGATCCAGACGCTCGAATCCTCGAGCGTGAGCACGCTCGCCGTGCGATCGATCTCCGCGAGCACGCCCAGCTCACCGACGAACTGAGGGACGTCCACCGTGGCGTGCAGGACACGGCTGCCGGTCACCGAGTTCGAGCTGATCTCAACCCGGCCGTCCAACAGGAAGTAGATCTCTTCGGCCGGATCGCCCTGGTGGCAGAGGTAGGTTCCCTTGCGGAAATGACGGACGCGGCCGGCGGCAGCGAGCTCCCCGACCGCGGCCTTCGGCACTCCGTCCAGGAGCGGCGTCGACAGCATGGCGCCCTGCACCAACTTCGCGTCCCCGCCCGCTTCGGTCATGGCGCGTAGCCTAGTGCGCCAGGGCCCCATCGGTCCGATCGGTTCCATCGAGCCCGTCAGAACGAAGACGGGCCCGGCGGACCGGGCCCGTTGCTTCGAACGTTGCCGTTCAGATGTTTCGGATCTACTTGCCCATCTTCTTCGCGGTCTTCTTCTTGGCGAGCTTCCTCAGGGACTTCTTCTGCACGCCGGCTGCGGCGGTTGTGGCCTTGGCGGACTCGGTCGCCGCTGCCTTCGGCTGGATCCTCTTCTCCGGCATCCTGCTCCTCCTCTGCTCGGCCCCCCTGGGCGCTGAACGATGTCGGCATCATCGTCGCGAACACCACCCGATGGCTGTGCCGCCGGTCACCAACCCTTGTGTGCTCTCCGCCACGGCGATCGCGTGTCGGCTGTCACGCCATCAGGTGACCTACGTCACAGCCAAGAGTGTGACGTAGGTCACGTGTCGAGCTCGGGAAGCTCGACGGGCTCGGGGCGCGGTTTGCAGACGCCGCAGAACAGAGCGTCCTCGACGACGAGTGAGCGCGTCACGCCGGTGGTCTTGAAGAGCTCCAGGATGAAGGGCTGCATCTTGGCGTGGTCCTCGCACACCCCTCTTCCACAGAACCGACAGATCCCCACCGCGGTGCGACGGCAGTGCCAACAGTCCAAGCTCTCCCCCCTCCTCTATGGCCCCTCGGCAAAGGACGGTCAATGGTGCCACGTGCGACCGGTCGCGAGCTTCAGGCTGCCCCGCGTGAACGCGTCTGCGACGACGCTATCGAAGCCCTCCCGGTCGAGCGCGAACGCGCGCATGGGTGTCAGGGTCGTGACCGTCGCGCTCCGAGGCGCGGAAGCCAGCAGCCCGATCTCGCCGAAATGCGCTCCGGGACCCAACGTCGCGACGTCCCGGCCGTCCTTCGAGACCGTGGCCTGACCCGAGTGGATGACGTAGAAGAGATCCGAGGGTTCGCCTTGTGTCACGAGTGGAGTTCCCGGAGGGAGCGAGGTCCAGCGGCCGTGCTCGAGCAACTCCGCCAGGCTCGTCGTTCCCAGACCCGCGAACGGCGGAAGATCCCTGAGTTCCGACATCGCCTGCATCGTCGGCGCGAACTCCGGAGCGTGGATCGAGTCGGCGAGCAGGCGGTCGAAGGTCCCCTTGTCGATCTCGAAGACCTCGGCGTCGTCGATCGCGCGAACGGTCGCCGTCCGCCGCGCCGATTCCAGCAGCCCTATCTCGCCGAACGATTCGCCACGTTCCATCGTTCGAAGCAACCGCACATCGCCCGACGCGTGACCTTCCTCCTCCACGGCGATGCGCCCGTTGCGCACCACGTAGAACGCCGTCGGTCGGTCTCCCTGGCGGAAGATCGGCTGTCCGGTGCGTACACGTCGGAGCGTCACGCGCCCGGCAAGGTCGTTGAGGATCTCCACGGGCAGATCGTCGAACGCGGGCAAGGCGTCGATCAACTCCGCAGCCTCGACCCGCCACCGCGACTCTGCCCGGAACACGATCCCGCGCACGAACCCGCGGACGCGCCGAAGGATCGCGCGGAGCAGCTGGACCATACCGCGGATCGCGGGTCCGCCCAGGAACACGACGAGCAGCAGGAGCAAGAGCCGCGAGACGACGCCGCCGTTCCACAACGAGGACACCAAGCCTCCGAAGATGCGCTTCCAGAAGAAGTACGCGGTATAGAAGGACACGATCGTGAACACGACTCCGATGGCGGCGTACAGGCCTAGCCCCACTTCCTGCCTGCTCAATCGCTCGCGCGTCCGCAGCTTGTGCCACAGATCGTGCTGCAGGAACTGGAGCGAGCGCGGTCGGAGATCGGGCACCTGGATCAGGTCCGACAGGATCCAGTAGCCGTCGAGCTCCAGGAGGGGGATCAGGTTCAGGAAGATGACGAAGTAGTTGATCAATGCGAAGCGGTAGAGCAAACCGGCGAAGCTCGCGCCCGGCATCAGCGCCAACAGGAGCGTCGATAGGCCCGCCAAGATCAGCTCGGCGAACGGACCACCGAAGGACTGGAGGATCCGCTGCCGTCGATCGAGCATCAGGCTGTCGGACGCTTCCACGAAGAACGCGGGGGAACCGAAATAGATCATGAACCCGGCGCTCTTCACTCGCCGACCGAAGTGGGTGATCGTGGCGGCGTGGCCGAGCTCATGGAAGAACGTCAACACGAACCCGAGTCCCAGCAGGATGAGCGATTCCGCGGGAGCTGAGCTCGAACCTAGCCTGTAGCGCCCGGAGCTCTCGATGTCCAGGAACGCAACGAACCCGCCGATCGCGATCAGGGCGGCAACCGTCGCTCCCACCGGTCGGAAGAACGGCCGCAGCAGACGCCGGTACCACCAACTCACGAACTGGTCGGCGCCGGTCCATTCGATCGAGAGCGTCTTCAGGAAGATCCGGATGTTCCGTTGGGCCGGAGTGAGCGGATCGAGGGCTCGAGCCAGTCCTCGCTCGGCCCCGACCGGGACGGGCTCGAGGAATCCGCCGAGCTCCAGGATCTGGACCAACTGGGTCACACCCGAGGCGTCGAGGTCGCCATCCTCCTCGAGGCGAGCAACCGCGATGTCGCCGACGGTCCGTGTCCCATCCATCAACGCCAGCAGGTCGGCTTCCCAGGGCTCAAGTCGAAAGTAGAGCATCGCGCGGGGATTCGCCACCATCACGTAGTCGTTGCCCCATCGCAGGTCGAATCGCTTGACTTCGATATCTGACGCGAGTGTCGGCCGGAACCGACTGAGATCGACCCGGTCCAAGATCAACTCGTAGACGTCCACGCCGTCTCCGGCACGGCCGAGGGCGGCGCCGAGGACCCTGCCGATATCCATCGGCAGGGGACCCATCGATCCGTTGGCGGCATCTATGTGCTGGCGGATCGCGAGGTCGACGCGGATGCCGGTCTGGGCGAGCCGGCGCCTGTGCACCGCGGACTGGATCCCGAGCACCAGGGCGATGCCGCCGACGACGGCGGCGAAGATGATCGCTCCCACCCGGTACTCCCTCTCAGTCGTGTCCCGGCGTCGGTCGGGCGCCGAGCGGCACATCATGCCTCGCGCTGCTCTTCCGGTCGAGCCTCGCATCGCGAAGAACAGCGCGCGGAAGCCCGCTGGTACACTCGACCACCGCTGTGAACAAGACCGATCTCATCGAGCAGGCTTATCTGCGCTCGGATATCCCGGAGTTCCGCCCCGGCGACACCGTGAAGGTGCACGTCCGAGTGGTTGAAGGGAATCGCGAGCGGGTACAGGTGTTCCAGGGCGTGGTGATCCGTCGTCAGAACGGGGGCTTGCGCGAGACGTTCACCGTTCGCAAGATCTCCTTCGGCGTCGGCGTTGAACGCACGTTCCCCGTGCATTCACCCTCGATCGCGAAGCTCGAGATCGTGAGTCGCGGTCGGGTTCGCCGGGCGAAGCTCTACTACCTTCGCGAATTGCGCGGAAAGAAGGCCCGGATCAAGGAACGCCGGCTGGACGACGCGAAGCTCGCGGCGCTGGAGGCTGCAGCGGTTGCAGCCCAGCGATCAGAGACCGACGAGGAGCCTGACGAAGCCGATCTGGACGCTTCGGTCGAGGCCGACGACGCTCTCGAGGTGGACCAGGGAGCCGACGGATCCCCAGAGCCGGACGAAGAGTCGGCCGACGGATCCGACGCCAGGGTTGAAGCGTCCGCCGACGAGGCGGAGGAGAAGGCCGAGGGCTGAGCTGGTGGGCGACGGCCCAGGATCGCCCGAACCACTCGCGGAACCGGCGTCGTCTCAGCCAACCGAGGAAGAAGCGCCGAACACACCCACATCTCACGCGCGCGATGACGGCGAGGCGGGCTCGCGCTTCCTTCGGGAATTCGGCCTGCTCACCATCGCGGCTCTCATCATCGCGATCGTCATCAAGACGTTCCTCATCCAGGCGTTCTTCATCCCGTCGAGCTCGATGGTACCCACCCTCCAAGTGGGGGATCGCATCCTGGTGAACCGGCTCGCCTATCGATTCGGCGACATCGAGCGCGGCGACATCATCGTGTTCGCGGATCCGACCCCCACGCCCCAGGACCGGGGGATCGTCGGCGGGTTGATCCATTGGTTGGGCGAGGGGATCGGCGTGGTGCGTCCCGCCGACGACGACTTCATCAAACGCGTGGTCGCGCTCCCCGGCGAAACCTGGGAGATACGAGATGGGGTGACCTACGTCGACGGCCGCAGGCTTTCCGAGCCCTACGTGAACCAAGCGGACCTGGATACCCGCTCCTTCGGGCCTGAGACGGTCCCGGATGGCATGCTGTTCGTGATGGGGGACAACCGGAACCACTCGGGAGACTCACGGTTCCCGCCACCCGGTGGGTTGGGTTACATCCCGATCGACCGGGTGATCGGGCAAGCGTTCGTGATCATCTGGCCTCCATCGCGAGTGGGATGGCTGCACTGAAGATCGACCTCGACCGATACGAGCGGGTGCTCCGCGAGCAGGGTTTCGCGCGGATCGCCGGCGTCGACGAGGCAGGACGGGGCGCGCTCGCCGGACCGCTCGTCGCGGCAGCGGTGATCCTGCCGGAAGGGTTCGACCTCGACGGGATCGACGACTCGAAGGTGCTGACGCGGCTGCAGCGAGAGGCGGCATACGAGCGGATCGTCGCGGGCGCTGTTGCGTTCGCCGTCCGGAAGATCGAGCCGGGTGTCATCGATACACGTGGTCTTCACCGATCGAACATCGCGCTCCTTCGTCGGTGCGTGAAGGCGCTCGACGTGGAGCCCGACTACGTGCTCACGGACGGGTTCCCGGTGCCGCGCATGCCATGCCTTACCCTGGGGATCAAGAAGGGCGACGCGGTTGCGGCGAGCGTTTCGGCTGCCGGGATCGTGGCGAAGGTGACCCGGGACGCGATGATGCGTCGCCTCCACCGCCGGTACCGGGACTTCGGGTTCGACCACAACAAGGGGTATGGCACGCCCGAGCACTGGGAGGTGCTGGACCGCCTCGGTCCCACGCCGATCCACCGACTGTCGTTCGCGGGCGTGGGGCAGGTGTCGCTGCCGGGCTTCGGTCGCGGTGATGTCGTGCGTGCGTGAGAGGATGGGTGACGCCATGGAATCCGACGACATCGAACGCTTCGAAGAGGAGCGCGAGCTCGAGCTCTACCGCGAGTACCGCGACGTCCTGCCGATGTTCACGTACGTCATCGAGACCGAGCGTCGGTTCTATCTCGCGAACAAGGTCGACGTCTCGCACCTCGACGGTGGATGGGTACAGGTGGATCTGGCCGATGCCTGGGTGTGGGACATGTTCCGCCCGGCGCGATTCGTGGCGACCGTCCGCGTGATGACCCGCCGCGACGTGAACGTCGAAGAGCTCGCTCGACGCGACGAGCCGACGACGCTCCCCGAGGCTCCGGCGACGCAGTAGGACCGACTCGCTCCCTCGTGTCGGACCCTCGGCGTAACGTCGCGACATGTCCCGCGCGGGGGCGATGGCCGGCAGTGCGGGCGAGGATGCCGCGCTCGACACGTACCTGCACCGTGGCTATCGGCTCGTGTCGAGGAACTGGCGGTGCCGGATCGGGGAGCTCGATCTGGTGGTGATGCGCGGGGACACACTCGTGTTCTGCGAGGTGAAGACACGGCGGGGAGCGGCGTTCGGCGGGGGTTACGAGGCCGTGACCGGCCGGAAACGCGCCAAGGTACGGGCGGTCGCCGAGGCGTTCTTGCAGGCAAGCGGAGCACGTCCCGGCGGGATCCGGTTCGATGTGGCGAGCGTTGCGCTAGGTCCCCGCGGCGCCCAGGTCGAGCTGTTCGAGGACGCGTTCTGACGCGCCGAGGAGCGTGTCGACCACGCGATCGGCGTCCTCCTCGGTCGAGAGGTAGTTGACGATCCCGGCTCGGAGATACGTACGACCGCGCAGGGTGGTCGTCGAGACCCAGCCGGCGCCGCTCACCTCCAGGGCGCGCTGCAATCCCTTCTGATAGGCATCGATCGCGCTCCCGGCCGCGCTCGCGAGCGCGGCCGGGACATGCCGGAAGCACACGACCGAGAGCTCTGGGTCGACGACGTCGAACCCCTCGTCGTGGAGCCGTCGAGTGAAGTACGCAGAGAGGTCGACGTTGTGCTCGATCAGGGAAGCGAACCCCTCCGTGCCCAGGTGCTTCCACGACATCCAGAGCTTGAGCGCGCGGAACCGCCGGGTGCCCTCCAGCGAGTATTGGTACCAGTGCAGCGGCTCGTCCTCGGGCTCCCATACCCTGTAGTACTCGGGCTCGCCGTGGAACGTGTGCAGCAAGTTCTCGCGGCGCTTCACGAGCAACGCCCCGATGTCGTACGGTTGGAAGAACCATTTGTGCGGGTCGATCGTCAGCGAGTCCGCGCGTTCGAGATCCGTCACACGGTCCGCATCCCGCGGTGACAAGCGCACCGCGCCGCCGTACGCGGCATCCACGTGGAGCCAGAGTCCCTCTCGCTCGGCCAGGTCCGCCAGCTCGCCGATCAGATCCACCGAGCCGGTGTTCGTCGAGCCGGCAACCGGCGTGATGCAGAACGGCGTGAGGCCGGCGACGCGGTCGTCGGCGATCGCGGCCGCGACCAGCTCGGCGTGCAACCGGAAACGATCGTCGGATGGCACCACACGGAGCGTCGCCTCCGGGAACCCGAGGATGTCCAGTCCGCGCTTGATCGAGTAGTGGGCCTGATCGCTCGCGTACACGCGCACGTTCTCGAGCTGCGCACCCCGCGGCGGCTCGTCGAGGCCGAGCAACTTGGCGAGGTGGATGTCACGGCCGACGGTGAGCCCCATGACGTTCGCCATGACGCCGCCGGATGTCAACACGCCCCAACTCCCCGTGCCGTAGCCGATCAGGTCGCAGAGCCATCGGACGACCTCCTCTTCGACGAACGGTCCGGCCATCCCGGCGAGCCACACGTCGCTGCTCTGGTTCGTCCAGGCTGCGAGCGTCTCGCCGACGATCGACATCGGAAGCGGCGGCGGTGTGAAGTAGCTGAACGAGCCTGGATGCTGGGCGGCGTAGAGGTAGGGGGCTAATCGCTCATGGAACTCGGCGAGCACCTCTTCCGACGTCGTGCCGTGCGCCGGGGCTGGGCCGGGTTCCCCGGATGGTCCGTAGTAGTCCTCGCGCAGCGACGAGTAGAGGTCGGGTGCCGTCGGACGGCGCATCGCCTCGCCGTAGAGCCAGTCGAGCGCTTCGACCAACGTCCGTTCAGCCAGTTGCTCCAGTGCGGCGCGCGCGCGAACGGGGTCGCGGAAGTCGATCAGCTCGGGCTCGGGGTGCATGGTTTCATTCTAGCCTAGCCGCGATCGAGCGGGCTTTTCACGCCGCGACCGCCGCGATT
>JBOGVK010000005.1:0-10304 GCA_050692375.1 Actinomycetota bacterium
TCATCGCCGCGGCGACGAGCGTTCCGTCTAGCACGTCGCCTCCAGCTCGCGATACGTGATGCAGAACACGCGAAGGTTCGGCGGACAGTACCCCGTCACCGATGCGTCGCCGTTGATCCGGATGCGCGACGGCGAACAGCAGTCCTGGATGTGGCGCAGCCGGCCGTTGCAGCATCGCGTCCAGCCACCGCCGTACCGAGGGTCCTTCACATAGTGGAAGGTCGCCGGCACCCGCTCCTGGCATACCTTGCGCCGCAGCTGCGTCGCCGGATCCGTGTAGATCTCGCCTTCTTCGTCGACCGGGTAGCCGTAGATCGGGTGTACCGGATAGCCGAACACATCGGTCCGCGCGAACTTGCCGAACGGATGCGGACACTCGCCGGTCGTGTACGTGTGACCGCAGATGTCGGTGTAAGCCGACGCCCGCTCGGGCGCGAGCGCGGTCGCAACCAGACCGCCTCCCGCCAGCGCTACCACGCCTCGGCCCAGCTTGCCGAGGAACCCACGCCGGCTGGTCCGCGAGGCGATGCGCCGTTCCGCGCGCTCGATGGGGGTCAACTGGCCCGTCGCTCCGGCACCTCCCCGATGCGGCGGAGCGCCAGGTCGACCAGCCCTTCGACCTGCTCGAGATTGTTCACGGTCCCCTTGGCCCGCACGATCCCCAACTCGTCCATCACCAGGATGAACGGCGTCCCCGGCACGTCGTACGCCCGCTCCAGCTCGGGGTCGTGCAGGACCATCGGTGTCATCCCCGCGAACGAGGCGGCGACGCCGATCCCCGGCGCCACCTCCTCGCAGATCGGACACGTCGCCGACGAGAACAGCACCAGCCGGCTCGGGCCCGGCCCGCCGACCAGCACGCGAGAGCCGGTCGCGCTCGTCCCCGGCATCGGCGGCGGCGCCTCGCCGAGCGCGGGGCCCTCCGTGTCGATCTCCAACGCGCCGCGCGGGCCCAGACGGAGGTGGAGCGTTCCCACCTGTCGGGCGAGCGCGACGACCACGAGCGCGAGAACGACGAGGAGCGACCACTGCGCCACGAAGGCCGCAGCCCACCAACCCGTCATCGCATCGTCCAGGTCGGCGCCTTCTGTTCGTCCATGAACTGGATGAACGGACTGCCGTCGCCCGCCAGCCCCACGACCGCGCGCAACTCGCCGTCCTGGTCGAGCAGTCGCAGGATCGGTGATCCCTCGGCGGCCAGGCCGAGCCGGACGCGGACCTTCCCCGACTTGTCGTAGAGGCCCATCGTCGGCGAACCCTGTTCGGCCAGGCTGTACACCTGATGGAGGTCCCCGCTTCGGACCTGCATGCCGAGCGTCGGCGATGCCTCAGGCGCCAGACCGAACTTCGCTCGGATCCGGCCGTTCTTGTCCCCGAACGCCAGGCTCGCCGATCCGTCGGAGGACAGGCCGAGCGTCGCGCGGACCTTTCCATGCTCGTCGCCGATCGCAAGACCGGCCGAGCCGTCCGCCGACAGACCGAATCGAGCGCGAACCTGCCCATCCGGATCGAGCATCGAGAAGAAGGGAGACTCGTCGGTCGAGAGGCCGATGCGCAGGCGGACGTTGCCGACAGCGTCGACGACTTCGAACTCCTCGGCACGGATGACGCGTTTCTTCATCGTCGTTGTTCGCCGCGGCGGACTCGCGGCGAAGGCCTATCGTCGCCTGCGAAGGGCTCCGGCTCAAGCAGCCCGCGGATATCGCGGATGGCAAGATGTGCTACGGCGTCAGCGTCTCGAGGCGTAGGCTCGTGGCCTTCAACCGCTCGGCGCGCGGAACGACGCCGATCCCCGGTCCGGTCGGGACCTTCATCGTGCCGTCGGGATCTACCAAGAACGGCTCCGTGATGTCATCGGCGAAGTATCGAGCGGACGCGCTCGTGTCCCCCGGGAGCGTGAACCCCGGGAGGGCCGCGAGCGCCAGATTGGTCGCTCGCCCGATCCCCGTCTCGAGCATGCCGCCGCACCACACCGGTACGCCGGCCGCACGTGCGACGTCGTGGATCCGCCGCGCCTCGGGAACCCCACCGACACGGCCCTGTTTGATGTTCACGATGCGACAGGCCCCGAGCTCGATCGCCGCCTCGGCGTCGGCGGCCGATCGGATCGACTCGTCCAGACACAGGTCGGTGCGGATCTGGCGCTGCAGCTTCGCGTGCTGCACCAGGTCGTCGGGGTGTAACGGTTGCTCGACCATCAGCAGGTCGAACTCGTCTAGGGCACGGAACACGTCGACGTCGTCGAGCGTGTACGCCGCGTTCGCGTCGACGGACAGGGCGATGTCGGGGTGTGCGGCTCGAACCGCGCTGACGCGCTCCACGTCGAGCCCCGGCTCGATCTTCAGCTTGATGCGTCGGTAGCCATCCGCGAGGTAGCCGGCGACCTGGTCCAAGAGCTGTTCGGTCGTGGGCGTTATGCCGATCGAGACGCCGCACACGACACGATCCTTGTCGGCTCCGAGATGCTCGGCGAGCGAGCGACCCTGCGCGCGCAGCTCGGCGTCCAGGAAGGCGTCGATCACGGTCGCCTTCGCCATCGGGTGGCCGCGCACGCCGCCAAGGACGCGATCCAGGTCGTCGACGGTCACGTCGCTCGCCGAGAACAACGCCGGCGCAAGGAATCCGCGGATGACGAGCCAGGCGCCTTCGTTGAATTCCTCGGAGTAGCCGGGGTCGATCCCGGCGACGCACTCGCCCCAACCCTCGGCGTCGTCGGTCACGAGACGCACCACGACGCACACCTTCTCGGTCTCCACGCCGAAACTCGTGCGGAACGTGCCGACGAGGGGCAGGCCGATCGTGCGGATCTCGATCGCGCGGACCGTCGTCATCGTTCCCGGGTGAACACATAGGTGGAATCGCCGGTGAATCCCGTCGCGACGAGACCCGCGTCGAAGCATGCGGAGAACGCCTCCGAGGTCGCTTCCCGCCAGGCCTGAGCGAGCGAACGGTCGCGTTCACGCAGGTCGTGATACTCGCGGGGGATGCAGACGAGGGCCGCCCCATCGCCGACGTCCTCCACCTGTGACACGTGTGACGGCACGGGCGACGGCAACACGGGATCGTCGCCCCCACGACCCAGCACCTCGACCCCGACGGCCGCCGTGGGCTCGGAGGGCACCCGATCCAGATCCCAACGCACCATCAGACGGTCGCTCCGCTCCCCCGCGTTCAGCGTGTCCGTCATCTCGCCGTAGAAGTTCGGCAGGAATCGGTCCGCCACCGCCCCGAGCTTCGTCAGGTTGAAGTGAGCGTTGCGGGAGAGCAATGGATCGAACGTCCAGCGCACCAGTGTGATGCCCTGTTCGAGGCACTGCGCACGCTGGGCCAGCTTCAGCGCCAGACCGACCCCCCGGTGCCGCCGGTCGGGGAGGGTCGCCAACATGTGCGAGTGGACGTGGAGGCCGTCATCGGGCTCGATGCCCGCCCACCCCAGGACGTAGCCGATCAGCTCGCCGCCGTCGAACGCGCCGTACGGCATGTTCCCGCTGTGTCCGAGCGCGCGGATCATCTCCCGAGGCAGGAGCTGGTGGTTCCCCCAGGTGGCGATCATCACGTCGAGGATCCGGTCGGCGTCTTCGATCGTGGTGAGCGGCCGGAGCTGCACGCCGGCGGCTCGCGCGGCATGTTCCGCCCGATCCCACGCGTCCATCGCGCGAGTCTATCGCCGGGTCCGGGAACGCCGAGAGCCCGTGCGCAGCACGGGCTCTCGGATGTCAGACCTTGCGTGGACGTGTCAGCCGCCCGCGGGCGGCGGAAGCTCCTGCCACTCGACGTCGTCCACATCTCCACCACGGCGGCGCTTGAAGACCGCGGCCACCGCGGCGACGATCGCAGCGAAGAACGCGAGCTTGAAGAGCTTCCTGAAGAAGCCGCCCTTCTTCTCGGTCACCTCGGAGTCGTCTGCCATGGGGTGCCCTCCTTCCGGGATCGGGCCTCGATCGATCTCTTGATCGTGAATCTTGGATCGTGAATCTTGGATCGTGGACCTCCACCCTCTCAGTGATGGTAGACCTTTGGCCACCTCTCGCATCTTCCCAGGCGGGACGGACACGCAAGCGGGTGCGGGGTGGTGGTGGGCCCGGATGGATTTGAACCATCGACCTCTGCCTTATCAGGGCAGCGCTCTAACCGAGCTGAGCTACGGGCCCCGCGTCACGGGTTCGGCAGCGTAGCCACGCCCCGAAGAGGGTGTCAAACGTCGCCGACGGCGGACGTCAGGGTTTCTGGGCGAGCGTCACTTCGATGCCGCCCACCACATCGCTGATCAGGTTGTAGAGGAACGCCACGAAGAGATTCACCAGCGACCAGACCACGACGTTCGCCAGCCCGATCAGGAACAACCAGCTGAACACCGATCCGAACCGGATCCGAACGGCCTGTGTGGTTCCAGACGTGCCGGACGCGAACACGTAGCCGAGCAGCCGGCTCGCCGAGTCGATCGCGCCGATCGCGCTGAGCAGCCAGTAGATGATCATCAGCGCGAAGTACACGATCAACATCACGCAGAAGTAGAAGAGCAGCGAGAACTTCAACACCGACAGCGGGCCGACCTTGCGAACGACGACGCGCGTACGACGACCGACGGCCTTGACCGACCCGCTACGGCTCGGAGCCGGCGAGGGGGCGGGGGGCGCTTGTATCGGATCCTCGGCTGTCAGAGACATCTCCTTTGCGTTTCTAAGGGTACGCACCGGCAAGGGCAAGCACCCTCGCCGCGGCTCAGGTGCGGAACGGTCCCTCGCCCCCGAACAAAGCACGTACGTGCAGCAGCGCGATCACCGCCAGGAGCAGGGGTCCCACGATCCACGATGAGAGCCTGACATCGTGTCGGAGTAGCAGCCCTCCGAATCCGATCCCGGCCCCCGCCAGCGCCATCGTGGCGTCGATCGCCGGTCGAGGCAGGCACGGACGGAGCCACCCGGCGGTCACGAGCGCGAGCGCGCTCGCCGTGACGAGGATCGCGGAACCGGCGGCGGGATACACGGGACCGATTATCGTCCCCTGCGTGACGGCTCGTCCTCAACACCAAGCGACGATCGAACGGGACCTCCGCAGGATCCTGTCGGTCCAGGCGATCCGGGCCGCGCTCTATGGCTTCGGCACGGTGGTGCTAGGGACGTCCCTCGCCGACGGAGGGCTGTCGGACGCACGGGTGGGACTGGTGTTCACGGCGATGCTCGCGGGGATGGCGCTCGCCACCGTGGGGGTCGGCCTCGTCGGTGACCGGATCGGGCGCCGACGGTCGTACACGATCCTGCTCGTGACGTTCGGGATCGTCGGCGTCGTCTTCGCGCTGACGGATTCCTTCTTCGTGCTCGTCGCGTTCGCGCTCACGGGGATGATGTCGACCGACGCCAACGAATCCGGCCCGATCACGTCGCTCGAGCAAGCCATGATCGGACAGGCGCCCGCCGAGGCGCGGGTCCACGTCTTCGGACGCTACAACGCGGTGGCCTACCTCTCGGGCGCGGTCGGCGCGTTGGCGGCGGGCGGGCCGGCGTTCCTTCGGGACGCGTGGTCCGGCGCGCCGAACGACCAGCGATGGCTGCTCCTCTTCCCGGTCGGGGCGATGGCCTGCGTGGTCTTGGCTCGGGCGCTCTCACCCGCCGTCGAAGCGGCCGGCGCGTCGCACGCGCAGCATCCCCTCGAGCGCTCGCGGAAGACGGTGTTCCGGCTCGGCTCGCTGTTCGCGCTCGACGCGTTCGCAGGCGGGTTCGTCGTGACCACGTTCGTGGTGTTCTGGTTCGAGCGGAAGTTCGGCGCATCCGCGCAGGTCATGAGCCTGGTCGTGTTCGCGGGAGGTCTGTTGCAGGCGGCCTCGTCGATCGTGGCGGCTCGCGTCGGTGCCAGGTTCGGCCTGCTCAACACGATGGTCTTCACGCACCTACCGTCGAACGTGCTCCTGCTGTTGGTGCCCTTCATGCCCTCGCTCGGGTTGGCCATCGCGGTGCTGCTCGCGCGGTTCGCGCTGTCGCAGATGGATGTGCCGACCCGTCAGGCTTACGTCTCCGCGATGGTCGACCCGGAGGAGCGAACGGCGGCGGCGGCGTTCACGAACACTTCGCGCTACGTGACTCGCCCGTTCGGCCCCGCGATCGGCACCGCGCTGATGCAGAACGTGGCGTTCGGCGCGCCCTTCGTCGCGGCGGGCGCGTTGAAGTGCGTCTACGACCTGGTGCTCTGGCGGGTGTTCAAGCGCGTGCCTCTACCGACGGATGGATCGGAGCGCGCTACTCCTCGTCGTCCATCTGGATGATGACCGGCGCGAGCGCGACCACCGTGGCGCCCTCTTCGACGCGCATCGTCCGCACACCCTGACTGGCCCGCCCGACGCGACGGATGTCGGCGGCGGGAACGCGGACGACCTGGCCGCTCGAGGAGATCACGAACATGTCGATGTCCTTGCTGCCGATGTACGCACCGGCGAGCAGCCCCGTCTTCTTCGTGAGCTGGTGGCCGATGACCCCCTTGCCCCCACGGCCTTTCGGCGGGTAGTCGGCGAGCTTCGACCGCTTGCCGTAGCCCTGCTCGGTAACACTGATCATCTCCTCGCCGTCGGAGGCGAGGCCCACAGCCAGCACCCGGTCGTCGTCGGCCAGACGCATACCGATCACGCCTCCGGTCCCCCGGCCCATCGAGCGCGCGAGCGATTCCTTGAACCGGATCGCCTGCCCTCTGCGCGAGACCAGGAAGATCTCGTCCTTGCCATCGGTGAGCTTCACGTCGATCAACTCGTCGCCATCGCGGAGGTTGATCGCGATCAGGCCGGTCCGCGGCGAGTCGTACTCCGCCAACGAGGTCTTCTTCACGATGCCCTTGCGGGTCGCGAACAGCAGGTACTTGCCGGCCTCGTACTCCTTGAGATCGATCACCGCACTGATCTGCTCGTCGCCGTCGAGCGCGACGCCCGGCAGGTTCGCGGCGTAGAGGCCGCGCGCGGTTCGGCCCGACTCCGGGATCCCGTGCGCCTTGACGCGATACACACGGCCCTTCGTCGTGAAGAACAGCATCCAGTGATGCGTGGTCGTCGTGAACACGTGCTTCACGACGTCTTCTTCCTTGAGGTTCTGCCCTCGAACGCCCTTCCCACCGCGAAGTTGCCGCTTGAACGCGTCGACCGGGAGCCGCTTCACGTAGCCGGCCCTCGACACCGTGATGATCACGTCTTCTTCGGCGATCAGATCCTCGATGTCCAGGTCGCCCTCGTCGGCCATGATCTTCGTGCGGCGCGCGTCGGCGTGTTTCTTGCGGATCTCGAGGATCTCCTCCTTGATCACGCCTCGGAGGAGCTTGGGATCCTTCAGCAAGCTATTGAGGTACTTGATCTCCTCGAGCAGCTTCTTGTGCTCTTCCTGGAGCTCGGTCTTCGCGAGCTTGGTCAGGCGCCGGAGCGGCATGTCCAGGATGTGGTTCGCCTGGATCTCGCTGAGCTTGAACTTCGTCATGAGGCGCTTCCGCGCGGCCTCGGCGTCTTGGGAGGCCCGGATGATGGCGATGACCTCGTCCAGATGATCGAGCGCGATCAACAGGCCCAAGACGATGTGGTCGCGCTCCTCGGCCTTGCGTAACAGGTATTGCGTGCGGCGGGAGACGACGTCCACCTGGTGGTCGACGTAGTAGCCGATCATCTCCGCCAGGTTCAGCGTGCGCGGCACCCCGTCGACGAGCGCGAGCATGATGGCGCCGAACGACTCCTGGAGCTGCGTCGTCTTGTAGAGCTGGTTCAGCAGGACCTGTGGGTTCGCGGCGCGCTTGCATTCGATGACCAACCGCATGCCCTCGCGGTTGGACTCATCCTTGAGGTCGGCGATGTCCTTCAACCGGCCGAGCTTCACGAGCTCGGCGATCTTCTCCGCGAGGCGCGCCTTGTTGACCTGGTACGGCAGCTCGGTCACCACGATCTTCGACCGGCCGTTCGCGGCTTCCTCCACCTGCGCGACCGCGCGAACCTTGATCGAGCCCCGCCCGGTCTCATAGATGTCCTTGATGCCCTGCCGCCCCATGATCGTCGCGCCGGTCGGGAAGTCGGGGCCCTTGACGAACTTCATGAGGTCCCCCGGCGTCGACTCCGGGTTGTCCAGGAAATGCACGACCGCATCGATCGTTTCGCCCAGGTTGTGCGGGGGGATGTTCGTGGCCATGCCGACGGCGATCCCGCCCGAGCCGTTCACCAACAGGTTCGGGAACCGGCTCGGCAGCACGACCGGCTGCTGCTCGTACCCGTCGAAGTTCGGGACGAAGTCGACGGTCTCGGCCTCGATATCGCGCAGCATCTCCATGGCCATGGGCGCGAGACGCGCTTCCGTGTAGCGATAGGCGGCGGCCGGATCGCCATCGACCGACCCGAAGTTGCCGTGCCCGTCGACCAATGGGTAGCGGAGCGACCATTCCTGCGCCATGCGGACCAAGGCGTCGTACACCGACTGGTCGCCGTGCGGGTGATATTTCTTCAACACATCGCCGATCACGGCAGCGGACTTGCGGTGCGGGCGATCGGGGCGATACCCAGCCTCGAGCATGGCCCACAGGATCCGCTTGTGGACCGGCTTCAGGCCGTCGCGGACGTCGGGAAGCGCACGACCCACGATGACCGACATCGCGTAGTCGAGGTACGAGCTCTGGATCTCGTCCTCGAGCTGGATGTCCTCGATCCGACCGGCGAACAGGTTCTGCGACATGGTCCCTTCCTATGTCTTTGGCCTGTGGTCTATGGCCTGCGATTCAGGTTGTGCGGAGCCGGCTCAGACGTCCAGGTTGCGGACGTCCTTCGCGTTCAGCTCGATGAACGCCTTGCGTGCGGGGACGTCGTCACCCATCAGGATGGTGAACAACCGGTCCGCGGTGGCGGCGTCGTCGAGCGTCACGCGCAGTAACGTGCGCTGCTCGGGGTTCATCGTGGTCTCCCATAACTGGTTAGCGTCCATCTCGCCGAGGCCCTTGAACCGCTGCGGATCCATCTTCTTGTTCGCGTTGCCGTTCTCCTTGCGGTACGCGTCCCATTCCTGCTCCGTGAAGAAATAGCGCTCCTGCTTGCCTTCCTTGATGAGGTACAGAGGCGGCTGGGCCAGGTACATGTATCCCGCCTCGATCACCTCGCGCATCTGACGGAAGAAGAACGTCAGCAACAGCGTGCGGATGTGGGCGCCGTCGACGTCGGCGTCGGCCATGATCACGATGCGGTGGTACCGAGCCTTCTCGATGTCGAACTCCTCACCGATGCCCGTTCCGATCGCTGTGATCAACGCCTGGATCTCGAGGTTCTCGAGCGTCTTGTGCAGCCGCGCCTTCTCGACGTTGATGATCTTCCCTCGGATCGGCAGGATGGCTTGCGTCGCACGGTCTCTCGCGCTCTTCGCCGAGCCGCCGGCCGAGTCACCCTCCACGATGTAGAGCTCGCACGCCTCGGGATCGGTGAGCTGACAGTCGGCCAGCTTGCCCGGCAGCGACCCCGACTCCAAGAACGACTTGCGCCGAGTGAGGTCGCGGGCCTGCCGCGCGGCCATCCGCGCCTTGGCCGCCGCGATGCCCTTGGCCACGATGCGCTTCGCGTCGGCGGGGTGCTCCTCCATCCACGTCGAGAACTGCGAGTTCACCGTGGTCTCGACGAGCGAGCGCATCGACGCATTGCCGAGCTTCGTTTTCGTCTGTCCCTCGAACTGCGGATCCCGCAACTTGACGGAGATGATCGCGGTGAGACCCTCGCGTACGTCCTCGCCGATGAGGTTCTCCTCCTTCTCCTTCACCAATCCCTTGGCGCGCGCGTATCGGTTGATCACGTTCGTGAGGGACTTCTTGAGGCCCTCCTCGTGCATGCCGCCTTCGTGCGTGTTGATGGTGTTGGCGAACGAGTAGAACGACTCGGTGTAGCCGGCGTTCCACTGCATCGCGATCTCGACCTCATCGTCGCCCTTCTGATCGATCGCGATCGGCTTGTGGATGACGTCCTTGCTGCCGTTCAGGTACTTCACGAAGTCCCTGAGGCCGTCGTGGTAGCGGTAGACGTCCTTGTGGACCGGGTCCTCGCGCTCGTCGAGGAGATGGATCTCGAGGTCCGCATTCAGGAACGCGAGCTCCCGCAGGCGTTCGGTGAGCAGCTCACGCTTGAACTCCGTCGTCTCGATGAAGATCTCCGGGTCGGGCCAGAATCGGATCGTGGTGCCGTGCTTCGTGCTGGCCTTTCCCTTGATCAGCTTGGTGGTCGCGCGGCCGCATGAGTACTCCTGATGCCACGAGAACCCTTCACGCATGATGTCGGCCGTCATCTTCGCGGACAGTGCGTTGACGACCGAGACGCCGACGCC
>JBOGVK010000006.1:0-21723 GCA_050692375.1 Actinomycetota bacterium
ATTCATGGGCGCCTTGTGGAACCAGAGCTCGTTGAACACGCGCGCGGTGATCGGGGTGATGAGATTGGGGATCGCCGCGGGCACCGACGGCAGGGAGCTCGGGTCGAACGCGAGGACGTCGCCGCTCCACCGATCCCCCAACTCCTCGAGCGTCGCGTGGTCGCCGCGGGTCAACACCGAGCGTCCGAGCGTCCGGCCGCGAGCAAGCCCGTCGACCCACGCGACGGAGTACCGGTATCGGTCGTCGCCCGACATCATCCGCGCCATGAGATCGTCCAGATCCGCGGCTCGTTCCGTGTCGATGCGCATGCGCGAGGTTTCGATCGGCAGTAGCCGGAGCGTCGCGCGCGTGATCACGCCCGTGAGACCCATCCCACCGACGGTCGCCGCGAAGGTCTCCGGATCGCTCGCGCTCGTGACCGAGCGTTCGAGGCCGTCGGCCGTCACGAGGTCGAACGCCGGGACGTGGTCGCCGATCCCACCATCGACGTGATGGTTCTTGCCATGGACGTCATTCGCGATCGCACCGCCGAGCGTGACGAAGCGCGTGCCCGGCGTGACGGGCAGGAACCATCCGCGCGGCACGATGATGTGCAGGATCGCGTCGAGCGAGGTTCCGGCGAGGGCGGTGATCGTTCCCGCTCGCTCGTCGAACGCCTCGACGCCAGCGAGACCGGTCATGTCGAGCACGACGCCGCCGCCGTTCTGCGCCACGTCTCCGTAGCTTCGGCCGAGCCCGCGCGGCAACACACCGCGACGCGAGGGAGACACCAGCTCCGCCGCGATGGCAGCTGCGTCGAGGGGCCGGACCACGGTGGCTCGCGACGGAGCCGTCCTCCCCCACCCGGTGAGCAGCCGCTCGGGGCGTCCGTCGTCGATCACTTGACGTACACCCCCGCCCCGTACGTGAGGACCCATGCCACCACCGTCGCCTGGAGCGCGCGATCGTGGAGGAACACCTCTTCGGGCGCACCGCCGGCGCCGAGCTCGATCACGTATGCGTAGCGGAGCAGCGACACGGCGAACGGCACGATCGACACCTGGCTCCACGCGATGCCGTCGACCAGGTGGGGCTCGGCGAACGCCCAAAGGCAATAGGCCGTGATCGCTACGCCTGCCGCCAGTACCCAGACGCCATGCAGGTATGCGGCGGGGTACATCGATGCGGCTCGGGCCTCATCGCTCGACCGGAGATCGGCCTGCCGCTTGCCCACGACCACGAGCAGAGCGCCCGAGGAAGTGAGGATCAGGAACCACATCGAAGGACCGACGTGGGTCGCGGCGCCACCCGCGATCGCGCGGAGCACGAAGCACGACGCGACCGCGACCAGATCGAACACCGCGACCCGTTTCAGGCCGAAGCTGTACGCCGTCGTCACGGCCACGTACGCGAGCACGACCGCAAGGAAGTGAGCGCCGAGTGAAAGGGAGAGGCCGACGCCGATCGCGAGCAGTCCGGCCGCGCCCGCGATCGCGATCCGAACCGACAGGTGACCGGCCGCCACGGGTCGCCGGCGACGGACCGGGTGCGCGCGGTCCGTTTCGATGTCCGCGATGTCGTTCACCAGGTACGTCGCGCTCGAGACCGCGCACATCGCGACGAAGGCCAACCCGGCGCGAGCGAGGATATCGGGCTTGCTGAGCAGACCTGCCGCTCCCGGCGCGGCGAGCACCAGTGTGTTCTTGACCCACTGCTTCGGCCGGAGCGCCAGGGCGAACGCCTGGATGCGGCCCCGGTCCCGGATCGCCACGTCCGCGGCCGGAGCGAGGCGCGCCAGCGGCGACGTCGGCGGGACCTCGATCCGTTCGCGCATCTCGACGGCTCCCTGCAGGGCCGACCCGGGCGACCCGCTGCATCTGCCACGGTACGGGCGCAGGCCGATAGCGGAGGTGTTGCGAAGGCTCCGACCTCCGACTTCTAATGAACATCTAACGAGGCCTGACGTGGAGGGCGGGTCGAACCTTGCTTGCGCCGAGCCCGTCAGCAGAGGGCAGATGACAAGTGCCTACACACCGACGACGGGCTTCGGCGGAGCTGGGACGGACCCTTCGCGGGAGGAGTGGGATTCGAACCCACGGGCCCCTTGCGGGACCAACGGTTTTCAAGACCGTCGCCTTCGTCCGCTCGGCCATCCTCCCGGGGCGAGTCTAGTGGCGCACCGTCACGCGCTTCCTCATCTCGGCCAAGCGGCGCTCGACGTCGGTTGAGGAAGCCGCCATCACCGCTAACCCTCTGACGGGGGTGCAAGCGGTTTTGTGTGTGAACCCTCCGCTCACAGGCCGCGCGATGCGGCCTGTCAGAGGAGCGGCACGACCTCCGAGCGGTCGCGCGCGTCGTGAAGACATCGCGCGGGCGCCCACGAACTGCGGGATCGGTTGACGTCGATCGAGGCGAACCCACTCCTGGTCGCGCAGCGAGGCACCGTGGCGGTCGACGCGCTGGCCGAAGCTCGGTTGGTGAGTGATCTAAGGGCTGATCGCGGCCCTCGGGTAGACCTCGCCGACCTCGGGCAACGAGGCTGCAGACCTGGTGAGACCGTTTCAGCTGGCCCAGCAAGCCGCGAACAGGCTTGTGTAACGCACACTCGCGCAACGCGTCGGTAGCCTTCGTTCAGGCTTGCACAATCGTCGTTCTGTCTCGGCCCTAATCGACTAAACGAGCGGCTCTCTTGCGTGTTCGCGACAGAAGGAGTAGTAGATGTGCCTACGAATTGAGAATTCGTCAGTCAGAGAGGAAATGCGTGTTGGACGCGTTGGACTGGAAGATCATGGCCGAGCTTCAGGAAGATGGCCGCAGGCCTTACCGCGAGATCAGTCGTCGGCTCGGTATCTCGCCTGGCACGGTGCGCCTCCGGGCCCTCCAGCTGATGGAAGACGGGTTCCTCCAGGTTATCGCGGTGCCGAATTCCTGGCGCCTGGGCTACCTGTTTCAGGCGGTCGTCGGGCTGAAGCTCGACCCGGGACAGGCAGACACAGTCGCTGACATCCTCGTCGAACGCCCTGAGGTGGGGTGGGTCGGCCTGACGACGAGCCGGTTCGACGTCCTCTTCGAAGTCATGCTCGAGGATGGCCGGCAGTTCGGGTCATACAAGGAGGAGTTCCTTGGACGGCTCCCCGGATGCCGTGATATTGAGGTCTTCGAGGTCTGGGACGTTAAGAAGTTCAATTACGAGCTCGCGAGTATTCCCGAGGCCCTGGGTCAGCTGTTCGCCTCGAATGCGACCACTCTGGAGAATGACAGGACCAGTCGTCAGCAGTTGGGCAGGACCGTGGGTGGCCGCCACCTTCCGCCCCAACCCCCCGCTAAGGCGGCGCCGTGAGCCTTCGCAGACGCGAGCGTCAGAACCCTCGCGGTCAAGACCTCCGCATCTTCTTCGCAAGTGACATCCACGGTTCTGAGGTGTGCTTCAAGAAGTTCATCAACGCGGGGAAGTTCTACTCGGCCGATCTGTTGATCTTGGGCGGCGACATCACCGGCAAGGCGATGGTGCCAATCGCGAAAGAAGCCGAGGACAGGTACCGGCTGCATTTCTTGGGAGCCGACCGGGTTGTTGACGCCAATGGTCTAAAGGAGGTTGAGGAGAGCATCCGCTTCAATGGGTACTACCCCTACGTATGCGAGCCCGACGAAGTCGAAACACTCATGAACAGTCCGAAGGACGTGAGACACGCGTTCACGTCTGTGATGCGCGAACAGGCCGAGTCCTGGACCGCGTTGGCGGACAAGCGGTTGGAGGGCACCGGGATCCGGTGCCTCATCATGCCGGGTAACGACGATGAGCCGTTTCTCGAAGACGTCCTCTCGAGATCGACGACGGTAGAGAACCATGACGGCACCGTCATAGAGGTCGGCGGCTACCTCGTTGCGGGTTATGGCTGGTCGAACCCGACGCCGTGGGATACGCCCCGCGAGAAGCCCGAGAACGATATCGAATCAGACCTCAGGGCACTCCTAGCCGCAGTGTCGGATCCGACCCGTCTCGTCTTCAATGCGCACGTACCCCCGTACAACTCGGGTCTTGATCTGGCGCCAGAACTTCGACCGGACTTCTCAATGGTCACGAACGGCGGGCAACCGCACATGATCCCCGTCGGGAGTACGGCCGTGCGGCAAGTGGTCGAGGCGTTCCAGCCGATGCTCGTGCTCTCGGGTCACATCCACGAGTCTCGTGGGATCACGGATGTTGGTGGCTCTGTCGCGATCAACCCTGGAAGCGAGTACAACGTGGGTCGGCTCCTGGGGGCCCTCGTGGATCTGGAAGGGGGGGCTGTCAAGAGGAAGCAGCTTGTCGTGGGCTAGAGGTGGCGCCCGGTCCATCGTTTGGGGAGGTTGAGGATGGCTCAAGAGACCAAGTCGGACATCCCTGGAGGTCAAGGATTGTTCGTTCGGAATGCGACGGGGCTGGTCAGAGAAGCGGGCCGCGTTGACACGATCTTCTTCAACTGGATCGCGGCGGGGGGGATCGGTCTGGCGCTTGTGTACAACGTGTATTGGGCGCTCAACGCGTTCCCTGGCGTGAACCTCATCGCGGCAAGCCTCGCGGTAGTGCCGCTCGCGATCTGCGGCGTGTTGGTGTTCGCGCTGCTTGCGGCGAGCATCCCGAGGTCCGGCGGGGACTACATCTTCGTCAGTAGGATCGTGAACCCGGTGTGGGGCTTCATCGAATCGTTCACCGGATTCATCTCGGTCATCCTCTATTCAGGATGGGTGGCCTGGTTCACCGCGGTAGCGTTCATCCCTGCGGCGCTTGGGGTTCTCGCGCAGTCGTTCCACAGCAGCGCCATCGCCTCGGCGGCTACCTGGTCCTCCAGCAAGACGGGCAGCGTCGTCATCGCGGGCGTCGTGCTGCTCGTCGGCGTTCTCGTGATGCTGCAAGGACTGAAGGTGGCACTCCGCGCGATCACCTTCATGGCCATCTTCGGGCTCATCGGTCTGACGATGGCCATCATCGTCCTGCTCCTGCACAGCCACAGCGAGTTCGTGTCGAGGTTCAATGCCTACGGAGCGTCGGAGGGAGTGAAGAACGCCTACGGGGCGATCTTGGCCCAGGGCGGCAAGGTCGGCGTCGCCGTTCCGTCGAGCTCGGCACCGTTCTTCAGCTCGGGGATCCCGGTGATGGTAATCTCGTTTTACGCTCTCGGCTACGCCGTCTGGTCGATCTACTTCGCCGGCGAGATGAAGCAGGCCCGTTCGCGCAGCCGCGAGCTGAGCGTCATGATCATCCCCACTATCGCGAACGTGTTCGTCTATGTCATCGCGTTCGCGCTCACCTTCAAGGTCGTGGGGTACCCGTTCGTGAGTTCGGCGAGTTACCTCTACAACTACGCCCCGGCCCAGTACCCGCTCGCGGTGCCCCCGTTCCTGCCGCTCTTCGCGAGCGTGCTGTCCGGAAGCACGTTCGTGAACGTCATCATCTCCGTGTCGTGGATCATGTGGCCGGTAGCGATGGTGTTCCTCACGATCATCCAATTCTCGCGGATGATCTTCGCCTGGTCCTTCGACGGATTGCTCCCCGAGCGGATGTCGAGGGTGAGTCCGCGGAGCCACCAGCCGACCTGGGCGGTCATCGTGCCTGCGCTGCTGTCGTTCCTCTGCGTCGTGCTCATCGTCGAGTACGGCCAGCTGCTCACGATCATCGCGTACACGGTGCTGCTTGCCTTGATCTTCTGGGGTTCGATGGCGGTGGCCGGAATCATCATGCCGTACCGGCGCCGCCAGCTCTATCAGGGAGGTCCGGCCCGCTGGGAGATCGGCAAGCTGCCGGTGATCACCCTGGCAGGTGTAATCCTGTTCATCTGGGTGATCGTGGAGTTCTACCTAGTGTTCAAGTATCCCGGGCTCGGGATCACCAACACGGGACAGGCCGTTGCGATCGTTCTCGGTGTGATGGGTGTCGGGGCGCTGATCTTCCTCACCTACTTCCTTATGAAACGGCGGCGAGGGTATGACCCGATGCTCGTCTTCAAGGAGATCCCGCCCGAGTAAGACTCGAGCGGCACCGCCCATCGTTCGGGGGTGGGGTCGGGCTCTGGACCCTCGCCCGGCCCCACCTCCGAGATCGGAGCCAGTCGATGGAAGCCGTCAAACAGGAAGCTGTTGCGCCCCCATCGGTCGACCTCACCGGGCGCGTTGCGATCGTGACCGGCGCTGGCCGCGGAATGGGGCGGGCAGAAGCGATCGACCTGGCCGCCCACGGGGCTCATGTGGCCATCCTCGACGTGGACGGCGACGAGGCTGGGGCGACCGCGGACGTGATCGAGGCCGCGGGCGCAGAGTCGTTGGCTGTCCCAGGCGATATGGCCCACCCCGAGACCGCCCGTGACCTCGTCGCGAGCGCCATCGCCCGGTGGGGACGGCTCGACATCGTTGTGAACAACGCCGGTACGATCCACTCGGGCACCGGCATCCGTGATACGACCGACGAGGAATGGCACCGAACGCTCGCCGTTCATCTGGACGGTGCCTTCTATCTGGTTAGGGCGGCGGTGCCCCACCTGGCTGCGAGCCCGGCCGGTCGGATCGTGCTCGTTTCTTCGTTGTGGGCACAGATTGGGCCCGGACACTCGCACGCGTACTGCGCGGCGAAAGGGGCATTGCTCGCATTCTCGAGGAACCTCGCCGTGGAGCTCGCTCCCGACGGGATCTGCGTGAACGCCCTCGCGCCCGGCGGCGTATCGACGCGGATGGCTGAGGAGCAGTCGGAGGAGGAGTACAGGCTCGACCTAGCGGACATCCCCCTCGGGCGGTACGCGGCCCCGGGCGAGATCGCCGCATGGGTGTCGTTCCTGGCGTCGGACGCCGGCGCCTTCTTCACCGGACAGACTGTGTCCATCAACGGCGGTCAGTTCATCGGATGGTGATGGGGGAAGGCGCGGGATGACACCGCTCGCCGATCGGGGCCCGGAGGATCAGCTTGGCGCCGCCAACGAAGTGACGCCCGAAGTGGTGCTTCGCGCGATAGGACTCGTCACCGAGGGGCGGGTGTTCGATCTCAGCCAACCCCTGTCGTCAGGCTCGCCAAGGTTGCCTGACGTGCAGTCCCCCTACAGCCTCTGCCTCTGGTCCAATCCGTACATCGGCCGGCAGTGGTACCGCGACCACGAAGGCGCGACGAACGACGTGTCGTTCGCGGACGAGCGCGTGTCCATGGATCTTCACACGGGCACGCACATCGACGCGCTCGCACACGCCTGGGTGGGCGAGGAGACTTACAACGGCCACCGGTTCAACGATGTTCTGGGCAACTGGGGTCTTAAGAAGCTAGGAATCGAGCACGTGCCTCCGCTCGTGTGCCGTGGTCTGCTCATCGACGTTCCGGCATACCGCGGCCGAGAGCTCGAACCAGGTGAAGTCATCACGGCGGAGGACGTGGAAGGGGCGCTCGGGGCCCGCGGCCTCCAGGTCCGGCCAGGTGACATCGCCCTTATCCGCACGGGGTGGTCGCGCTACTACGGCGTCAACAACGCCGCGTACGTCGGGGCCTCTCCGGGCATCGGTGTGAGAGCTGCAGAGTCGCTGGCCGAGAGCGGCGTGGTCGCCGTCGGGGCGGACACGATGGGCCTGGAGGTGTACCCGGGCGAGCAGGACGGGATCCTCTACCCGGTCCACCAGTTCCTGCTGGCTCGCGCGGGCGTTCATATCATCGAACAAGCCATGCTCGACGACATCGCGGCCGAAGGGGTCGGCGAGTTCCTCTGTGTGTGCGCTGCACCGAAGTTCGAGGGTGCGACCGCCGCACCTGTCCGACTGACGGCGGTGATCTAGCGGTGGCCGGGGCTTTCGACGGGATGTGCGGGGTCGTTACCGGGGGATCGTCGGGCATCGGCCGGGCGTCGGCCCTGCGCCTGGCCCGAGACGGCGCATCGGTAGCGATCGGATCGACGGACGGTGCAGCTGGCCAAGTCGTAGTGAGCGAGATCGAGGCGCTCGGCGGCAAGGCGATTCACGTCGAGACCGACGTGACGGATCCGGGTCAGGTTGAGCGGCTCATCGATGCGGCGGAGGCCGCCGTTGGTCGAGTACGGTTCCTGTTCGCGTGCGCCGGGGTGGGCTCGTCGGGGACCGCCGAGACGACATCCGTGGACGAATGGCGCCGCGTCATCAATGTGAACCTCACCGGGAGTTTCCTCCTGGCCAAGTTTGGCATCCCTGCGCTCTTTCGCGCCGGCGGCGGCGCTATCCTCCTCACCGGATCCGATCTGGGTCAGGTCGGAGCCACGAACTCCGTGGCCTACTGCGCCTCGAAAGGCGGCGTGACCAACCTGACGCGCGCCCTCGCGCTGGACTGCGCGCCGCTCGGAATCCGGGTGAACTGCATCGCGCCAGGTTCGACTCGCACGCCGATGCTCGATCGCTGGTTCGACGGCTCGCCAGATCCGGATGCGGAACTGGCTGGCCTGGCCGAGCGGATCCCCCTCGGCCGGCCGGCCGATCCTGGTGAGATCGCTGAGCTCGCCGCCGTCTTGTTGTCCGACGCTTCGTCGTACATGACAGGGGCAGTGATCCCCGTGGATGGAGGGGTGACGGCTTGGTACGGCCTGTGACCGAGTGGCGCATGCTGCCGCAACCTGAAAGGAGTCACCCTTGAAAAGACCCGAACCGAAGGTCGTTCCGCTGGACTCGGTTCCCCCAGTGTCTCGGGAAGCTGCACCTACGAAGGTGCGGATCGCACGACTCGTGACGAACGAGCGCTGCGGTACCGACCTCCTCATGGGCGTCTGTTGGATGGAACCTGGAGACGCCACGAACTGGTGGTCAACCGAGGACACCGACTCGACCGCAGAGGGCGAGCACTTCTATGGCCCACTCACCGAGGCCTACTTCGTGCTCAAGGGCCGCCTTCGCCTGTCGTGGTCCAAGGGGGCGCTGGAGTTCGGCGCGAATGACGCGGTCTCGTTGCCGAAGGGTTGGCGCTACCAGCTCGAGTGCATCGGCGACGAGCCGGCGTTCCTCGTCTACAGCTTCACCCCGCCCCCCGAGTAACCGCTAGGTCGTCGGCCCACCCCGTGCGACGGAGAGGAAAGGACCAGGATATGTCCTACTGGGAAATGCTCACCACAGAGCCGCTCGAGCCTGAGTTGCCCTTCCCCCGCAGCGAATACGAAGATCGCCTGGCCAGGGTGCGCACCAACATGTCGGAGCAGGGGATCGACCTCCTCCTCGTGTCGAATACCTCGAACTGGAACTGGCTCACCGGCTACGACACGACGATGCCGTCGTGCTATGGCGTGGGCATCGTGGGCGCCGATGGGTATCTGGGCGTACACACGGCGGAGCTCGAAGCGCCGTGCGTGCTCAACAACTCCGTGGTCAGCGACATCAGGGTCTACGAGTGGTACGACGCGCGCAGCACGGCTGAGCAGCTGGCAGACACGTTGCTGGAACTCGGCGGAGATGGCAAGGCGATTGGGATCGAGATGGGCTACCCGGAAACGTTCGCGATTGGAGCCTATGACGCGAAGAGCTACCTGACCCTCACGCAGAAGCTGACGAAGGCGACGTTCCTCGACGCGACACATCTGATCCTGGACTTCCGGGTGATCAAGTCGGCCCAGGAGCTCGCGTACATGCGCGAGGCGGGGAAGATGACCTGGCTGGGCTTGAAGACCTCGCTCGACGCGCTGGCCGAAGGGCGCACAGACAACGAAGTCGCCGCCGCTGGCTATGCCGCGATGGTCGCCGCCGGCAGCGAGCTAACCTCGATCGACGGGATGTGCATGGTTGGCCACCGAGCGGGCCTCGGCCCTCATATGCCGTTCAAACGGACGACGCTGAAGCAGGGCGACACGATCTACCTTGAGTACACCGCGACCTACAACCGGTACAACGCGCCGTCGA
The DNA here is from genome assembly GCA_050692375.1 of Actinomycetota bacterium. Lineage (GTDB taxonomy): Bacteria > Actinomycetota > UBA4738 > UBA4738 > HRBIN12 > JBBQVZ01. The sequence goes on from JBOGVK010000006.1 coordinate 9,839, forward strand.
TGCGCAGCGCCGTGATCGGGGCCCCTTCAGCTGGCGTACAGCGGCTCGCTGACGCCGCGATCAACACGCTCAACCTGCTCATCGAGAACATCGCACCCGGTCGAACAGGCGATGACGTCGCGAAGGCCGCGCGGAAGGGCCTCGACCCCGTCAAGGACGAGATGTGGTTCCACGGCGGTTTCGGATACTCGATCGGGGCAGGGATGCAGCCGTCGTGGACCGAGGCGGCCATGTACATCGCGGAGGGCGAGCAACGTGAGCTCCGGCCCGGTATGACCTTCCATCTGCCGATGTGCCTCTTCGTTCCGCGGAGATACGGCACCGGTTTCAGCGAGAGCGTCGCCGTGACTGAAACGGGATGTGAGGTGCTCACGCCCGGCGAGGGCCGAGAGCTGGTCACCCGTTGAGAGCGACGGTCGCCGCGACACGCACCAAGGCGGACCGGGAGGTCGGGAGTGACCGCTGGATCATCGCGATCGACATCGGCGGTACGTTCACCGACGGGGTCGCCATCTCCGGCGAGGGCATGCTTGAGGTCACGAAGGTGCCCTCCACCCCGCACGATCCTTCCCTAGCGCTCGTCAGTGCCATCGACGAGCTCTCGGCGGCCGGCGTGCCGCTCGATCGGGTGTCCGCGATCTTCCATGGAACGACCGTTGCCACGAACGCAGTCCTTACCGGCAACCTGGGCGACGTGACGCTCATCGGCACCGAGGGCTACCGGGACATCCTCGGTTACCGGGACGGGGGTCGGCCGCTGCTATATGACCTGCAGCAGCCGCGGCCGCGAGAACTGGTTCGCCGCCGGAACCGGCTGGAGGCCAAGGAACGTCTGGCTTGGAACGGCGACGTGGTCACGCCCCTCACGCAGAAGGAGGTCCGCCGGATCCTCGACCAGGTCGCCGCGTTGCGGCCGGACGCCATTGCCGTGTGTTTCCTGTTCAGCTACATGAACGACGCGCACGAGCAGCAGCTCGGCCATGCCCTCGCCGAGCGGTTCCCCGAGATGCCTGTCACCTTGTCATCCGACATCGCCCGGGAGTTCCGCGAGTACCCGCGGACCGCCACGACCGCGCTCAACGCTGCCCTCCGCCCGATCGTCGGCCGATACCTAGTCAAGGCCGAAACCTCGATCCGCGGCCGCGGTGTCGCCGGACCGTTCCTGATCATGCAATCCAACGGCGGGAGTGTGCCGGCAGCACGGGCGGACCGGGAGTCACACCGGCTCTTGCTCTCCGGGCCGACGGCCGGTGTCGCCGGGACGATCGCGGCCGGCGCCCGCATAGGAGTGGACCGGCTCATCTCCATGGATATGGGTGGGACCTCGCTCGACGTGTGTCTCATCAGGGACGGGGTCCCACCGGTAATCGCGCGAGAGCAAGTCTACTCGCATCCGATCCTGGCGCCGTCGGTCGACGTCGTCACCGTGGGCGCTGGTGGTGGGTCCATAGCGCGGGTGGACGCCGCCGGCCGACTCCGGGTCGGGCCGGCGAGTGCGGGCGCTGATCCAGGCCCGGCCGCGTACGGTCGCGGGGGAACGCAGGCGACGATCACCGACGCCCACGTCGTGATGGGGACGCTCGGCACCGAAGGCGCACTCGCGGATCGGATCAAGCTCGACCGGGCGGCGAGCCTTGAGGTTGTCGGCGCCGTGGCGGTGCAGCTCGGCCTCGACGTTGAGGCCACGAGCACGGGGATCGTGTCGGTCGCTCTCGCCCACATGGTCCGAGCCCTCCGGCGTGTGTCCGTCGAACGGGGCGTCGACCCGAGCGGGTTCACGCTCGTCGCGTTCGGTGGGGCCGGGCCGCTGCATGCCGCCCAGCTCCTCCGCGAGATGAATCTTGAGTCGGTCCTCGTGCCACCGCATCCGGGCCTCTTCTCAGCCGCCGGCCTGGTCGCGACCGACCTCCGGGTCGACGAATCTCAGACCGTGCTCCGAACGGCCGGATCAGTGGTTTTCCGCGATGTCGCGGCCTGGTACCGAGCAGCGACCCGCCGCATGACTTCACGGCTCCGCGAGGATGGTATCGACGATGCGCGGATCCGGCTCATTCCGAGCATCGACTGCCGGTATCTTGGCCAAGGTTTCGAACTCTCCGTGCCGCTGCGGGGTATCGATCCCGCGGCGCTCGTGAAGCTCCGTGAGGACTTCCAGGCGCTCCACGACCGGACGTACGGCCATGTCGCGCCCGACGAGGAGGTCGAACTGGTGACGCTCCGGCTGTCGGGGTTCGGCGGGCTCGAACGGCCCGGGTTCGGGGATATCCAGCGTGGCGGGCGAGAGCCGGCGAAGGCGGCGCGGACCGGGACCAGGAGCATCTCCCTGCCCGGCGAGCGCCGTCGCCGCTCCGTGGGGCTCTTCCGGCGGGAGCTGCTGCGGGCAGGCAACCTGATCCACGGCCCCGCGGTCATCGAGGAGATGGACTCCACGACCGTGCTTCTGGCGGGCCAAGTCTTGCACGTCGATCGCTTCGGCAGTTTGAGGATCCGCGAGGCACGTCCGTGAGCCCGCGTCACCGGACGAGTGACCTCGACCCGATCGAATTTGAGCTCCTCTACGCGCAGCTGCTGTCGGCGGCGGAGGAGATGGGCGGTGTGCTGAAACGATCGAGCTTCAGCCCGATCATCAGAGAGATGAATGACTTCAGCTGCGCCCTCTTCAACGCGACCGGCGACCTCATCGCCCAGGCCGACTACATCCCGGCTCAGCTCGGTGCGATGTCGCTCGTTGTGAAGTCCACGATCGACTGCTGGAACGGATCGATCGAGCCGGGCGACGCGTTCATCGCCAACCATCCCTACATGGGCTGTATGCACACCCCCGATGTCAACGTACTGACGCCGCTGTTCGTCGATGGACGGTTGTTCGCGTGGACGGGGACGACTGCGCACTACGTCGACTTCGGTGGGGTGAACCCGGGCACCGAGGGCGCCGATCTACGCGAACTCTTCGCTGAGGGGTTGGTTCTACCGCCGGTGCATCTGAACCGACGCGGCGTCGAGGACGCTGGCCTCGTCTCGATCATCGCGAGCAACGTGCGTTCGCCGGGCACGGCAATCGCTGACCTGCGTGCTCAGAGAGCCGCCTGCGAGCTTGGCGTACGCCGGCTCGCCGAAGCCGTCGAACGCTGGGGCGCCGCGACGCTCGAGCGGGCGTTCGCGGCTGCGCTCGACAGCGTCGAACGCGCCACGCGAGCGGCGCTCGCGGAGCTCCCCGACGCTGAAGGTGAGGCCGAAGGCTTCCTGGACGACGACGGGGTCGGTGGCCCGCCGACGCGGATCCACGCCAAGCTCAAGAAGCGAGGGGACCGCTTGAAGGTCGATCTGTCCGGGACCGCGCTGCAGATCCCCGGCGCGCTCAACGTTCCGTGGGCGAGCACCCGGGCGGTCGTCGTGTTCCTCCTGCGGGCCATCACCGACCCGTCGATGACCACGAACGATGGCATCCTCAACGCCGTCGACATCGTGTGTCCGCGCGGAACCGTGCTCAACCCGGAGCCGCCCGCTGCGGTCTCGGTGCGCCACAACACGTGTCAGAGGCTCGCCGACACACTCGTCCGAGCCGCGTCGAACCTGTGGCCCAAGGTTGCCACGGCGAGTGGCACCGTGACCTTCTTCGATGTGAACCTCGCGAGCGTCTCGGCCAAGACGGGGCGCGCGTCGGTCATGATGGATGTCGTCGGCGGGGGCACTGGTGGTCATCCCAAAGGCGACGGCCTCGACGGAGTCGACACCTATATGGCCAACGTTGCCTTGCTCCCGGTTGAGGTCGCCGAAACCGACTACGCGGTCCGGATCTTGCGGACCGAGCTCATCCCGGGCTCACAGGGTCGCGGGGAGTTCAACGGTGGGATGGGGATCCGTCGAGAATACGAGATTTTGGACATCCCGCAGGTCGCGACCGTCTACGGAGAACAGACCGACCCGAGGTTCGCGCCAAAGGGCGTCCTGAGAGGCGGGGATGGCTCGCCAACACGGATCACGCTGTTCGATCCGAAGGGCCAGCGCTTGGATGTGCCGACGAAGGTGACCCTCACGCTCGAACCCGGGTCGGTGATCCGGGTGGAGACAAGCGGTGGCGGCGGGTTCGGCCAGCCGTCGCTGCGTGAGCCAGCCGCGCGGCGAGCAGACCGGGACGACGGTCGGTTCCCGCCGCGGCGACGGACATGACCGGGGTTCCGGCGCCCGGCGGCCATCGGAGCTTCTGGCTCCGAGAGGCGCTCGCCGCCGAGGGGGACCTACAGTGCCGGCTGCGCTCGCCGGGTGATGCGACCGTCGACGTGATCGTGGGCGGTGGCTACACGGGACTCTGGACCGCCTATCAGCTCACCGAATACGAGCCCGGCATCTCGATAGCCCTCTTGGAGCAGGACATCTGCGGTGGCGGCGCGAGCGGGCGCAACGGCGGGTTCGTCGCGGGGTGGTGGGACGGGCTTCCCCGGGTCGCCGAGCTGTTCGGGGCTCCAGCCGCCCTCGAGCTCTGCCGCAAGCTCGGCGAGTGCATAACCGAGATCGGGCGCTGGTGCGATCGCCACGGCGTCGACGCCTGGTACCCGGACGCGGGGTATCTTGCCGTCGCGGCCTCCGAGGCCCAAAAAGCCACACTCGACGATACCCTCGCCAGGATCGCCCAGCTCGGTGGTGCCGAGGAGTTCGCGCCGATCACCCCGCAGGAGGTACAGGAACTGTCGCCTCGCCGGTGTTCCGGAGCGGGGCGCTCATGCGAGACGGGGCCACGGTGCAGCCGGCGCGGCTGGCTCGCGGTCTTCGACGGGTCCTCCTGGAACGCGGCGTCGAGACCTTCGAGCGGTGCCCGGTGCGTGCCTTCCGCTTCTCCGATCCGTGTGCCGCCAGGACCGACACCGATATGGTCACAGCGGGTGCGGGTGTCATCGAGGTCAACGCCTGGGGAGTGGCGTGGCCTCAGCTTCGCCGCTACACCGTGGCCCGCGGGAGCTACCTCACTATCACGGAGCCCATTCCGGAGCGGCTCGAAGCTCTCGGCTGGACCTGGGGGGAATGCATCACCGATCTGCGAACGTCGGTCCACTACTGCGCACGACGCCCGACGGGAGGATCGCGTTCGGCGGCGGCGGCGCATCGACTGGGATCGGCAACCGCATCGGCGGCACTTTCAGCCACGACCGGACCGCGGCCTCGAGAACCGCCGAAGGGTTCCGCCGCATCTTCCCCGCTCTGGCCGACGTTCGGCTCGTCGACTCGTGGGGCGGTGCGGTGGATGTCTCGCCGGTGCACCTCCCGTTTTTCGGCCGGAGCGGGGCCAGCCGGTGTTACTTCGGCGTCGGTTACACGGGCAACGGCGTAGGCCCGAGTCACCTGGGTGGGCGGATCCTGGCTGGGATGTGCTCGGGCGGGCCGACGCCTGGACCTCTTTGTCGCTCGCCGACTACTTGCCGCGGCGCTTTCCGCCGGAGCCGTTCCGTCCGGTCAGCGCGCGAATCGTGAACCGCGCGGTCGTCGAGAAGGACCGGCAGCAGGAACGATCGCCGGCAAGTTCCTGGGTCATCGACCAGGTCGCGCAGCTGCCGACCAGGATGGGCTACAAGCTGCCGCCGGGGTGACGTCGACGTGGGCAGCTGAACGCGGAACCCGGCGTAGGCTTCGCCCGGACGGAAGGGAGCGGTGGTGGAGGCGTTCGACGAATCGGTCGCGGTGGTCGAGGAGGCGAACGCGCGCGGCGTGCCGCTCAAGCTGATCGGTGGGCAGGCCGTGCGACTGCTCTGTCCGCTCTTCCCGCATCGCGCCCGCGTCGACCAGGACATGGACTTCGCATCCGTGTCGTCGGCCAAGCGGCCGGTGATGGACTTCCTGGCCGAGAGGGGTTTTCTCGGGGACGCGCGCTTCAACCTCTTGCACGGCGATCGGCAGATGTACTTCACGACCGCCGACGGCAAGACAAGCGTCGACGTGATCATGGACAAGCTGAACATGTGTCACGTGCTCGAGTTCAAGGACCGAATCGACCGGATGCCTTATACGCTCGATGTTACCGATCTGTTGCTCACGAAGCTGCAGATCGTCGAGCTCAACGCTAAGGACGTCCACGACGTGCTGCACCTGCTCTCGGGGTTCGAGGTTCGCGACGGGGACGAGCCGAGCACGATCGGTCTGGACCGCATCGGTAGAGTCGTTGGCGCGGACTGGGGCTGGTGGCGGACGGTGACCGGCAACCTCGACAAGGTTGCGTCACTCGCGGACGGAGAAGACAAGGACCTCGTGCCTGAGGCGAAGCACGTCGATCCGGTCGCGCAGGCGACCGTGATCCGAGCCTTCTGCGAGTCGTGTCCGAAGACGGTGAAGTGGAAGTTACGTGCCAAGGTGGGCGAGCGCGTGCAGTGGTACGAGCTCCCGGAGGAGGTTGGTCACTAGCCGGCAGACGAGTTCGTCGTTGGGAACGAGACTCCGTGAAGGAGACGCCCTATTCCTCGCCATCGGTCGTGCGGCTACGCATGTTCCGACGTGGCCCCCAGGCGTACATCGCGGTTGCCGGTCGAGTTGGGCTGCTGAAGGTCGAGGACGACTACGTCTTTGAGGCGGACGGGCGCATCAGGCTCACCAAACGCTCACCACGGCCATCGTCTAGGTGAGCGTGTTTGTGGGCTTCCACTACTGGCGCGAGGAGGCGGGCAGCGATTCCGATCGGCGGACGGGCAAGTGTTACATGGGGGGAACTCGAACTGGGATGAACGTTCTCGAGGTGGCTCGAGCCGCCGCCCCTTCTCGCAGAGTAATCAGAAGATAGTAACGCTGTTATCTTGCGGCGTCTTTCGCAGATTCCCTTTCGCCAAGATCGATCGTGCGATTCAGCTCAAGAAGCTCTTCTGTCCAGGCCCGAACCACCCGTTGATGCGCGTTGTTGCGCATATGCTCACATAACAGGCGGAAGGACTTCACGCTATCGCGGCCTCGGCGTCACTTGCATCCGTTCGTCGCACCATCTCGCCTCATGCAAGTCAATGTCGAAACGGAGCTGCGCGACACCCGAGCGACCAGGGCATCGCGGAGAGCCTCGGCCTCATGTACAAGGAAGAAGGTCCCTAGGAAGCCTCCCGCGGCACCTTCGACGCCGACCTGCTGGAGTAGGTGACCAGGGCGCAGCAGGCAGGTTGATAGAGATCGACGTACGCCAAGAGCCCCGCTCCCCGGTCACCTACTGAAAAGCTTCAGGGTGCTCCTCCCGAAGAACATCCAGATCCCGCTTTGCCTCTGCCGCCTTCAACGTGTCGTTAACACCTTGGTAGGCCTGTGTCAGAGTCTGGAGGGCAGCACGACGTGTCTTTACCGTCATGCTCGAGCTCCTGAGGGGTTCCAGCAGGTCGATGACCCGCCTGTGCGCGCCCTTTCGTTCGAGCATGACCGCCAATGCGTGGATAGCCACGGCGTCGTTGGGCATCTCGGTTAGGGCAATCTCGAACTTCTCGATTGCCTGGTCCGTGGCTTCCGGTATGCCCGAGTCACGCAGCAGCATTCCCCATTCGCGAAATATTCGTGCGCGATCTGGGCCGCGCGCGGGGGCACTTGCTGCTGCCTGCTCGTAGAGCTGAAGAGCTTGCGCCCTGTTCCCGAGTACGTGACGAGCAAATTCACCGAACCAGCGCGCAGCCTGCCAGCTGTTTGGGTTCCGTCTGAGGGCTTGCTCGTACAGATCTTCAGCGCTGTGAATATCCCCACGACGTTCCGCGGCGCGAGCGAGGTCCACAAGACCAGACTCAGATCCGCCCTTCCCTTGCCTTAGCTCTCGGATCAGGACACGCTCGCCTGTATCCTTGACATCACGAGCCTCAAACCAATCCGACAGTCGTCTGCGGACGCGGTCCTCAAGGTCAGGTTGGACCTCCCCATAGACGAAGGCGCGAGTCATTGGAAGCAATGTATAGACGTAATCGTTTAGCGCACTGTCAAAGAGTCGCTGGACCAATGACTCCGAGACCAACGCATCGATACCGTCAAGGAGACGGTGGTCCGCTTGCTCTGAACCCGCGACGATCGCCTCTGCCGAGATGGGTCGCTCGAAGAGAGACAAGATTTCAAGAACGGCTCGTTCGCTCGCAAGAAGAGTATCGAAGACTCGTCGGAAGCAGAACTCGAGCAGCTCTTCGCCGTGACGATCGGATTCGGTAATTCGCTCAGCGGCTTCTATCGCTCCACCGGTCGACTCCGCCCTCGCGAGCGCCCACCGAATCGCGAGCGGAATACCGTCGCACGCCTGTCCGATCCGCAATCGCTCTGGGTCTGACAGCCTGCTCACATAGCCGAGACCTGGCTCACGGTTCAGTGATGTAACGAAGCTCAAGACCTCTGTGTCAGTCAACGGGCCAAGGTCGACCGGATGCACAGAAACGCGGACCTTCGGACGCCGAGAAGTGACCAATGCCCGGACCCCCAGCGGGAGAGAGTCTAGGAACTCGATGGTTCTTGGATCGTCCACCGTTTCAAGGTTGTCCACGTATAGCAATCCATTTGAATCTTGCAGGACTTCGCGGACCTGCTGTTCCTTTTCGGCAAGGGGCTTCTCTCGCAACTCAGGGAACCCAAGTACATCGAGTATCGAGTCGAGCAACGTCTCGAACGTCGTAAGCGCGGGCGCCAAGGCCCGAATCCCAGCCAGGGTCAACTCCCGGTCCTTAGCGGTTATGGAGACGATGAAGTCGACTTCACCTCGATCGAAGAGGCCAAGGGCAGCCCAAGTCGCCAAGGCCGTCTTGCCAACGCCGCCTATCCCGATGACAGAAGTCACCGCGGCTCTCTGATCGCGTAAGGCTGACTCGATCTTGGCGCAGGGCTCATCCCGAACGACGAAGTTCGAATACTCCGGTGCAAGAATTCTGTAGAAGGGTTCATCGACCACATAGACCTGCCCAACGATCGGAGTCGCGAGAGAGCGAACGTGTTCGTCTGCCTCGGCTCGTGTCAATCGCCGCGTAGAGTCGCCTTCACGAATCGCAGAATCGCCCGCTTCAAAGAGCTCGCGTCCAGAAAGGTTGGGCGCATCGGTGATGAACCGTTCGAGCCGGCTTCCATGCGGAGGGACGATTGCCATGCCGAGATATCGCTGATCGGCCTGGATGTACTCCCGCTGGTATTCGACCCAAATGGTGTCAGGAAGGTATCTGCGTAGGCCGTCGTTTAGCAGCTTGCTATCGAGCCGGCTAGTTGCTCCTGAGAACGTGAAGTCATCGTCGCGAATGCCGAAGACGATTACACCCCCGTCTGAGTTATGGAAGGACAACACGTCCAATGAAAGCGCGGCCCACGCATTATCGTCTCGGACTGTCCTCCCCGGCTTGGGGCAGTCGGCCTTGTAGTCCCAGAGATCGCCCTCGCCCTTGAAGCCGGACCGCGGCACGGGACCGTGAGCCTCAAACATCAATCGCTTGATAGCCGGTACGTCTCTTTGGCGAATAGCTCGAGCGAGCTCTTGATCGCGATCCAGGGCTAACGTCCTCCTGCTGATAGGCTTCGCGTCAGAAGGCTAAAGTCCCCCTCCCGCCTGTCAAGGGTAGGCCCGTAAGGGACAGCAGCTTCTCTCCTTCCGTCCTCCGACGTTGCATCCTGGCGGACGCTGGCCCGGCGAGCACAAGATGCATTACCCGAACGGTTCAGCCGACACCTTACGTTCGGGTGACGGCGTTCCGAGAGAAGTATGGGCTCCCCTGCGCTACCACTTTCGGCCCCTGCCTCCTATCCCCTCATGTTTGACGGCTTCCTCCCCTCGAATAAACCGGCGTCTGGGGCCGGCGCGGGTCCCTTTGAGGCGCTCCGTAGGGCCTACACCGTTTATCCAGACCGTTAGCACGGGATCCCCTGGCGACTCCACAATCCCGCGGTCAAGTTATCTATGCCGTGTGGACGCGGGGCTGGTTAGCGCCCGGCCGAATTGGCACTTGGGCCTTGTGTCTGGGCGCAACATAGCTACATGCGCTCGCCGCATCGTGGTGACCTGCGTTGGGTCAACAGTTGCTTGGCGTTCCTCCGGATGCGTTCTAGGCTGTTGCTTAGACATCGGCTGGAGAAGAAACCAAAAGGACGGCTCAGGGGACACGTGAAATCGGCCAGATACGGGTAGTCGCATGTCTCAAGCTCGATGATCAACTTTTCAACGAGTTCGGAACCTATACAGGATGAGAGTCAAACCGTGTGGCCAATTCTTCACGGCCGGTACCCCCGAGGAGCTGGCGGAAATACTCCTCTAGACCCGCAGGAGATACGAGAAGGATCATTCGGGCGTCCGTAGTTCCTGTGAATCGGTGCGGCGTCCCACGAGGGACCACGGCACACTCTCCAGGGCGGGCCCTGATCACTGAGTTCACGACGCGGAACGTGACCTCACCCTGTAGGACGTAGAAGCATTCAACGTGCTCATCGTGGACGTGCATCGGCGGGCCAATTCGACCCGATATCTCGAAGAGTTCGAAGGCGCCACCGCTCTCGGCGGCAGTTACCAGCACCACGAATCCCTCTGCCAGTTCCTCTCGTGCCATAGCCAAGACGGTAGCCTGGCTGTCGATTCTAAGCAAGGAACGGATGAATGGTGGTCGGCGAAAGGCCGAGAAGATGTTGCCGGAGGCAACGAAGCCTCCGACGGAGGCGCCCATCATCCTGGTGACATAAGATTTGGGCACACTAGTGGCGGAGGGGAATGGAATGGATGAGTTGGTGGGGGAACGGGAATGGACGAGTGAACTGGGAATGCGGGATTCGGGGACTGAGTGATCTCGTCTGCCTACAATCTAGCCGTCAAGCGATGCAGAGAGCTTGGTGTCGTGCTCCCGACCTTTGCCGAACTTGCTGATCCGCCGCCATTCTCGGATCCACTATGGCGTCGACTCGCTGACGTGGACGCGGACAACGCAGATCCTCGGAACCTGTTCCGCGTGCATTGGTACAACGACAGCGAACGCCGCGGACGCAACGAAATCCCAGAGCACGTCGTTCTGCCCGCCGAGCTGACCGGTGTGGAGGCTCCGATCATTGTCGCCCTAGGCGATCGGTTCCCAATGATTGGTGCGCACAAGGTGCTCGCCGCTTACGCTTGCCTCGCCCCCCTGATAGTTAGCGGGGGATTCGATCCTGTCAACCAGCGTGCTGTCTGGCCTTCTACGGGAAATTACTGCCGCGGAGGCGTGGCTATCTCTCGGATCATGGGATGCCGGGGAGTGGCGGTCCTCCCGGAAGGTATGAGCCGCGAAAGGTTCGATTGGCTCAAGCGATGGACTACCGATCCAACCGACGTAATCCGCACGCCAGGCACCGAGAGCAACGTGAAGGAAATCTACGACCGCTGCCGGGAGCTTGAGGCCGACCCCGTCAACGTCATTCTTAATCAGTTCTCCGACTTTGGGAACCACCTCGTGCACTACCTCGCGACAGGGCGGGCGCTCGAAGCCGTTGTCGACTCCCATCGGCTCCTCGACCCAGAGCTCCGCTTGGCTGCGTTCGTGTCTGCATCCGGATCCGCCGGCACGCTTGGGGCGGGGGACTATCTCAAGGAGCGGTACGGATGTCGAATCGTCGCGGTGGAAGCTGCCGAGTGCCCGACGATGCTTGCAAATGGATACGGCGAACACAATATCCAGGGCATTGGCGACAAGCATATCCCGCTGATCCACAACGTGATGAACACCGACGTCGTCGTCTCTGTCTCAGACCAAGCGACGGATCGGCTCAACGTCCTGTTCAATACAGACGTCGGACGTGGATACCTTTCGGCTCATGCCGGGCTAAGTCCTGGCGCTATCCATGCGCTCTCATCGTTCGGACTCTCGAGCGTGGCTAACGTCGTGGCCGGCATCAAGGTGGCACACAGTTTCGACCTCGGCCCGCGGGATGCCATCATAACGGTCGCCACCGACGGAGCACCCATG
>JBOGVK010000007.1:0-10739 GCA_050692375.1 Actinomycetota bacterium
CGGTGGCATCCCCGCCGTCGCCCGTGTCGCGTCCCGCCGGTAGGCGCTCGGCGACTGCCCGACCAGTTCGGTGAAGCGGGTGCTGAACGTGCCCAACGACGAGCAGCCGACCGCGAAGCAGGCCTCGGTAACGCTGAGGTCGCCACGACGCAGCAGCGCCATGGCGCGCTCGATGCGGCGCGTCATCAGGTAGCTGTACGGCGACTCGCCGTAGGCGAGCCGGAACTCGCGGCTGAGGTGCCCGCCGACATGTGCGCGCCGCGGGCGAGCGCCTCGACGTCCAGCGGCTGCGCGTACTCCCGGTCGATCCGGTCGCGGACGCGGCGCAGCCGCGCGAGGTCGCGCAGGTGCTGCGCCGCAGCGGGGCTGGTGGTCACCTGCCAATCGTGCCACGTCGCATCGGAAGTGCCCAGCGCCGATGGCGTGATGCAGCCCGAGGCCTCGTCGGCCCGAGGCTCAGTCGGCGAGGACCTCATCGATCGTGCGTCGGGCGACGCCGACGCCAACGGGATTGGTCATCAGGTAGTACGGGTGAAGATCAACGCACACGACAGTGCCCAACCTCGACCTCGCGCCCACGTCGCATCATCGACCGGGAGCGCAGCCCGGAACGGTTCCCGGGTCTCGGCGGAAAAGAGGTTCCACGCGACCATCACGTCGCATGCGGGATCGCTCACGCCCAGACATCCGAAGTCGATGACGGCGCTGAGCCGGCCCCGGAGGGCAAGCAGGTTCCCGGGCGAGAGGTCTCCATGGACCCAGACGGGTGGACCGTCCCACGCCGGCACGTGGAGAGCTTCTTCCCAGGCGGTCATCACCGCATGCGTATCGAGGATGCCGTCCAGACTCGCGATCGCGGCTCGGGTGTCGGCGTCTCGAACTGCGAGCGGCACGCCACGGAACGAGTTATCGGTGCCCGGTGGCGGACCGCCGGTCGGATCGATCCCCCGCAGGGTGGCGACGAATCGACCCAACGCGGTCGCCGCCTGGCAGGGATCGACGAGGCGGTCGATCGTCGCGTTCTCGCCTTCGAGCCACGGATAGACGGACCAACGCCAGGGGTAGCCCTCGGCGGGTATCCCCATCCCGAGTGGGACGGGGATGGCGAGCGGGAGGAGCGGGGCGAATCTCGGCAGCCACCGCTGCTCCTTCTCCACCTGCCCGGTGGCCGATCGGATGCGAGGGAGTCGCACGGCCATGTCGTGGCCGAGCCGATAGATCGCGTTGTCCGTGCCGTCGGATCGGACCGGCTCGATGGGAAGGTCTGCCCACTGCGGGAACTGCGCTGCGAGCAACCGGCCCACCAGGGATCCGTCGATCTCCGCCTCGTCGGCGTGCATCTTGCCAGCGCCCACGCGCCCTCCTCAACCGGATGAGATCCGCAGTTTCACACGGACGACCGGAGCTGGGCGTGGATCGCGCGAGGGTCGCCGTCCTCGTCGGCCATGACGTCCACTCCCTCGAATCCCATGTCATGAAGCAGTCGTCCGATCGGTTCGGCTTGGTCACCACCCAGCTCCAGCAGGAGCCAGCCACCGGGACGCAGCCAACGGGTGCTTCTTCGCGCGACCTCGACCAGAAGGTCCGTGCCGTCGAAGCCGCCATCGAGCGCGAGCCGTGGTTCGGATGCCTGAACGTCGCGCGGGAGGAAGCGGAGCGAGCCCGTCGGCACGTACGGCACGACAGCCGTCAACACGTCGACGCGACGCTCGAACTCGCGCGGCAGTGGATCATCCAGGAAACCTTGGAACACCTCGACGCCGTTTCGTCGGGCACAATGCGCCGCGTTCCCATCGAGCTCGGTCGCGAGGACATGCGCGGATGGCACGGCCGCGGCCAGCACGGCGGCGATCGCGCCGGCACCCGTGCAGAGATCGACGGCCACTCCCGCCGACGGGAGGAGTGTCGCCGCTCGTCGCGCCAACGGCTCGGTCTGCCATCGCGGCACGTAGACGCCTGGTGCGAGGGACAATCTGACGCCGCAGAAGGTGACCGCGCCCGTCAGCCATGCGATCGGCTCGCCGTTGGTGCGACGAGATACCAAGTCGTCGAGGAGGTCTGAGTCACCGGCAGCGGCCTGTATGAGTTCTTCGGATTCCTCGATGGCAGCGATGCAACCCGCCTCGGTGAGTATCTGCGTCACCCAGGCGCGATCCACCTGCTTCATGCAACCGCTCCGAAGATCACGCCACGAGCGTAATCAAGGACCGGACCACCGACCGCCGCCGCGGCTCAGGGGTTAGACCGGCTCGCCACCCAGGAGCGAAGGTTCTCGATGTGCGACCTCGGCTCGGCGCCGTGGGAACACGTCATCGGGTCTTCGCACGGCGGGTTCCCTTCCATCGTGAAGAAGTTGAACCGGCAGTTCGGGCAGTACACGTCGAGCTCTTCGGGCAGGTAAGGACAATCGCCCCACGCGCACGATCGCTCGCCTTCTCCCGTCGAGAGATCGAACCCGCAGCCTGGACACTGGTTGAAGCCTTCCCATCGGGCCATAGCGTCGCCTCCTCCCGGACAGCGATATCACCGGGATAGGCGTTCGAAGAGGGCCGGGAGACCCGTTCGCGACGGGCCGGTCGCCCGAGTCGACCGCTTCGGCGCCGCTAGGCCTTCTTCCGGCGCAGCGGACGCTGACCGTTGTTGACTTCCGTGAGGTAGGTGTCGACCTCGGCGAGCCTCCGCAGGATCCGATCGACCCGACCGTTGGGCTCGGGGTCGGCATCGGCCGGCAAGATCAGCTGAGCCGCGGAGTCCTCGGGCACCGCCGCCAGCGCGGTCAAGCGGACCGGCCCCTTGAAGATCGTCGGACCCTCGCTTCAACCGGGCCAGGTCGTCGAGCGAGGCGACGCGGGTCACGACGCCGCGACCGACGTTCACATCGGTCGCGCCCGCGTTCAGAACTGCGAACTCCTCGTCGTTCTCGATGATGTCGAGGGGACCGAAGGGGGTGTCGAAGGACACTTGATGATCCGCTTCGGACGTCGGGGGCCGCTGCTCCGCGACGAGCTGCTGGAGCGCAAGCGACAGGCGCGCCAGGTTCTCCGTGTCACCGGGCAAGAAGATATCGACGTCGTCGGTGTCCAACGACGCGCCGTGGACGGCGGCCCCGAGCCCGCCGACCAGCACGTACGAGACGCCGTGCGAACGCAAGCTCGCAAGGATGCGCACCGGTTCGAATACCTCAGCCATATCCCCTCCTCGCCCCGTTCAGTCATCGGCGCGTGGCGGGGCGATCCTTGAACGCGAAGTCGGTAGCATGCTGCGCGTGACCAGATCCGTGAGCTCGATCGTGGGCGGGGCCGCGTTCAAGGATGCCACCGGAGGGCGGCTGATCATCCCGAACCCGGCGCTGCTCACCGACACGGTGGCGGAGGCGCTCCTGGGCGACTCGGGCACGCTCGTTGACGCCTGCCGGGCCGCTCGGGCCGCTCAGCCCGGGTGGGCGGCCGTTCCGGCGCCGGTTCGAGGACGAGCGATCCAGCAGCTCGGCCGCCTGGTAGAGGCGAACAGGGAAACGCTCGCCCAACTGATCACGCGGGAGATCGGCAAGCCGATCAAGGAGTCGCGCGGCGAAGTGCAGGAGGTCGTGGACACCTGCAACTTCTTCTTGGGCGAGGGGCGCAGGCTCTACGGCCAGACGGTGCCGTCCGAGATGCCGGATAAGCAGCTCTTCACGTTCCGGACGCCGGTCGGGGTCGCCGCCATCATCACCGCGGGGAACTTCCCGGTCGCCGTGCCATCGTGGTACCTGGTGCCGGCGCTGCTCTGCGGCAACGCCGTCGTGTGGAAGCCGGCGGAGTACACGCCGGCCACCGCCGAGGCGTTCGCGCAGCTGTTCCTACACGCGGGGTTCCCCACCGGCGCGTTCAACATGGTGCTCGCGAACGGCGCGCCCACGTTCGAGGGGCTCGAGCGGTCGCTCGACGAGCACGTGGTCGACAAGGTCGGCTTCACGGGCTCCACCGACGTCGGCCGGCGTATCGGCGAGCTCTGCGGCAGATATCTCCAGTCGCCATGCCTCGAGCTCGGCGGGAAGAACCCGCTCATAGTGATGCCAGACGCCGACCTCGACCTGGCGGTGGAGGGCGCGCTGTTCAGCGGTTTCGGGACGGCGGGTCAGCGGTGCACGTCGCTCGGAATCGCGATCGTGCACGCCGATGTCCACGACGACTTCATGGCGCGCTACCACAAGGCCGTGAGCGAGGCGGCGATCGGCGATCCGACGCAGGACGTCCTGTACGGCCCCATGATCAGCGAACGCTTCATGGACCGGTTCCTCGCGTGGCTGGAGCTGATCCGGCCGCATCACCGGATCAGCGGCTCCACCGGGACCGGGCGCATCACGGCCGAGAACCCGCGCGACGGCTTCGTCGGCGACGCCGATGCGGGCCTCTACTGCCACCCGACGATCGTCGACGGCGTCACGATCGCCGACGACCTCTACTCGACAGAGACGTTCGGCCCGATCGTGGCGGTCGCGTCGTTCGAGACGTTCGACGAGGCCATGGAGCTCGCGAACGGCCACGGGTTCGGGCTGTCGTCCTCGATCTACACGCGCGATCCGCTCCACGCGTTCCGGTTCCGGGAGCGCGTCACGGCCGGCATGGTGAGCGTGAATAACTCGACGTCTGGGGCCGAGGCACACCTGCCGTTCGGAGGCAACGGGAAGAGCGGGAATGGCTCACGGCAGTCGGGCATCTGGGTGCTCGACCAGTTCACGCGCTGGCAGGCGATGAACTGGGACTACTCGGGCCGGCTGCAGAAGGCGCAGATGGACGTCGCCGACGTCGAGGCCGACCTGGAGTTCCGGCTGCCCGAGTGAGCGGCGTCGCTACGGCGACGGGCTGGCAGAGGGCGTCGGCGTCCCGGACCCGCCGCTCGCAGCCTGTTGCGCCGCAAGGTCGTTCGCCTGCTGGACCAGAGCCCGGGCCGTCGTCAGCTCCGACTGATACGTCCCCAGGTCGCCGGCCTTCAACGCGGCGTCCGCCGCAGCGAAGTGCTGAAGCGCCTGATCCAGGAGCGACGCCACTTGTTCGTCGATGCTCCCGGTCGGCGTACCTCCCCCACCTCCGCCGCCGGTCTGACCGGTCGTCGACGCGGCGAGCGCTTCGGACAGACTCGTTCCCACACCGACGGTGCTGCCGTTCACGACGATAACGCGCTTCAGCTCCGGGATCGAGTTCTCTTGGTTGGAACGCACGTACACCGGCTGCACATAGAGGAGCGAGTCGTTGATGGGGATCACCAGGAAGTCTCCGAACACGACGGCCGAGCCACCGGTCCCTAAGAGTGTTCGATCCTTCGAGAACGTCGGATCTTGGTTGATCTGCGCGAACACCTGCGTCGGCCCATCGACGTTGCGACCACTCGGGAACGTGTAGACGGTCATGTCGCCGTACGAACCGGGGTCGGAGTCGGCCGCCATCCACGACACCATGTTCTGCCGCCCCTCCGGTGTGAACGGCAGGATCAGCATGAAGTGCTCGTCGGTCGCACCGGGAAGGCGCATCAACGAGTAGTAGGGGTGCATCGGGCCGGAGGACGAAGAGCTGCCGTTCGCGGAAGGGGCGTTCGCAGCGACCGTGGGATCCGTCGGGATCGCCCAGACGTCCTGCTTCTGGAAGAACACCGCCGGGTCGGTCACGTGGTACGACGCGAACTGCGACGCCTGAACCTGGAAGAGGTTCTCCGGGTACCGGAAGTGCGCCTGGAGGTCGGGCGACGCGTCCGTCATCGGTTTGAACATCCCGGGGAACGCCAGTGACCAGGCCTTGATGATCGGATCGCCTCCGGCCGACAGATCCGCGTAATAGGTCATGGTGCCGTTGTAGGCGTCGACGGTGACCTTGACCGAGTTGCGGATGTAGTTCACGTTGCCGTTCAGACCCGCCGCGTTGTCGGTCGCACCCGAGAGGCTGATCGTCTGCGAGTAGGGGTACTCGTTCGTCGTCGTGTAGGCATCCCAGATCCAGGTGAGCCGACCGTCGACGACGGCCAGGTACGGGTCCGCATCGAACTTCAGGAACGGCGCCGGCTTCGGAACGCGCTCCTGGAGGTCCCGGTAGATCATGATCCGGCTGTTCGACTTGATCAGTCCCGAGATCAACAGGTTCACGTCTTTGAAGCGCCACGCGAACAACGCCCGCTGGAAGATGTTGCCGATCGGTATGCCACCGCTCCCCGTGTAGGTCGTCTGCTGCTGCTGCGAGGCGCCCTCGTAATCCAGCTCCTTCGTCCCGGTGTTCGTGACGACGAACGGCACGTCGTTCAGCTCGCCGAAGTAGATCCTCGGCTCCACGATCGAAGGCGAGCCCACGGGCGGGATGTCGCGGAGCGTCAAGAGGGGTGCGCCTTCGGTCGTCGCGGTGTTCACCTGGGCAGCGACCGCGCCGTAGCCATGCGTGTAGACGAGATGCTCGTTCTGCCAGGTGGCGCCACCGCTCGGGATCCCGTTCTGGCTGATCTCCCTCCCGGAGACCATCAACACGCGTTGGCTCCCATTCACGAGATACCGATCGACATCGACGTCCTGGAACTCGTAGTACTGGCGGATCCGCTGCAACGATTGGAAGTTCTCTTTCAGCACGGTCGGACGCCACAGACGGATGTTCGAAACGGTGGCGTCGTTCTGCTGAAGGGCGTCGGTAGTGACAGAGGGATCTGCCGGTCGCTCGGAGACGTCGATCGTGTCCAGGTTGAACGCGCGCCGCGTGCCCTTGATGTTGTCGGCGATGTACGGCGTTTCCCGCTGTTGCTCCTGCGGCTTGACGCTGAACTGCTGCACGAACGCCGGATACGCGGTGCCGAGCAGAACGGAGACGACCGCCAGCAACCCCACCGCGATCACCGGCAGGCTCCACAAACGCACGCGGATGTTCACCAGGAACAAGACGGCGCAGATCACGGCGACGATCGCCAGGAAGTTGAGCGCAGGGAGCTGCGCATGCACATCGGTGTACGACGCGCCCTCGACGACCCCGCGTGGAGAGGTCAGGAGATCGAACCGGCCCAGGTAATAACCCCACGCCTTCGCGAGCATGATCAGGCCCAACAGGACCGAGAGGTGAGCCCGCACGGCCGGCGCCACCTTGTCCGCGATCGCTTGCGCCTGCGGCTGGATCCCGCCCCAGATGAAGTGCGCGAGTCCGACGATGAGCGTCACCCCGACGAGCGAGGAGAACAGCCACCCCTGCAGGAAGCGCAACCACGGCAGGGTGAACACATAGAACGCCGGGTCGCGATGGAAGAGCGGCTCCGTGGTCCCGAACGACAACCCTGATCCGTTGCGCCACAGGAGGTACGTCTGCCACTTCCCGGCCACGCCGAGCCCCACGATGAACGCGAGGACGGCCGAGGCCAGCGGGATCAGCCAGCGCAGGTACGGCTCCAAAGCCTGCCGAACCCGATCCACCGCTTCCTGCTCGGGCGTGAGGATCCGGGTCGTCGGCGTCAACCGCCGGACGATCAGGATGTTCACGTACAGGAGCACGAAGAACAGCGATCCGAACACCAAGGAGAGCAGTCCCTTGGTCCGAAGCACGGTCCAGAAAACGCCGGAGAGCTTGACCTCGCGGAACCACAGGAGGTCGACGTAGAACCCCGACATCACCGTGAGCAGGATGAACAGCAGGAGGAAGGCGACGATCACGACGATCGGCCACCGGCGGGTCCCCGCCGGGAGGTTCAGGCGCATCATGTCGGTCTTCCGTCCCTCCCCGACGCGACGTCTCGGTCGCGAGTGGTCAGCCTAACGCATGCCGTTGATAACGCCGTTGGTTCGGTCCTACGCCCCCGTCGCCCCGGTCGCACCTGTCGGCCCGCTCTGGATGCCCCGACCACCCAACGAGGCCAGCGCATCGAGGGCTTGCTGAAAGGTCGAGACCGAGACCAGCTTCATGTCCCCGGTGTCGACGCCCTTGAGCTCCGCCATGTTCTTGGAGGGGACCAGGAACACCCCAGCACCGGCGCGCTCGGCCGCCACGATCTTGTCATCGATCCCGCCGATCGGCCCCACGGTCCCGTCGACGGAGATCTCCCCGGTGCCGGCGATCGTTCGGCCGTTCGTCAGGTCACCGGGCGTCAGCAGGTCGTACAACCCGAGCGCCCACATGAGCCCGGCCGAGGGACCGCCGATGTCGCCGCTCGAGATCTGCACGTCGAACGGGAAGAGGTCGATCAGGCTGATCCCGAGGACCGGGTGGTCGCTCCCCGCGCATCGCCTCCGAGTGAGCGTGATCTCATGAGTTTCACCAGCGGCACGGATCTGGAGCGTGATCGGATCGCTGAGGGGCAGCGCGTCGAGGGTCTTGCCCGCTTCCTGTTGCGAGTGCACCGGCACACCGTCGATCGACTCGAGGGCATCTCCCGCGAAGAGCTTCCCCTCCGCAGGACACCCGGCGAAGATGCCCTCGATCAACGCGCCGTCGCCGTGCACCTTCGGGTAGTTCGCCAATCGGCTCAGCACGACATACGCCGCATCGATCTTGCTTTGGTCCATCTGTGAGAGTGCGCGCTGCGTCTCCTGATGGCTGGTCTCGCCTGGTGGATACAGCACCTCCTGGGAGACGAGCGACTGGTGGGGATCGAGCCAGGCAACGAGGGCACCCAGGGCGGTGACGGCATGGAACCGCACCGTCGTCATGATCAACTTGCCCTGAGAGGGGAACTCCTGGTGCCCGCTCACGTGGATCAAGGGCTGCACCTCGCGTGCCGGACCGGGACCGAGCGAGTAGTACGGCAGCGGCACCCAACCGATGAGGAACGCCGCTCCGATCCCCAAAGCGACGACGAACCCTGCGAGGAAGCGCTTCGCACGTGACATGGCCGGAGACATGGGATGAGCCATCGTACGAGAGCAACATGTGAACAATGGGAGCTTTCGGGGGTACGCTCGCCCCGGACGACCCTCCATGGCCTATGTGATCGTGCTCATCGTCGCGCTCGTCGCGGGCGCCTTGGTCTATTGGCTGACGCTTCGCGCCGGCGGGGCGGAGCCAGTGACGGCGTCGACCGAGGGAGGAGCAGGCTTCCTCCCGGAAGTACCCATCGAAGAAGGCGGCTATCAATACGCGACGTCGTTCGCGAAGACGGTGGCCGATGGAAGAACCTATGTGCCGGTCGGCGTCGACCGGCGTTCCTGGCAGACGCGGACGGTCGGCGTCCTCGGGCTGATGATCGCGGTCACGCTCGCCGCGGCGCTGCTCGCGTTCACGCTCTATCAGGGTGGCTCGCTGGTGGCGCGGCTGATCAGCAACTACGCGTCGTAGTCGATCTCCGGTGTGATGTCGCGGATCTCGCGAACCAGCAACTGCGAGATCAGATCGTCGTCGCGGATGCGCCCTTCAAGGTTGTATTCCCCCGCCCATCCGTCCAACGCTTCGCGCGTGGGGTCATCGTACGAGCCGCTCGCCTCACCGTCGTAGCGACCGAGCGCCTGCAACCGTCGCTGTAGATCGGCCACCAGCTCAGGATCGGAGGCAAGGAGCGGGTCGTTGCGAACGAGCATCGAGTCGTCCCAGACCTGGAAGATACGCAGCAGCTCGTTGATGGGATCGATGTGGTCGTCGACCCGCAGGTCGATGTAGCGATCGTTCCTGCCCTCGTAGCCGCCCCCCACGCGGACGACCAAGAGCGCCGCCGACTGCCGGCCTCGCTTGTCTCCGCCCGCCGCGTCGCCGGCGACGAGCGCGGCCAGCAGACGGTCACACAGGTCGCCTTCGGTCTGGATGTACGCGCGCGCCAGCTCGGAAACGACCGCCTCGCCGGTCAGGATGTTGCCCTGCGCAGCGAAGTCGTCTCCGGTCATTCCTCCGGCCCAGTCCATGCACTTCGATCCGGTGAACGTGGCAGCTCCACCGGATCCGTCGACGACCCCGACCTGGCGGTCCTCCCGGCCGTCGTCCGCCTCGAGCAGTCGGTCGAGCGCCTTCTGCGCGTCGATGCCATCGCCCATCAGCCCCAACCCGTCCGGACCGAACGACGTGTTGGCCCACGATTGCGTCGCCACGGCGCCGACCCCCGCACGCGCCCACGGCACCACTGCTCCCACGCACGGGAACTTCGAAGCGACCGCGATACCCCAGTCGCCCGTTTCCGTGTCCGCCGCCACGATCGAGAACGTCATCCGCCGTTCACCTCCGTCACTTACCTCCGTCGAACGAGCTGGAACGAGGTCTGATAGTCGGCCAGGTGTTCGAGCATGCGCCCCGCACCGATCACCACGGTCTCGAGCGGTCGCTCGGTCGAGTGGACGGCAACCTCGCATTCCTGTGCCAACAACATGTCCAGTCCGCGCAACATACTCCCGCCACCGGTCAGGAACATGCCGGTCTCCAGGATGTCGTGCGTGAGCTCGGGAGGAGCTTCGGCCAGACACAGACGTGCCGTGTCGGCGATCGCTCGAACGGTTGGCGACATCGCCTGACGAACCTCGTCCTCGGTCACCTTCACGTCGACGGTGTTGCCCGTCGAGAGCTCGCGCCCGGTCACGACCGCCGCCTGGCCCGTCGAGCTGGGGAACGCCGATCCGATCGCGATCTTGATCTCCTCGGCCGCCATCTCGCCGATCGCCACGCCGTACCGTGCACGGATATGCTCTTGGATCGCGGCATCGAGGTCGAAGCCACCGAGCGCGACCGACCGGCCACTCACGACCCCGCCCATCGACACGACGGCCATCTCCGAACGACCCCCGCCGATGTCGACGATCAGGTTGCCGATGGGTTCGTGGATAGGAAGGC
>JBOGVK010000008.1:0-21920 GCA_050692375.1 Actinomycetota bacterium
GACGCGGGCGACGCCTTCGGCGTCGCCCGCACGCCGCTCGTCGATGGCCTTCGGGCGACGGTGGATCGAGCGGCCGCGGTAGGGTGAGCGCCGTCATGGGGGAGTTCGTCCGGCTCGAGGTCGACGACGGCGTCGGCGTGGTCCGGCTGGAGCGCCCGCCCGCGAACGCGATCGACCATCAGACGGGGCTCGAGCTCCAGGCCGCGTTCGATGAGGCGGGAGAGCGCGACGACGTCGGCGCCATCGTGGTATGGGGTGGGCCGAAGATCTTCGCCGCGGGCGCGGACATCAAAGCGATGGCCGGCTTCGCACCCGAGGAGATCCGGCCGGTCGTCGCGGCGCTCGGCGATGCGCTGGACCTCCTGGAGATCATCCCGAAGGTGTCGATCGCCGCGATCAACGGCTACGCGCTTGGCGGCGGCTTGGAACTCGCGCTCGCGGCGGATCTGCGGTACCTGGCCGCTGACGGGAAGGTCGGTCAGCCGGAGATCGGGCTCGGCGTGATCCCGGGTGCGGGTGGGACGCAACGCCTGACGCAGCTGGTGGGTCCGGGCGGTGCGCGCGATCTGGTCTACACCGGACGGCAGGTCGGGGCCGAAGAAGCCATCCGGCTCGGACTGGTGGAGCGCGTCATGCCGCCCGAGGACGTGTTCGCAACCGCGGTCGGGGATGCTCGTGCGTTCGCGAACGGACCGCGGGAGGCGCTGGCCGCGGCCAAAGCGTCGATCCATGCCGCGATGCTCACTCCGGGTCCGGATGGCCTGGCCCGAGAGGGCGAGCTGTTCCGCGCTCTCTTCGGCACGCAGGACCAACGCGAGGGGATGCGTGCGTTCCTCGAGAAGCGTGAGCCGCGGTTCGGGCAGGGCGAGCCGTAAGGGCGCAGAGCACACCTGGATGTGCGCAAGTCGTGGCAGGGTCCTGCGATTCCTTGCCCAGGAATGAACCGAGTCGCTCAGCCGTTCGAAGAGGGAATGAAGGGGTCGACGAACCAGTCTCCCCATCTGGCCTCGAAAGGAAGTGAGCGACGTGTCAGAGGAGAGGTTCCGGGGTGCTTCCGTCCGGACGCTCCCGCGGCCGAACAAGAGCTACGGCCCGGGCCGCGTGTGCGCGGATCCTGGTTGCGAGACCAAGCTCTCGGTCTACAACAAGTGGAACTACTGCTGGCAGCACGAACCGGTCCACGCCTACATCCCCCGTGGCAAGCGCAAACGCCGCGTGGCGGCGTAGCGACACCGAACGCCAACCGACCGACCAAGCCGAGGCCCTCCGCGAAGCGGAGGGCCTCGTTGCGTTCAAGGAGACCCGGACCCCTTCCGATGATGGTGAGGACCGCTCCCCCCGAGCGCGCGAGACCTTATGGCCAACGAGATCGATCAGCCGCCCCCGATGCGTGAGGGCGCATGTCCCTTCTGCGAGCGGACGGTCCTCGTCTACGAGGAGCCGCCCCGCTGTCCGCTCTGCGCCTGCCCGATGGACGAGGATCGGATGCGACCGTTCTCGTTCCCAGCGGAGGATCCGGCGACGGACGTTTAGATCACGACGGCGAGCCGCCAGCCGCGCACCGAGTTGAACACCGCGAGCGCCTCCGCTTCCCTGGCTCCCTCGATCCCGATCGCTCGTTCTTCGATCGTGCCGTCGGCGAGGAGCGCGGCGCGCTCGGTCCCGGGCAGAAGTCCCGCGTCGAGCGGCGGCGTCCACCAGCGGCCGTCCAACTTCGCCGCGACGTTCGCGACCGAGGTTTCCGTGATCTCTCCGCGGGTGTTCACGAGCAAGGTGTCGTCGGCGTCCGGGTGGCGCGCACGAGAGTCGTCGTAGAGGCGTCGCCTCGTGGTCTTGTGGAAGAGGAAGATATCGGTCGGATCCACCGGGACGTCGTCGAGCGCCAGACGGACGGGCTCGGGTGCGCCTCGATCGAGAGGCGCCGATGACAGCTCGATCTTCCCACCGCGAGCAAGGCGGAGCCGGATCTTGACGGGTCCGGCGGAGTGGATCCCCACCGTAGCCAAGGCGGCGCGCACATCCGTTTCGTCGAACGCGAACCCGAAGTACGCTGCGGAGTCGCTCAAGCGTCGAACATGCTCCTCGAGCCGGCGGATCGGTTCGCCGGGATCGCGCCGCAGCGACTCGAGCAGCTCGAACGGTGGACGGCGCGCGGTGAGCACGCGGGCCTTCGCGACCGTCTCGTCGAACTCGGCTGCGGCCGATGAGTCGAACGTGATGCCGCCACCAACGCCGTACTCCGCGACGTGCGTCTCGGCATCGACCACGACGGTGCGGATCGCCACGTTGAAAGAGGCCGTGGGTGGACCGGCCGTCGTCGGCGCCAGGAAGCCGACCGCTCCGCAGTAGACGCCCCGTGGTGAATCTTCCAGCTCCGCGATGATCCCCATCGTTCGTACCTTCGGCGCTCCGGTGATCGAACCGCTCGGGAACAGAGCGCGGAACACGTCGGCGAGGCCGGTCCCCGGCTCGAGCTCCGACGATACGGTCGAGGTGAGCTGCCACACCGTTTCGAACCGCTCGGGTTCGAACACCTTCGTCCACTCGACCGAACCTGTTCGGGAGATCCTGCCCAGATCGCTACGGAGCAGGTCGACGATCATCGCGTTCTCCGCGCGGTCCTTCACCGAGGCGGTGAGGCGCTCGCGGATCTCCTCGTCCTCCGCAAGCCACCGTCCTCGAGGCGCAGTGCCCTTCATCGGACGCGTCGTGAGTCGATCGCCGTCCAGCCGGAAGAACAGCTCGGGAGACGCGGACAGGATCCGGTAGCGGCCGGCGTTCAGGTACGCGGCGTGCGCGCCGCGTTGCGCGTAACAGAGGTCGCGATAGAGCCCTCGCTCGTCGCCCTGCACGGTGGAGCGCAGGCGGAGCGTGTGGTTCACCTGATACGTGTCGCCGGCCGCGATGTGGTCGCGGATACGCGCGATCGCTTCGTCGTAGCGCTCGCGACCGATCGACGGTACCCACGCATCGTTGGCCGGAGCCTCTTGGTCCCGAGGCGACGGCAGCACCGTCTCCTGACGCTGTTGGAACATCGCGAACCACGCGAGCGGCAATCGCGAGAACGGGTCACCGGGTTCGCGGACGCGCACGACGAGCGACGGATCGAGGCCCGGCGCAGCCTCGTAGGTGACGAAGCCGGCGACCCAGAGACCGCGCGCCGCCGCGCCTTCGGCGGCCGCCAGCGTCGGTGCGACATCCTCCAGTCGCATCGCCTCCAGGACACCGGCGGGATCGGAGAGCCGGAACGACGGCGCTTCGCCCGTCAGGTCGTCGAACCGGGCTTCGATCACGCGCCCTGCTCGTCAGGTGCCCTTGCGGGACCTGACCTCATCGATGAGGGCCGGCAAGAGCTGGAGCGCGTCGGCCACGACGCCGAGATCGGCCAGCCGGAAGATCGGCGCGTCCGGGTCCTTGTTGATCGCGACGATCCGCTTCGCGCCCTTCATGCCGACGACGTGCTGCAGTGCGCCGCTGATGCCGACCGCGATGTAGACGTCGGGCTTGACCGTCTTCCCGGTCTGCCCAACCTGATAGCTGTATGGGACCCACCCGGCGTCGACGACCGCGCGGCTCGCGCCGACGGCGGCGTTGCCCAGAGCGGCGGCGAGCTGATCCAACAACGCGAAGTTCGCGGCAGCCTGCAACCCGCGCCCGCCGGAGATCACGACCTTCGCCTCCTCGAGCTTGGGACCCGACGCCGATTCCGCGTGGCGTTCGACGCGGCGAGCGGTGCGCAGTTCGTCCGGGATGTCGACGTCGACGGGGACGACGTTGGCGGTTCCACCGCCGCCTGGTTGCGCGACGAACGACTTCGGCCGAACGAGCACGAGACGGGGACTGGGGCCTTCGAGGACAACGTCGATG
Organism: Actinomycetota bacterium; assembly: GCA_050692375.1. GTDB lineage: Bacteria > Actinomycetota > UBA4738 > UBA4738 > HRBIN12 > JBBQVZ01. The sequence continues at coordinate 3,868 of JBOGVK010000008.1, forward strand.
AAGAGCGAGCCACCGCCGATCTGGGTGCGCGCCGTGTCGATGCCGAGCACATCGATCGCGTTGCTCATCAACGCGGAGCCGGTCTTCGCCTGGAGGCGTCCGGCCACGTCACGCGACGCGTAGCTCGTGGCGAAGAGGATCAGATCGGGAGTGTGCTCGAGAGCGAGAGCGTGCAATGCGTGGGCCGGGGGTTGGGCGAGATACTCGTCGTACACGGGATCGTCGCTCACGAACACCGTCTGGGCGCCGTGCTCACCGAGCGCGCTGGTCGCAGCCGTCGCGCCGGGCCCGAGCGCCACGGCTTCGACGACGTCACCGAGATCACGCGCCTTCGTGAGGATCTCGAGCGCCGACGGCGCAGCTCCACCGGACCCGACCTCGGCGAAGACCCATACCTTCGACACGCGTCAGATCACCTTCGCGTCGGCCAGCAGGTCGGCGATCCGAGATGCCGCACCATCGCCCTGGATGACCTCACCCGGGCCTTTCTGGGGTGCTGCTTCGACGGCGACGACGCGCTGGGAGGGAGCGACGTCGTTCGCGGTGAGGTGGAGGTCGGCGAGCGGGAGCTGTTCGAGGGGCTTCTGCTTCGCGCCCATGATGCCTTTGAGCGTGGGGTAGCGCGGATCCGTGGCCCCGGCCGTGACGGTGACGAGCGCGGGCAGCGGGCACTCCACGACATCGTACCCCGCCTCGGTTTGGCGTTCGACCCGCAATCCGTCTCCTACGATGTCGAGCTTCCGCGCGAACGTGGCGGCCGGCAGCCCGAGCAGCTCCGCAACCGTCATCGGGAGGGTTCCCGTGTAGCCGTCCGTCGATTCGACGCCGGTCAGCACCAGGTCGAACGGGGCGCGTCCGGTCGCGGCCGCAAGCACGCGCGCGGTGGCCAGCACGTCCGATCCGCGGAGGGCGTCGTCGGAGACCAGCACCGCCCGGTGGGCTCCCATGGAAAGCGCCCGCCTGATCGCGGACACGGCACCGGCGGGACCCATCGACACCACGGTCACCTCGCCCGTGGTCTCCTCGGCGAGCTGGAGCGCGGCCTCGACCGCGTATTCGTCGCCGGGGTCGAGCGTGCCCTCCCCTTCGCGCTTCACCAGGAAGTCGTCCCCGAGCTCGGCGTCGCCGTTCGGATCGGGGATCGATTTGACGAGCACCACGACGTCCATGCGCGACCGAGGATACCCGGCTTCGTGGGATCGCAGACCCGCCACCACCAGGTGCGATTTCTTGCCGTGCGCAGTAGCCTTGCGCCCGTCCACGCGGCCGTCGCGGGAAGGAGCCAATGCCCTGCACGTCATGTGGTTCGGACAACGATCCGGGCCGGAAGTTCTGTGGTGAGTGCGGCGCCCGCCTGGCCGTGATGTGTCCGTCGTGTGGTTCATCCAACGGCGCTGGCGTCAAGTTCTGCGGTGAGTGCGGGGAGACGCTTGGCGAGCGGTCCGCCCTCCTGGCCCCCGTGCAGCCGGCGCAGCGGGGAGCGCCCGAGACCGAGCGACGGCTCGTGTCGGTCCTGTTCGCAGACCTCGTCGGCTTCACCACGCTCTCGGAGGCCCGCGACGCCGAGGAGGTTCGCGATCTGCTCTCGCGGTACTTCGACACGTGCCGGCAACTCATCTCGCGCTACGGTGGCACCGTCGAGAAGTTCATCGGCGATGCGGTCATGGCCGTGTGGGGAGCGCCGATCGCGCAGGAGGACGACGCCGAACGTGCGGTCCGTGCGGCGCTCGAGCTGACGGCGGCGGTCGCGGCGCTCGGGCAGGATGTCGGGGCGCCCGCGCTCGCGGCCCGCGCGGGCGTGCTCACGGGCGAGGCGGCCGTGAACCTCGCGGCGCAGGGTCAGGGGATGGTCGCGGGCGATCTCGTGAACACCGCTTCGAGGATCCAGTCGGTCGCTCCGCCCGGCGCCGTCTTCGTCGGGGATGCCACGAAGCACGCTTCGGAGGCGGCGATCGACTACCAGGACGCCGGCGAGCACGAGCTGAAGGGGAAGACCGAGCCGATAGCGCTCTATCGCGCGGTCCGCGTGGTGGGGACCGTCGGGGGCACGATGCGCGCCACGGGGATCGAACCGCCCTTCACGGGCCGCGACCGTGAGCTCCGCATGATCAAGGAGCTCTTCCACTCGACCGCGGAGGAGCACCGGGCGCACCTCGTCTCCGTGCTGGGCCTCGCGGGGATCGGCAAGTCGCGTCTCTCGTGGGAATTCGAGAAGTACATCGACGGGCTGATCGATGACACCAGATGGCACCGGGGTCGTTGTCTCGCCTACGGCGAAGGCGTCGCATTCTGGGCGCTCTCGGAGATGGTCCGCGGACGAGCGGGCATCTTGGAAGACGAGGAGTCGGCGTCGGCTCGGGCGAAGCTGCACGATGCCGTGCAGGAGCACCTCGCCGATGCTGAGGAACGGCGGTTCGTGGAGCCCCGTCTGGCCCACCTCCTGGGCCTGGAGGAACGGGGACCGGGCGACCAGGAGAATCTGTTCTCGGCATGGCGGATCTTCTTCGAGCGGATGTCGGAGACGGTGCCGGTGATCATGGTGTTCGAGGACATCCACTGGGCGGACTCGGCACTGCTGGACTTCGTCGAGTACCTCCTGGACTGGTCGAAAGATCACCCGATCTTCGTGCTCACGCTCGCGAGGCCGGACCTGTCGGAGCGACGGCCAACGTGGGGCGCCGGCAAACGAGACTTCACGTCGATGTTCCTCGATCCGCTGCCGCCGGACGCCATGGACATCTTGCTGACCGTGCCGGTGCCTGGCCTTCCCGACGAGCTCCGCCAGAGGATCCTCGAGCGCGCCGAAGGGGTCCCGTTCTACGCGGTCGAGACGGTGCGGATGCTCTTGGACCGGGGACTGCTCGTGCGCGAGGGGAACGCGTACCGCGTCACGGAACCGATCGAGACGCTCGAGATCCCCGAGACCCTTCAGGCGCTGATCGCGGCGCGTCTCGACGGCCTGGTGGCCGACGAGCGCCGCATGCTGCAGGACGCATCGGTGCTCGGCCGGACGTTCACCGTCTCGGGGCTCGCCGCGATGACCGGACTCACCGAGCGAGAGCTCGAGCCGCTCCTCACCGCTCTCGTGCGGAAGGAGGTGCTCACGGTCTCGGTCGATCCGCTGTCGAGTGAGCGTGGCCAGTTCGGGTTCATCCAGGATCTCGTGAAGAAGGTCGCGTACGACACGATGTCGAAGAAGGAGCGGAAGACGCGGCACCTGGCGGCGGCGTCTCACCTCCTCGGCGCGGCCGATGAGGACGAGATCATCGAGGTCGTCGCCGCGCACTACGTGGACGCTTACCGAGCCGCGCCGGCCGACCCCGACGCGCAGGAGATCAAGGAGCGTGCGGCGGCCGCCCTGGTTCGCGCCGGCGAACGCGCGGCGTCGCTCGCGGCGAACACCGAGGCGCAGCGGCATTTCGAACTGGCCGCCGAGATGATGGACGACTCAGTCGCCCGGGCGGAGTTGCTCGAACGCGCCGGCGTGATGGCGAGCGGTGCCGGGCGGCAGGACCAGGCGAACGACCTCTTCGAACGCTCGATCGAGTTATTCGAGGGCGAGCAGCGGAGTCACCCGGCCGCGCGGGTCTCGGCTCGCCTCGCGCAGGTCATGTGGGATCGGGGACGGCTCTCCGACGCCGTCGAGCGGATGGACGGTTCGTTCCAGATCTTGTCGAAGGAGGAACCGGACAGCGACCTGGCGACGCTCGCCGCCCAGCTCGGTCGGCTCTTGTTCTTCTCGGGGGACGCGGAGGTCGCGGCCGACCGGATCGAGGTCGCGCTCGAGATCGCCGAGGCGGAAGGGCTGCCCGAGACCCTCTCGCAAGCACTGATCACGAAGAGCATCATCTTGATCTCGCGGGCGCGGCGGCTCGAGGCGCTCGCCTTGCTCCGGTACGCGCTCGACGTCGCGCTCGAGCATGAGATCCCGTCCTCGGCGCTCCGGGCCTACTTCAACCTGGCGGACGCGGGGATCCAGGCCGACGCGTACCAGGAAGCGATGGACTCGGTCACGAAGGGTCTGGCGCTCGCCCGCCGCGTCGGGAACCGGTACTGGGAGTGGCAGATGCTCGGGCAGGTGTATCCGTTCGCCGCCCTGGGGAGATGGGACGAGGCGCTCGACATGGTGGGGGCGCTTCCTCCACAAGCCGTCGAGGACTCCCGGTTGGCGGCGAACGCCTTCCTCGGCATCGTGCCCTTCATCCATATCAACCGAGGAGATCTTGCCGCCGCGACGACGTCCAGGGCGGTGTTCCACGGGGCGAAGGAGTCGGCGGACCTTCAGGAGCGAGCCTCGAACGCCGTCGGCGCTGCGGCGCTTGCCCGGGCCGAGGGCCACTACGCGGAGGCCCTCGGCTACGCGAACGAGGCCTTCGCCATCCGGGGGATGATGGGTATCGGACACGAGGCCGTGAAGGACGCATTCGTGGAGGGCGTCGAAGCGGCGCTCGCCCTTGGGCGGTTGGGCGACGCGGAGGAGATGCTCGCGATCGTCGAGAAGATGCCGCCCGGACGCCTCCCTCAGTACGTCGAGGCCCACGCACGCCGGTTCCGGTCCCGGATGGCGATCCTGCAGAACGACATGACGAGCGTCGAGCAGGGATTCAAGAACGCGACCGGGATGTTCCGCGAGATGGCGGTCCCGTTCTGGATGGCGGTCACGATGCTCGAGCACGCCGAATGGTTGGTCGACCAGGGCCAGGCGTCCGATGCGCGCGCCTTGCTCGATGAGTCGCGCGATGTTTTCGAACATCTCCTGGCGGTACCGTGGCTCGAGCGCCTCGACAAGGCATCCGCGACGATCCGCATCGAGGCCGGCTCGTGATCGCCTACCCGTGACCGAACGCGGTCACCCGGTCTTCGCCTGGTGCTTCAACAAGCTCGGACCGCGAGCCGATGCGCGCGGGACGGCCGAGCGCCGGCGGAGCTTGCTGGCGGACGCGTCCGGTCAGGTCGTCGAGGTGGGGGCGGGCACCGGTTTGAACCTCTGGCATTACCCGAGCGCAGTCGACGAGGTCTTGGCCGTCGAGCCGGACCCACACATGTTTCGGCGGCTCGCCCTCGCATTGGGACGAGCGTCGGTGCCGGTGCGACTCGCCCGGTCGCGCGCGGAGGATCTGCCCGTAGCGGATGACTCGGTCGACGCGGTGGTCATGTCGCTCGTGCTCTGCTCCGTTCCGGACGTGGGCGCAGCGCTGGCCGAGGCCCGTCGCGTCCTGAAGCCGGAAGGTCGGCTGCTGTTCTTCGAACACGTGCGAGCACAGGATCCTCGGCTCGCTCGGTGGCAGGACCTTCTGGATCGGGCGTGGGGCTTCTTCGGCGGAGGCTGCCACCCGAACCGCGACACGCTCGGTGCGATCGAGGCCGCCGGGTTCCACATGGAGGACATCGAGCGTTTCGACGAGCCCGGCGCTCTGCTCGCGAAGCCACACGTGCTCGGGTGGGCTTCGAACCCCTGATAGCCTCGAACCGATGAGCGCTTCGAAGGGATCCGTGCTGGTCGCGATGTCGGGCGGGGTCGACTCGTCGGTCGCCGCATGCCTGCTTCAGGAGCACGGCTACGACGTCGTCGGCTCGCACATGAACCTCGTGCATCTCGACGGCGTCGAGCACGGTTGCTGCGGGCCACGCGCCCGCGCGGACGCGGCGGAGGTCGCGCGGGTCGCGGGGTTCCCGCTCGAGATGGTGGATCTGTCTGACGAGTTCGCGACGACGGTGATCGAGGATTTCGTGCGGGAGCATGAGGCAGGCCGGACGCCGAACCCGTGCGCGCGCTGCAACGGCGAGATCAAGTTCGGCGCGTTCCTGCGCCGGGCGGACGAGCTGGGGATCGAGTTCGTCGCGACCGGGCATTACGTGCGTACGACACGCGATGTGGACGGGGCGTGGCATCTCGCGCGCGGGGCCGACGCCGAGAAGGATCAGTCCTACATGTTGCACATGCTCGGCCAGGACCAGCTCGCGCGTTCGTTGTTCCCGGTGGGTGGCATGCCGAAGGCCGAGACGCGCTCGCACGCGGAGCGGTTCGGGTTGCCGGTGGCGTCCAAGCCCGACTCGCAGGAGCTCTGCTTCGCGCCGTCGGGCGACGCGGGATCGTTCGTTCGCTCGAACGCGCCGCAACTCGTCCGAGAGGGGGAGCTCGTCGATCCGGATGGTCATGTGCTGACGATGCACGACGGCGCCTTCGCCTTCACGATCGGACAGCGGCGCGGTCTCGGCGTGGCACTCGGCGCCCCCGCCTACGTCGTGGATGTCGACGCCGCGGCGAACCGCGTCATGGTAGGGCCGCACGCGTTGCTCGCCAGGCGCGGTCTGATCGCCGACCGCGTCTCGTGGGTGGCGGGCGACGCTCCCGATGACGGTCCGTTCGAGGCGTCGGTGCGCATCCGCTATCGGGGCGACGACGCCCCCGCGGTGATCGAGCCCTTGGAAGACGACCGTCTCCGGGTGGAGTTCCGCAGTCGGCAGCGCGCGGTGGCGCCCGGCCAGAGCGCGGTCGTCTATCGGGGGAGCGAGGTTCTGGGAGGCGGTCGCATCGTCGAAGCTCTTCGCTGACCGGAACCGATCCCTACGGCGGCGATGCGGTGGGCAAGGGGGCCAACCTCGAGCGGCTGGGCCGTCTCGCACAGGACGGTGTGACGATCTCGTTCGATGTCCACGACATCGTCGGGAACGACGAGCTCACCGACGCGACGATCTCCAAGGGCAGCAACTCCAGCGTGGGTCGTCAGGTGCAGGTGATGCACGTCCGGGACGCCAAGTGGGCCGAGGTCTGGGTGTCGAACGAGGATCAGGCCGCGCTCGACGCCGTCTTGAACAGCTGATCCGCCGAGAGGGCCGCGTCGCTCGAGCCGTCTATCATCGGGGCTTCCGGGACGTAACGAGGAGGTCGAGGCTCCGTTGAGGCTGCTGCGTCGCAAGACGACGAGCTTCGACGTCCAGGTGCAGGATCTCACCTTGCATATCACGGCCCCCGATGACTACGCTGAGGAGTCTCGCGCGCAAGCGCTCTCCTTCTGGGAGCAGCTCCAGTCCTACGCCTTGCGCAACCCGGAGTTCCGGCAGTCGAAGCGACCACTGCGCCGCGTGGGGGAGGATGCCCCGCCCATCGTCCGCGAGATGGTCGCGGCTTCGAATGACGCCGGCGTCGGACCGATGTTCACGTTCCGCGGCGCGGTGACGGATCAGGTCGGCCGCTTCCTGGCCAGCTCGCTCTCGGACGTGACCGTCGCCTGTGACGGCGACTACTTCATCCAGACGAAGAAACGGATGCGTCTCGCGGTTCGGCGCCACGGAGGGGAGCCGATCGCCGTGGCGGTCGAGCCGGTTCGCGGTGGGATCGGCGTGTCCACCACGCTCGGTCGGGGACGAGGCGGAGGCGGACCGGACGGCCTCGCGGTCCTCGCCACGTCGTGCATGCTGGCCGACGCTTCGGCAGCCGGCGTGCAGGCGCTCTTGCCGAAGCCCGACGGGTTCAAACTCGCGTTGCAGTACCTGCAACAGGTGCCGGGCGTCCGCGGCGGCGTCGTCGTCGTGGGGGAGCAGATCGGCGTCGCAGGCGGCGTGGAGATCGCGCAGTCGTGAGCGGAACCGAACGCGAACGCGCCGAGGCGAAGGTGCGGGTCGAAGAGCTTCGCGAGCTGATCAACCATCACAGCTATCGCTATCACGTGCTCGACGATCCGGAGGTGGCCGACGTCGAGTACGACGAGCTCGTCCGCGAGCTCCAACGCCTCGAGGAGGCGTTCCCCGAGCTCATCTCTCCGGACTCGCCGACGCAGCGGGTCGGCGGGGTGCCCGCCGACCTGTTCGCACCGGTTGTCCATCGGGCCCCGATGCTCTCGCTCGACAACGCGTTCTCGTTCGAGGAGCTCGAGGCCTGGTCCGCTCGCGTCGAGAAACGCGTCGGCGACGTCGTGCGCTACGTCTGCGAGCTGAAGATCGACGGGGTCGCGTGCGCGCTCAGCTACGAGCGCGGGGTGTTCGTGAAGGCGGCCACACGCGGCGACGGTTCCATCGGCGAGGACATCACCGCGAACGTTCGAACCGTACGCGGCGTTCCCGGCAAGCTCCTGGTGAAGGATCCGCCATCGGTGATCGAGGTGCGCGGCGAGATGTACCTCCCGGTGAAGGCGTTCGCGCTTCTGAACGAGGAGGTGACCGCCGCCGGACAACGGCCGTTCGCCAATCCCCGGAACGCGGCCGCCGGCTCGCTTCGCCAGAAGGATCCGCGAGTGACGTCGAAGCGACCGCTCCGTCTGTGGGTGCACTCGTTCGGCGCGGCGGAGGGGATCTCGTTCGACTCGCATCTGGGGTTCTTGGCATGGGCGGGCGCAGCTGGGTTCCCGGTGCCCCCGACGACCGAAGGGGTCGCGTCGATCGCCGAAGTCGAGGACTTCCTCACGCGATGGGAACATGCGCGGCACTCCGTCGACTGGGAGATCGACGGAACCGTCATCAAGGTCGACCAGGCCGATCAGCAACGCGAGCTCGGCGCAACATCGCACGCACCGCGGTGGGCGATCGCGTACAAGTTCCCCCCCGAGGAACGAACGGCGTTGCTGAAGAAGATCGACGTGCACACCGGGCGGACCGGCAAGGTGACGCCGTTCGCGGTGCTCGAGCCGGTATCCGTGGGCGGCGTCACGATCACCTACGCCACGCTGCACAACGAAGACGAGGTGCGCCGCAAGGATATTCGGCAGGGCGACACGGTGATCGTCCGGCGGGCCGGTGACGTGATCCCTGAGATCGTCGGTCCAGTGCTCGCGAAGCGATCGAAGAGGGCGCGCAGATGGCAGATGCCGAAGGCGTGTCCGTCCTGTGGCACCGCGCTCGTTCGCGCCGAGGGCGAGGCCGACCACCGCTGTCCGAACAAGGCGGGATGTCCGAGCCAGGGTCAGGAATGGCTGTTCCATTTCGCGGGTCGCGGAGCCATGGACATCGAGGGCCTGGGCTTCATGACGCTCATGGCGCTCGTCGGTCGGGGGTTCGTGCAGGATCCGGCCGACATCTACCGACTCGATGCCGAACAGCTCGCGCAGATCGACGGGTTCGCCGAGAAGTCCATCGCGAACCTGTTGGCGCAGATCGAGGGCTCGAAGGACCGGCCGCTTTGGCGGTTGCTGGTTGGACTGAACATCCGCCACGTCGGGTCGCACGTGGCCCAGGTGCTGGCGCGCGGGTTCGGCTCGATCGATGCATTGCTGGCCTCGACCGTCGACGAGATCGACGACCTGCCGGAGATCGGCCCCGAGATCGCGGCATCCGTTCGCGAATGGTTCGACGACTCCGAGAACGTCGCGCTCGTCGAACGTCTCCGTGCTGCGGGGGTTCGGCTGGCCGACGAGGCCGCCGTCGACGTCGGCGAGACGCCGCTCGCGGGGATGTCGATCGTCATCACCGGGACCATGGCCGGGATGTCGCGCGAGGTCGCGACTCAGCTCGCACACGATGCGGGCGCACGCGTCTCCTCCAGCGTCTCGAAGAAGACGAGCTTCGTGGTGGCGGGAGAGAACCCGGGGACGAAGCTCGCCAAGGCCGAGACGCTCGGCGTCGAGGTCATCGACGAGGCCGAGTTCCGCAAGCGGGTCGGCGGATAGACTGCCCGCCATGCCGGTGGACATCGATATCGACCATGTCGCGCGCCTCGCCCGCCTGGATCTGACGGACGACGAGAAGGCGCGCCTGAAGAGCCAACTTGGCGCGATCTTGGAGCATGCGGCGAAGGTCGGCGAGGTCGCGGCCGCCGACGTGCCGCCGACCGCGTGGGCGATCCCCCGATCGAACGTCTACCGAGAGGACCAGCCCACGCCGAGCCTGAGCCAGGCTGCGGCGCTGGCCAACGCGCCCGAGGCCGAGCGGGGCCGGTTCAAGGTGACGCGCATCGCGGAGACCGGCGCGTGAGTGACGTCTGCGACCTGACCGCGTCCGAGCTCGGAGCGAAGCTCCGAGCTCGGGAGCTCACCTCCGTCGAGCTGACCGATTCCTCGCTCAGGCGCGTCGACGCGGTCGACGACCGCGTCCACGCGATCCTCACCCCCACACCGGAGGTCGCGCGCGAGCGGGCGGCGGCCGTCGACGATCACGCCACGACCGGGGCGTCGCAGTCGCCCGTCGCCGGCATCCCGATCGCGTTGAAAGATGTATTGGCGACCAACGGCATCCGCACCACATGCGGCTCGAAGATCCTCGAGACGTATATCCCGCCGTACGACTGCACCGCATGGACTCGGCTGTCGGGTGCAGGAGCCGTGCTCATCGGCAAGACGAACTGCGATGAGTTCGCGATGGGATCGTCGAACGAGAACTCGGCCTATGGGCCGGTGCACAACCCGTGGGATCTGAACGCCGTGCCGGGCGGGTCCTCCGGTGGAAGCGCGGCCGCCGTCTCCGCCGGCGAGGTCGTGTGGGCGCTCGGGACCGACACGGGAGGTTCGGTCCGCCAGCCGGCGTCGCTCTGCGGCGTGGTGGGTCTGAAGCCGACCTACGGCTTGATCAGTCGCTACGGTCTGATCGCGTTCGCGTCCTCGCTCGACACCGTGGGCACGTTCACGAGGAGCGTCCGCGACGCAGCGCTCCTGCTGAACGAGCTCGCCGGCAAGGATCCTCGCGACGCGACGAGCCTGGACGCCGATGTCCCCGACTACCTGGACGGCCTCGAGGGAGGCGTCGCCGGCCTACGCGTCGGCGTGATCGCCGGGACGTTCGGTGACGGCGTGCAGCCAGGCGTGCAGGACGCCCTCCGCGCATCGATCGACCGGCTTTCCGCGCTCGGCGCCCACGTCGGCGAGGTCTCGTTGCCGAACGCGGACTACGCCCTCAGCGCCTACTACTTGATCGCGCCATCCGAGGCGTCCTCGAACCTCGCGCGTTACGACGGGGTGCGATACGGTTCGCGGGCCGGAGGCGAGCACGCGGACTCCATCGCGATGATGTCGGCGACGCGCGGTCAGGGGTTAGGCCCCGAGGTGAAGCGCCGGATCATGCTGGGGACCTACGCCCTTTCGGCCGGCTACTACGACGCGTACTACGGGCAGGCGCAGAAGGTGCGGACGCTGATCATCCGCGACTACGAGCGTGCGTTCACGGACTTCGACGTCCTGGTGTCGCCGACGTCGCCGACGACCGCGTTCCGGATCGGCGAACGCGCCGACGACCCGTTGGCGATGTACCTCTCGGACGTCTTCACGATCCCCGCGAACCTGGCGGGCGTGCCCGGGATCAGCGTGCCGTGCGGCCTGGATCTAGGCGGACTCCCCGTCGGCCTGCAGCTCACCGCGCCCGTCCTCGCCGAGCCCGTGCTCCTGCGCGCCGCCCACGCGCTGGAGGGGGACCTGGGCCTCGACCTCCGCTCGCCGCTCCTCGCAAGCGTCTGAATCCTCGGCAGTGTCGGCGGCCGCGCCCGGCTCGGTCACGCGCCCGACGCTGCCCGCCCGGATGATGACCGCGACGGCGACCAGGATCAACGCGCCCGAGAACACCGTCCGAGGCGTGATCGACTCGTTCAAGATCACGGCGCCGAGCAGCACCGCGCCCACCGGCGTGACGTAGGCGTACGTCGAAACGAGCGATGTGCGCGCGTTGCGCAGCAGCCAGAGATAGGACGTGTATCCCAGCCAGGATCCGAACACGATCAGGTAGGCGACCGCCAGCACCGAGGCCCGCGAGAACTTCGACGTGTCGATCTGGCCGAACTCTCCGGTGATCGTGCCGAGCACCAACAGGATGCATCCCGCGACGAGCATCTGCATGCCGGCGGAGACGAACGGCCGGCGTGGCAACGGCGCCCGTCGCTGATAGAGCGAGCCCGTCGCCCAGCAGATCGCGACGACGACGACGATCAGCACCCCCGCGGCGTCCACGTGTCCGGCGATCGAGCTTCCGACCAGGATCGCCGCTCCGATGAACCCGAGGGCGAGTCCCGCGATCACGAGCGGCGGCTGCCGATGGTGATACACGACCCGGTCGATGACCGCGATCCACAGCGGCACCGTCGCGATCACGAGCGCCGCGAGACCGCTCGGGATCGTTCGCTCTGCCCAGGCGACGCCTCCGTTTCCACAGACCATCAGCAGGCTGCCGACGATCGCGGCCGCGCGCCACTGTGTCGCTGCCGGTCGATCGCCCGATCGGTCTCCCCGCCGGACCGCGATCCCGTATAGGACGCTGCCGGCCACCAGGAACCGCAGCGCCGTCGCGAGGAAGGTCGGCAACGTCTGGTTCACCACGCGCATCGCCAGGTACGTGGTGCTCCAGATCACATACACGGCCCCCAGCGCGGCCCAGATCATCCTCGTCGAAGGCGCGGCGTGGACATCGGAAGTGCGGGCCATCCCTCGATGATAGGGGGCCGTTCCGTCAAGCCCCGCCGACGGTCTTCGATAAGCTGCCCCTCGTCATGGCCGAGTTGGAGACCGTCATCGGGCTGGAGTGCCACGTCGAGCTCTCCACGGCGACGAAGATGTTCTGCGGGTGTCGCAACGGGTTCGGCGCCGAGCCGAACACGAACGTCTGCCCGGTGTGTCTCGGCCATCCGGGAACGCTTCCCGTTCCGAATCGCGAGGCGATCGCCTCGATCATCAAGATCGGTTTGGCGCTCGACTGCACGATCGCGCCTCACTCGCTCTTCCATCGCAAGAACTACTTCTACCCGGACATGCCGAAGAACTTCCAGATCAGCCAGTACGACCTGCCGATCTGCGTCGGCGGCCACCTAGATGTCGATGTGGACGGCGTGACCCGGCGGCTCGGCATCACGCGCGTCCACATGGAGGAAGACACCGGGAAGACCACGCACGGCAGCGCGTCGGGCCGGATCCACGACGCCGAGTTCGCATTGATCGACTTCAACCGCGCCGGCGTTCCGTTGGTCGAGTGCGTCAGCGAGCCCGACATGCGATCGCCCGAGGAGGCCGCCGCATACCTGCGCGAGTTGCGCGCCACGCTCGAGTCGCTCGACGTGAGCGACGTCCGGATGGAGGAGGGCTCGCTCCGGTGTGATGCGAACATCTCGCTCCGACCCGTCGGTCAGGCCGCGTTCGGCACGAAGGTCGAGATCAAGAACATGAACTCCATCCGCTCGATGGAGCGTGCGCTGATCTTCGAGATCGCGCGTCAGACGAAGGCCATCGAGAACGGCGAGGCGATCGTGCAGGAGACGCGTCACTGGGACGAGGACTCCGGCACCACGAAGTCGATGCGTTCGAAAGAGGAAGCGTTCGACTATCGATACTTCCCCGAGCCGGACATCCCCCCGCTCGAGCCCGACCCCGTGTGGGTCGAGGAGATCCGCGCGTCCCTGCCGGAGCTCCCGCGCGCGAGGCGCGAACGCTACGCGAACGAGCTCGGCTTGAAGCCGGATGTCGCAGGAGTCCTGGTCGCGGACCGCGCGTGGACTGACCTCTTCGAACGGACGATCGCGCTGGGCGCCGACGCGAGAGCCGCGGCGAACTGGATCACGCAAGACCTCGCCGGCCTCGTCAACGAGGGGCGCCTCGAGCTCGCGGCCGTCGAAGACCTTCCCGAGATGCTGACGGACATGATCCAACGGGTCGGCGACGGGACGATCAACACGACGAGCGCGAAGATCCTGTTGGCTCTCTATGTTGTCGGCTCCGAACGGAAATCAGTGGACACGTTGATCGAGGAACAAGGGCTGCGGCAGGTCTCCGATGTCGGCGAGCTGGGGGTGATCGCGGACGCGGTCATCGCCGAGCATCCCGAGGTCGCGGAACAGTTCCGGGCCGGCAAGGAAGCGGTGATCGGGTTCCTGGTCGGCCAGGTCATGAAGCGATCCGGTGGGTCGGCGAACCCCCAGCTCGCGCAGGAGCTCCTGCGCGAACGCCTGAGCGGGTAGCCGCGGGGACGCGGTGCGCGTCTCGAACCGGCCGCCTCGCTACCCGTGGTGGCAGCTCGTCCTCCTGGGCGTCGCCGGAGCGGTGGAGTCGCTCGTGTGGCCACTGCGCCGGATGTGGCGTTCTGATCAACCCATCGATCGATACGGCCTGTGTCACTTCACGAGCACCGCCGGCGATGCCCTCCTCGTGATCTCGCTCGCAGACTCGGTGTTCTTCTCGCTTCCGGTCGGGCAAGCGAAGGTCAAGGTGGCCCTCTATCTGGTGCTCACGATGGTGCCTCTGGCGCTCGCCGGCCCGCTGCTCGTTCCCCTGCTCGATCGCGCCGGCCCGCGCCGTGCGATCTCGTTCGCCGCCGCGGCCGGACGGGCGATCGTGGCGATCTACGCGGCACCGCGCGTCGGCACGCTCGTCCTGTACCCGACGGCGTTCACGATGCTCGCGCTGAAACAGGTGCACGGGATCACGAAGAACGGCCTCACGATGGCGTACGCGTCGCCTGACGAAGGGCTGATGCGAGCGAACGCCCGTCTCGGGCGCATCGCCGTGGCCGGCGCATTGGCAGTGGCGCCGTTCGGCTACCTCTTCCTCAAGCTGTGGGGCGCGCCGGGTCCGATCTATCTGGCCGCGTGCGTCTACGCGATCTCCGCATCCATGAACATCCGGCTCCCGCACCCACGAGCCACAGGTGCTCCCCAGAAGGAGGTCGGACGGCGCGGTCGGGTGCCCGCGCTCACCATGCCGGCACTCGGCGCGGTCGGGATGCGAGCGGCGAGCGGGTTCCTTTTGTTCCTGCTGGCGTTCGCGCTCCGCAAGAGCGCCGAGCCCCCCTATTGGTTCGCGGTCCTCGCGGGGGCCGGCTTGGTGGGGGGATACATCGCCGACTTGCTCGCCCCACGCCTGCCGACCAGCCTGCGCGAGGAGGCGGTGGTGATCGCGTGCGTCTCGGGCGCCGGCATCGGCGCGCTCATCGCGTTCGAGGTGTTCGGGCTGCCGCTCCTCATGGTCTACGCATTCGTGGCGGGCGGCGCGACCGAGATCGGCCGTCTCGCGTTCCAGAGTCTGATGCAGCGCAACGCGCCCGAAGGTGCGCTCGGCCGGGTGTTCGTCCGCTACGAGGTGGCGTTCCAGCTCGCGTGGGTCGGTGGAGCGCTCATCGCCGCGCTCCTGCCGATCAGCTTCCGCCTCGGGATCTTGATCCTCGCGGTGTTCTACGTCGCGATCGCCGGCGCGTACGTCTTCTACGCGAGGCGGATAGCTCGGGGGTCGGGCGGCAGGGACGAAGGCTGAGGGAGCGCTATCTGTCGTACAAGGCGAGGGCCTTGGCCGCATCGCCGGGGTGATCTTGGGCCCACGACGTGAGTTCGTGGCTCAGATCCTCGAACGCGCTCTCGAGCTGGGCGCTCGTTCCCGCGAGCGAGGCGGCTTGTTGCGCGACCGAGAGGAGCTGGGAGAGGTTCACGTCGAGCGAGGCGTTCGCAAGGTCGACGACGGTTGCCGCGTAGTCGGCGGTGAGACCGAACGCGTCGATCGCATCCGTGCGCGCGGTCAGGAGCGTCGGGTCCGTGGGTGACAAGGGCTGCTGCCGCTCCGTGGCATCGTTCGCGTCGCTCTCGAGCGTCCTGGCCTCTTGGAGGAGGGTCGCGGCGTCGGCCTTCGCCGCATCCAGGTTCCGGGCCGTCGCATCGGAGGAGAGCTGTGCGACGGTCACGGAGACGAGCGAGACCTCTCCGGCCAGCTGGCCTTCGTCGACGGTCGCGTAGCCGAACACCTGCAGATCGTCGGTCGTCGCGACCTGCGACGAACCGCTCCCGCTGCCTCCGCCGTTGTTCGTGGCTCCAGAGTCGTTCCGCCCGGAGTCGTTAGGCTGCGATCCACCGCCGCCGGACCTGCCGGTCGTCCCCGCGTCGCCGTCGTCGGGGTTGGGAGGAGCGAGCGAGGGTCGCGATCCACTCGGACCTTGAGCGACGTCGCCCGCGCTCGGGCTGATGCCGTTCGAGCATGCCGCGAGGGCGACCACCATGATCGCGGCGAGTGCCATCCGGCCGCGGGACCGGTCGCGCAGCGAACGTCTCGGGTCCATGGGGTGCGCATCGACGCACCGACGACCGGCCTTGAGCCGTCCCCGGCTAAGCTTGCACGCGGCCCGCGATCGTGCGGGCCACCGAGCGAGACGAGGAGGTTCGCATGGCGGAGTTCGTCACGGTGGGTCGTGCCGACGAGATCACCGAAGGAGAGGCGAAGGCCTTCCCGGTGAACGGCGCGGAGATCGCCGTCTCCCGCGTCGGCGGCACGCTGTACGCCTTCAGCGACATCTGCACCCATCGAGCCTGCAACCTCTCCATGGGCGGAGAGATCGACGGAACCTCGATCACCTGCGAGTGCCACGGCAGCACGTTCGACATGACCACCGGCGCGGTCCTCGAGGGCCCGGCCACCGAGCCGGTCGCGACGTTCCCCGTGCGTGACGAGGGCGGCGAACTTCAGATCGAGGCGTGAACCGCGTGACAGATGGTCGTGCGTTCGTCGTGGTGGGAGCCAGCCTCTGCGGCGCCACCGCGGTTGCGACGCTTCGCTCCGAAGGGTTCGACGGCTCGATCGTCCTGATCGGCGCGGAGGACCACCCTCCGTACGAGCGACCGCCACTTTCCAAGGAGTACCTCCGAGGCGAGGACCCGTTGGAGCGGATCCTGGTCAGACCGCCGGAGTGGTACGCGGAGCAGGACGTTCAGACACGGTTCGGCACGCGGGTGACGCAGCTCGACGCGGACGAACGGGCGGTGGTCCTCGCGGGCGGGGAGAGGATCGCGTTCGATGCTCTCCTCGTCGCGACGGGAGGGCGGAACCGGAAGATCGACGCGCCCGGCTCCGAGCTTTCGGGTGTCTTCGACCTCCGCGATCTCGGTAACGCAGACCGGATCCGAGAGGCGGTCGCTGGAGGCGCGAGGGTGGTCTGCGTGGGCATGGGATTCATCGGAGCGGAGGTGGCGGCGTCGCTGCGGACCATGGGGTGCGACGTCACCGTCGTCGAGATCTTCGAGACCGCGCTCTACCGGGTCCTTGGTGGTGAGATCGGCCGTGCCCTGGAAGCCATCCACCGAGATCACGGTGTCACGATGCACTTCAACGATGTCGTGGCCCGGTTCGAGGGCGATGGTAGGCTCGAGCGTGTCGTCACGAACGGCGGGAGGTCCATCGACGCCGACGTGGCGATCGTCGGGGTCGGGACCGAGCCAGCCGTAGAGATCCTGGCTGGGACCGGCCTCGATCAACCCGGTGGGATCCCCGTCGGGCCGACCCTTGAAACGGCGATCCCCGGCGTGTTCGCCGCGGGCGACGTCGCTCGCCACGATCACCCGGTCTTCGGTCCTATGCGCGTCGAGCACTTCGACAACGCGCTCAAGATGGGGGAGACCGTAGCCAGGAACATGCTCGGCGCGGGCGAGGTGTTCGATGACCCGCACTGGTTCTGGTCGGATCAGTACGACGTGCAGATCCAGATGGCCGGGTTCGCACCGACCTGGGATCGGATGGTCGTCCGGGGATCGATCCAGGACCGCTCGTTCTGCGCATTCCTGATGGATGCCGAGGGCGTGCTCCGATCGACCGTGTCCATCGCGTGGCCGCGGGACGTTCGACGGTCCTTCGACCTGATCCGGACGCAGACGCGTCCCGACCCCAGAGCGCTGACCGATCCCGACGTCGACATCCGCACGTTGGTCGCGGGTGAGAGATGATGGGGGCATGAGGCCTGACCCCGTGATCGGCCACCCCACGTGCGATCTCGATCTTCAGCGCCGCATCCGAGAGACCCGCAGAGATATCGTCGCTCGCTCGGTGGGTCGGGCTCAGGGGAAGCGATCGCTGCTCGACCGGCTGCTCCGCCGTCCCCACCCCGAACCGCCGGTCAACATGGATGCCGAGGCCCTGAAGGACCACGGAGAGGACGTCTGGAAAGGGTTCCGCTTCTAGTCTGACACGGACTAGTCGATCGCGAGGCGAGAGGCGAGCTCGTCGGGTGTGCCTTCCGCCTCGACCCTGCCGTCGTGGAACAGCACGACCCTGCTCGCGTAGCGGAGCGCCTCGGGGTTGTGGGTCGCGGCGAGCACGGCGCCGCCCCGCCGGATCACGTCCCACAGGGCATCCAGGATCAGGTCGGCGTTCTCCGTGTCGACCTCCGCGATCGGCTCATCTGCC
>JBOGVK010000009.1:0-4152 GCA_050692375.1 Actinomycetota bacterium
CGGTGACCCGGAAGACGCCGCCGAGCCAGCCGACGTCCTGGCCGTAGACGATCACCCGCGGATCCTCGGTGAGCGCATCGCGAAGCGCCGCGTTCAGCGCCGCCGACATCGTGAATTCAGGCATCGCCGAGCGCCTCCGTCCGTTCGCGCAGGAACGATGCCGGCGGATCCGCGAACGTCCAATCGAAGATCCACGAAGCGGGCGGAGCCTCGGTGGCGATCACGTCCGCGCGGATCCGGGAGATCTCGGCCTCCGCCGACGTTTCGCACTCCGCGACGAACGCCTCGTCCGCACGGCCGCTCGCCACGAGCCACGTCCGGTAGCGAACGATCGGGTCGAGCGCACGCCACCCCTCCACCTCGGCTTCGTCTCGGTAGCGAGCGGCGTCGTCCGCCGTGGTGTGCGGTCCGACGCGATACGTCAGCGCCTCGATCAACGTCGGGCCCTCGCCGGCGTGAGCGCGTGCGACGGCGTTTCTCGTCACCTGGTAGACGCCGAGCACGTCGTTGCCGTCCACGCGGACGCCGGGGAAGCCGTAGCCCTCGGCCCGCTTCCAGATCTCCCCCGAGGTCTGGGACGTGGTCGGCACGCTGATCGCCCACCCGTTGTTCTGACAGAACAAGATGGCCGGCGATCCGAACACGGCCGCCAGGTTCGCCGCTTCGTGGAAGTCGCCTTCGCTGGCCGAGCCGTCGCCGAAATAGGCGATGGCGCAGGCGGGGGTGTCGTCCAACCGCAGCCCCATCGCGTATCCGACCGCATGCGAGATCTGGGTGGCGGTGGGGACACAGATCGGGGCGAACCTGGTGGCCCGCGGGTCGTAGGGTCCTCCGTGCCACGTCCCACGGTGATATTGCAGGTATTGGACGGCGTCGACCTTCCGCACCAGGGCGACGGCCAGCTCGCGGAACGACGGGAAGACGAAGTCCTCGGCTCCAAGAGCGAACGCCGAGCCGACCTGGGCTGCCTCTTGCCCCTCGAACGGGGGATAGACGGTCAGCTCACCCTGGCGCTGCAACGCCATGCACTCCCGGTCCAGGCGACGTGCGAGCACCATCCAGCGCAACAACTCTCGGAGCTCGTCGTCCCCAAGGCCGACGTCGGGATCGCCGACCGCCGTGCCGTCGGGCGCGATGAGTCGGAACGGCTCGCTGCCGCCCCGGGGATCGACTGCTGCCAAGGCTTCAGCTCCAGTGCCGGGAACGCCGAGAGCATAGGGGATGGCGCCGTTCGCTAGACTCCGCGACGTGGTTCCCAGCGCCTATCTCCGCGTGTTCCAACCACTCGATGGCTTCGAGCGTCAGGAGCAGCTGCACTGGGAGCGCTATCTGATCGAGGGCGCGCGTTCCACGTCGATCCGGCCGCGCTACGCGGATCACGTCACGACCGGCGGGCTCGGCGTGATCGCTCCCGCCGAAGGGGAGCACGCCGAGATCCGGGTCATCGACGGCAGGACGTTCGTGAGCCCGTGGCGGATGCACCTGCGGGTGCTCGCGGCGTTGCTCTCGTTCTCGGCGACGAAGCCGCTAGAGCTCTCGGACCAGTTCGTGACGAAGCAGGACGCGAAGCGCGCAGGCAAGCAGCTCGCCAGGCTCCGTCGGCGCGATCCGCGGGCGGTCGCGTTCGTCCATCAGAGTCCGTGGCACGTGCCCATCCGTTGGTTCGTCCTGTTCGACGACGGCGAGCGTTGGTTGGGGGAGGACGAGTTCGGTCGAACGCGGCTGCGCTATCGCACGACGGCTCGGCGCGCGATGCGCCGCGCCGAGCGTGCCGTGCCGGTCCTTCGCCGAACCGACCTCGGGCCGATCTCGGAGCTGATCCTCGACCTGCATCAGTGGCTGGCGATGTTCGATCCCGCGTCGCTCCTGGAACTCGACTACGCGACCCTTTGCGACTTCATGACGTGGGACGAGCTGGACGACGATCGGTCCTCGCGCGACCTGCACGAGGCGCTCGATGCGCTGGAGCGCGAGGAGTACCCGCGATCTGCGGATATCTACCAGGGCGTGCTGACGCGCTGGGCCGAGATCCGAAGTCGCGAGATCATGAACTGATGAAGATCGGCGTGCTCGGGACCGGGGTGGTCGGGCGGACGATCGCCTCTCGGTTGGTGGGTCTCGGACATCACGTGACGATGGGCTCGCGAACGGCGGACAACGAGCATGCCGTGAGGTGGGCGGTGGAGGCCGGCGATGACGCGGCCTGCGGGACCTTCGCGGACGCGGCGATCGCCGGGGAGCTGCTGTTCAACTGCACCGCGGGGAGCGCGTCGGTCGATGCCTTGGTTTCCGCCGGCGCCGAACATCTGCGGGGCAAGATCCTCGTCGATCTGGCGAACCCGCTGGACTTCTCCAAGGGCATGCCACCGACCCTATGGGTGTGCAACACCGACAGTTTGGGCGAGCAGATCCAACACGCGTTCCCAGACGTCCGCGTCGTGAAAACGCTGAACACCATGAACTGCCAGATCATGGTCGACCCCGCGCGCGTGCCCGGCGATCACGACGTATTCGTCTCTGGCAACGACGAGGACGCGAAGACGCAGGTGAAGGAACTGCTCGGAAGCCTGGGGTGGGGCGAGACCCAGATCGTCGATCTGGGTGACATCACGACATGCCGTGGACCGGAGATGTACCTCTCGATGTGGCTGACGCTGATGGGTGTGCTCGGGACGGGAGACTTCAACGTCAAGGTCGTTCGGTAGCGGCTGATCCCGGACAGTTGGTGGCCAGGGGCAGAATCGAACTGCCGACACCGCGGTTTTCAGCCGCGTGCTCTGCCAACTGAGCTACCTGGCCCGGTGAGTCTGGCGCGGGTGACGGGCTTCGATCCCGCGATCTTCGCCTTGACAGGTCGATGAGGACTCCGTACTCCTCCACACCCGCGTGTATTCGGTTGCGCTGCGTGCCCCCAACGGGATTCGAACCCGTGCCGCCGCCTTGAAAGGGCGGTGTCCTGGGCCACTAGACGATGAGGGCGGCAGCTACGGTCGGTCGAGAGCCGCAGCCCCCGGCGCCGTTCGTCGGGGACCGCCCAAGCATAGGGGACGCCGACCCCCAGCGCCAAAGTGGTACCAGTCCCGGTCAGGGCGAACGGCTTGGGCTGGTGGCCACCGAAGCCGCGATCTCGGACGCCGGCGGGCTGCTGCTTGGCCCGCCGCTCGGCGGCGCGCTCGGGCTCGGCGGAGTCAACGGCGGCGGTGGCGAGATGATGTGCCGCTCGACGCTCACCGACGTCAGCCCAAGGCCGCCTACCGTGATCTCGTCGTAAGCCTGCAGCTTGTGCGTCGTCCGGCTGAAGTAAAGGACAGAGGCTTCGACCGGCGTCGGCTTGCTGTGATCGAGGGCGCGCAGGCCGGCGCCTCCGGTCGAGCCTTCGACGTAGAGCAACGTGCCGCGCTTGAGCGTCTCGACGGATCTCTTGTGCAGGTGGCCGGCGAGCACGAGCGGAACGATGCCGTCGAGCGGCTTGCCTTCGACCGGATCGTGCACGAGGGCGATGTCGATCTTCGGCGGCATCGCGGCCTCGATCCGGTTCGCCAGCCGCTTGCCGTCGCGGGCGATGGCGCCTTCGTCTTCGGCCGTGTCGGAGGCTTGCTGATCGGGCGTGAACCGCGGGTCGGGGGTGCCGTAGATGCGCAGCCCGTCGACCACGGTCGAGGAGTTGTCGAGCACGATCGCGTTCGGCTCCGCGCGCACCGCTTCGACCGTGATCGAGGAGTCGTGGTTGCCCTTGATGTACACGTACGGCTTGCCGATGGCGCCGATGCCGGTCACGATGCCGTTCTCCGCGGCGGTCCCGTGGTCGCTCAGGTCGCCGGTGTCGATGACGAAGTCGACGTTGAACTGCCTGGAGATGCTGGAGATGACGTCCCACGCCTCGGGGTTGTCGTGGATGTCGGAGACGTGCAGCACGGTGATCGTGTCGTTCGCCGTCGGGGCGAACGACGGCAGCGTCGAGGTCACGGCGTACAGCTTCGAAACGTTCGTGACCAGATGCGCCAGCTCGGTGCTGTACTTGCCGAACTTGTTCACGATGTCCTCGACGTTGCCGACCATGGTCGGCGCGCGGCTCAGCAGGCCGGTGTATTCGGGCTCGGCGAGCGCTTTCGAGTTCCACGTGGCCCATGCGCCAGCGGCGCTTCCCAGCCC
>JBOGVK010000010.1:0-2715 GCA_050692375.1 Actinomycetota bacterium
ACCGGTGCACCGTCCTCTCCGATCTCGAACGTGATCGGACCGCGGTTGGACGCCACGACGAGTGGCGCCTCCATGGCGCTGACGGAGGCGTTCGGAGGATCCGACGTCGATGCACGCATCGCGGACGTGGCCATCTCGCTCGGAGAGTCTAGCCAGGGGCCAGGAGCCGGGATCCATAAGAGCTTCGAACCCCCTGAAGCCAAGCGATGATCTGATGACGGCCGTTCGATGCATTGACTTCGGACAGGTCTTGTTTGAAGCTGCCTCGACATCCGAAGCAGCTCCGACACCCAAAGCTCGGGAGGGTTCATGGCTCGTTCGCGCCGTTCGACGAGGTGGCTCATCCCCACCTCGCTCGCCACCCTGATCCTGATCACGGCACTCGTCGCACCCGCGTTCGCCGCCACGACGAAGAAGCCGTATGCCGTCGTGATGACCCCCGCCAGCGTGGGCGCCGGCTCCATCGCCACGTTCACGGCCACCTTCTTCAACGAGACGTCCACCCAGCAACTCGGGTCGGCGAACCTCACGCTCCCGGCCGGGTTCACCCCGGTATCCGTCGGGGCGCCACCCATCGGGACGGCCACGCTCGTGGGGAGCACGATCCAGCTGCGGAACCTTGCGACGGTCCCTGGCGCCTCGACGTCGGTATCGGTTGCCGCGCAGGCGCCGTGCCCGCTCGGCACCTATACGTGGTCGGTCATCGCGAAGCAGGCCAACAACTTCACCGGAGACCCGGGGAACGACCTGACGTTCGATCCCGCCAACAGCGCCCTCGCGACGACCCTTACCGGCACCTGTCACCTCGGTTTCGCGTTCGTTGCGCAGCCCGCGAGCGCTCAGGTAGGAACCGCCATCACGACGGTGACCTACGACCCTTCGGCGCCTCCTGTGACCGTGCAGGTCCTGGACGGGAACGGGAACCCCATCACGTCCTCGACCGCGCCGATCGCGCTCTCGATCCTGGACAACCCTGGCGGCGGGACCCTCTCGGGGGCGACGACGGTGAACGCGACCGGGGGAGAGGCGTCGTTCCCGGGGATCTCGATCGATCGGGCCGGGCTCGACTACACGCTCGCCGCGAGCACGTCGGTGGCGGCGATCGATCCCACCGCCTCGGCCGCCTTCAACATCGCCAACGTGGGGAAGCGGTGTTCTGCGGCGTCGTGCTCGTCGGGGACCATCACGCAGGGGAGCACGAGCGCGAGCGAGCTGGCGAACGCCGGTGCGGCCGGCGATCTCCTCAGCTTGTACGTCTCGGTCGAGCCTCTCGACTGCCCCGGCTATGCCGAGACGTCGGCCGTGGTGACGTTCGACGTCACGGGTTCCAGGACGAAGAGCGTGACCATCACGGTCCCGAAAGCCGGCCTCAAGCCCACGAAGATCCGCGTGTGCTTCAGCTCGCCGACCGCGTTCGTCGACCGCTCGGGGGCGACCGTGACCCTCGGCCTGCTGCCCGACTGCAGCGTATCGGTCGCGCCGTGCGTCACTTCGGTCAAGGTCGTTCAGAGCACGATGGTGACCGTGTTCCAGACTCCCGCCGGCGATCCGAGGGGTCGCGTCTGACAGAACTCCACACTGTGGTCCCGGCGTTGGCAGCCCACCTGATAGAACAGGCGGTAGCCGCAAACGCATGACGGCAGGAACCCGAAAGGGGTACGAGATGAGTGATCAAGGACCGACCTCGCGACGATCACCGAGCACGAAACCCAGCAGATCGAGCGTGCCAACCAGGCGGGAAGCACCCCGGTCGTGTTCGTCCACGGTCTGTTCCTGCTGCCCACCAGCTGGGATCGCTGGGCCACGGTCTTCGAGGACGCCGGCTACGTCGCGTTGACGCCGGGATGGCCTGACGACCCGGATACCGTCGAGGAGGCGAAGGCCGACCCCGAGGTGCTCGCCGGGAAGTCGGTCGGTGAGGTCGCGGATCACTTCGAGGACGTCATCCGGCAGCTGAACAAGAAACCCGCGGTGATCGGTCACTCGTTCGGCGGTCTGCTGGCGCAGATCCTCGCAGGCCGCGGACTGGCCTCGGCCACCGTGGCGATCGACCCGGCGCCGTTCCGCGGTGTGCTGCCACTGCCGCTCTCGGCACTGCGGGTGGCCGGGCCCGTGCTCCGCAACCCGGCGAACCGCCACCGGGCGGTGCCTCTCACCTACGAGCAGTTCCGCTACGCCTTCGCCAACGCCGTGGACGAGGCCGAGGCGAAGGAGCTGTACGACACGTACGCCATCCCCGCGCCTGGCGAGCCGCTCTTCCAGGGCGCCGCCGCCAACCTCAACCCATGGACCGAAGCGAAGGTCGACACCGAGAACCCCCAGCGCGGCCCGCTCCTGATCATGTCCGGTGAGAAGGACCATACGGCCCCGCCGGCGATCGCGAACGCCTCGTTCAAGCACCAGAAGAAGAACGAAGCGAACGACACCGAGTTCGTCGAGATGCCGAACCGCGGGCACGCGCTCACGATCGACAGCGGCTGGCGGGAGGTGGCCGACACGGCGCTCGCGTTCGTCGAGAAGCACGTCGCGCCCAAAACGTAGCGGCCGAGGTCGTCTCGCGCCCTCCAACGTCCGGTTAGGCTCCGCAGATGGCCGGGTTCACGCTGCCGCAGTTTGGGATCTTCGCGCAGGGGACGGACTCGCATCACTTCCTAGAGTTCGATCTGCGTCCGGGCGTAACTGCCACGGGCGCCGTCGCGTCGTTCCGGCGGCTGC
>JBOGVK010000011.1:0-10323 GCA_050692375.1 Actinomycetota bacterium
CCGGCGTAGGCGACGGAGAGGACCTCACCGGACGCCTTCGGACCCATCAAGTAGACGGATGGGTACTTCATAGTTAAGCGGGAACCTATGTTGCCGTCTATCCATTCAACGCGAGCTTCCGCTTCCGCGCGCGCACGCTTGGTCACCAGGTTGTAGACGTTCGAGGACCAGTTCTGGATGGTCGTGTAGCGGACGCGGGCGCCCTTCTTCGCGACGATCTCCACGACCGCGGAGTGCAACGAGTCGCTCGAGTAGATGGGCGCCGAGCACCCCTCGACGTAGTGCACGTAGCTGCCCTCGTCGGCGATGATCAACGTCCGCTCGAACTGGCCCATGTTCTCCGCGTTGATCCGGAAGTAGGCCTGCAGCGGGATGTCGACCTGCACGCCCGGCGGGACGTAGATGAAGGACCCGCCCGACCACACGGCTGTGTTCAGCGCCGCGAACTTGTTGTCGTTCGGCGGGATCAGCGTCCCGAAGTACTCCTTCACCAGATCGGGGTAGTCGCGGAGCGCGGAGTCCATATCGGTGAACAGCACGCCGATGTCGTCGAGCTCCCTCTTGATCTTGTGATAGACGACCTCGGACTCGTACTGCGCGCTCACGCCGCCCAGATACTTCTTCTCCGCCTCGGGGATCCCCAGCTTGTCCCAGGTCCCGCGGATGTCCTCGGGCAGATCCTCCCAGTTGCTGGCCTGCTTCTCGGTCGAACGGATGAAGTAGAAGATGTTGTTGAAGTCGATCTCGGACAGATCGGCGCCCCACCATGGCATCGGCCGCGCCTCGAAGTGCTTCAGGGCCTTGAGCCGGTACTTGCGCATCCAATCCGGCTCGCTCTTGAGCGCGCTGATCTCCTCGACGACGGCAGCGGAGAGCCCTCGTTTCGGCTCGAAGACGGAGTGATCCGCGTCCTTCCAGTCGAACCGGTAGCCCTTGCTGAGCTCTTCGAGATGCTCTTCTTGGCTGATGACCACGGTGCGTCTCCTCACAGGTGAACTCGGTGCCGACACACACAGCCTACCCGCGGATCCAACCCAAAGTCTATCAAGGAGGTCGGATTCAGGTTCAAGGGGTCGAAGGAGCCGGAACGCCGGCCCCCTTCGACCCTCGAACGGCGCTCTTAGCCGAGCTCGACTGGCGCACCGACGAGCGAGCCGTACTCGGTCCACGAGCCGTCGTAGTTCTTCACGTTCTCGTAGCCGAGCAGCTCCTGTAGGGCGAACCACGTGTGGCTGGACCGCTCGCCGATACGGCAGTAGGCGATGATCTCCCGGTCTGACGTGATCCCTTCTCCCTCGTACAGCTCGCGGAGCTCATCGGCCGACTTGAACGTCCCGTCCTCGTTCGCGGCCTTCGCCCACGGGATATTCGCGGCGCCGGGGACGTGCCCGGGCACCTGGGACTGCTCCTGGGTCAGGTGGTCGGGAGCGAGCTTCTCCCCGCGGTACTCCTCCGGGGAGCGGACGTCGACGAGGCCCACATCGCCGATCTTGGAGATGACCTCGTCACGCCACGCCCGGATCTCGGGCCGGTCCGCACCTTCGATCGTGATGCCGGTCGCCCCGTAGGCGGGGACCTCCTGGACGAGGGTTCGAGACTCGAGCTCCCACTTCTTCCTGCCACCGTTCAGAAGCTTGACGCTGTCGAACCCTCTGAGCTTCAGGATCCAGTAGGCGTAGGCGGCGAACCAGTTGTTGTTGCCGCCGTAGAGCACCACGGTGGAATCAGCACCGACACCGGCCGCGGAGAGAAGAGCGGCGAGCTCGCCCTGTGACACGTAGTCGCGACCAACCTTGGTGTGGAGGTCGGTCGTCCAGTTCCACCCGATAGCTCCCTCGATGTGCCCCTTCTCGTAGGCGGCCGAATCCTCGTCCACCTCGATGATGCGAACGGAGGCGTCGCCGACGTGGCTTTCGAGCCAATCGGTATCGACGAGCACCTCGGGCTTGGCATATTCGCTCATCTGCTTGCTCCTTCCTTTCCTTGGCCTTGTCTCTCCCGGTGGTCGTTCAGCCCCGGGAACGAAAAGAGGCCGCGAACGCGGCCTCTGGACGGATCGGTTCCGGGATGACGGTGCTACGGCCGCATGCGCGTTGGCGCCCCCCGGAAGGCGCGGCCCCACATACAGCACAGGCGGGACGGGATCATGGCTCCGACGAGCCCGCGACAGCGTGTCCTGATCAGATTCCTATCTCCTGAGTCGAGAATTGCAGGTGCAACTTTCTACCTCTGCATCGTCTCGGGTGTCAAGGTCAGAAGATGCCCAGCGCGGCTTTCGCCTCGTCCGACATCATCTCGGGACTCCAGGGCGGACGGATCACCATCTCAGGTCGAACCTCCCCCACTCCCGGGACGGTCGCGAGGAAACCGCGCATCTGATCCTCGATCATGGGGCCGATCGGACAGCCCATGGTCGTGAGCGAGTACTCGATGTCGATATCGCCGCTCGGGTCGACCCGGACCTCGTACACCAATCCGAGGTCCACGATATTGATCCCCAGCTCCGGGTCATACACGTTGCGGAGCGCCTCGAGCACCTGCTCCTGCGTCGGTGGAGTGCCAAATGACTCGGGAGATGACTCGGGGGATGACTCGGGGGATGCCTCAGAGGATGAGGCGGCTGATGCTTCGTGGTCGCTCTGGACGGTTTCCTGTTCGTACATGCGCAACCTTCTCCCGGTCGGAGGGTAGATGGCTCTATCCTGTAGCAAGCCTACTTCGCACGACGCGAAAGGAGCACGAGGTTCGCTTATGCCTCAGATCCGCGCCATGATCGTGGATGACCACCCCGTGACCCGGGAGGGTTTGCGCACGGCGCTCGGGTTGTCCGACGACGTCCTGGTCGTCGGAGAGGCCTCGAGCGGCGAAGAAGCAGTGGATCGGGCCCGCGAGCTCTCACCCGACGTCGTGTTCATGGACGTGCGGATGCCCGGCATGGACGGCATCGAGGCGACACGGCAGATCCTGCAGGCCGCACCGACCACCAAGGTCATCCTGATCACCATCGACGAATCTCGCAGTGCCGTCTCCCAAGCGATCCAGGCTGGCGTCTCCGGCTACCTCTTGAAGGACGCCTCGGCCGACGCGCTCGTCGACGCCGCTCGCAACGCGATCGAGGGGAACGCGGTCATCCACCCTCAGCTCACCCGGACCTTCATCGAAGAGGTCCGCATGGGCGACGCGGCCACCGACACCACGCCGCTGTCGAAGCGCGAGCGAGAGATCCTCCAGGCGGTCGCCGACGGAGCTACGACGAAGCAAGTGGCAGCGGACCTGGGTATCTCTCCCCACACCGTGAAGACCCACCTGGAGCGGATCTTCGAGAAGCTGGGCGCGAACGATCGGGCGCAAGCCGTGGCGATCGCCATCCGACTCGGCATCGTGCACTGACGGGCGTTCCCTTCGACCTTCCGGCCGGTTATCTGTTCGGGTCCAAGGATGCCTTCCTCAACCCGCCTTCCGTGGCACCGATACACACTGCGTGAAGGTTCTCCTGTGTGACACCGCCGATGAGGTGACCCGGCTGCAGCATGCGCTGCGTACGCTCGACCCTCTCGCGGAGATCGAAGTGACCACCGACTCCGATCGGGTGATCGAGATGGCCGCCGGCATCCAGCCCGACGTGGTGGCGACCGAGCTCGGCCTGGAAGGGCTCAAGGACGTCCACCTCGTTCGGCGACTTCGCGACGCGGCGCCTCTTTCGGCAGTCGTCGGTTGGACGCGGCTACGCGATCCGGGCCGCGTGGCGCAGGTCCTGGCTGCGGGTGCCTCCGGGTACCTCCTGAAGGAGGATGGCGTCGAGGAAGCGGCCCGGGCCATCCAAGCCGCCGCGGCCGGATCCGTGGTCCTCACGCGGAGCGCGGCCACGCTGCTCGGCGCCGATCTCGGCAACGCACTTGCCAGGGTGAGGGAGCTCGAAGAGAAGATCCGCGACCTTCAGACGCAGATGGAGGAAGGCACGACCGCGAAGGGTGACTTCTTGGCGAACGTTTCACACGAGCTCCGGACGCCGGTCACGGTCGCGAAAGGGATCGCCTACGTGCTGCGCAACCCCCACGTCAGCGAGGAGGAACGGGGGGAGTTCATCGAACAACTGCAGACCTCGCTCGACAAGCTCGCCGGCCTCGTCGACGAGATCATCGAGATCAGCGAGCTGGAGCAAGGCACGTTCCAGATGAACATCGCCTACATCGACCTGGCACCGCTGATCGATCAGGCGGTCGTGGACATGGGTCTTCGTCATCCCTCGGTTCTGGTCCTCTCGAGGATCCCGGGAACGCTGTTCGCCCTTGCGGACGGACAGCGCATCCACGGCGTGATCCACGAGTTGCTCGAGAACGCGTGTCGCTATTCGCCCGAGGACCGGGCGGTCGAGATCCGCGCGCGCGTGATGGATCAGGGCATCGTCATCTCTGTGCTCGACCAAGGGATCGGGATGGACCGTGAGGTCGCGTGGCGCTCGTTCGAACAACCTTTCTCCACCGGTGAGGCCACGCTCCGCAAGGAGAAGGCCGGGGCCGGCGTCGGGCTCCACCTCTCGCGCCAGCTCGTGATCCGACACGGCGGCATCCTCTGGACGGACCCCGTGCCCGCGGGAGGCACGCGCGTCTCGTTCTGCCTCCCCTCCAAGGCAGGTGCGACCTTCGTGGCTCCTCCCGGCGCGGCCTGAGCAGCCGAGCCGCCCCTGGCATTCCCGAGCGACCCCCGCTATCCTCCCCGCGGGGGATCGGCGGTTGCGAAGAGCCATCCTGGGGATCATGTTCGTGCTGACGGGCGCCGGCTGCACCGGTCTGCCTCATGGGAGCGACCCCGGTCCAGTTACCGATCCCATCCGTGTCGAACGAACGCCGTCGCCGTATTCCGAGATCACCGCCGGACCGGTCCGCGCGCTGGTGCCGGATGGTTGGCGACCGGTACCGACCTCCACGGGAGCTCGCGAGGGATTCTTCGCTTCCCCGAGCCCGCGGGCCTGGTCCCGGATGGACGGGACGACCGAAGGCATCGCGGCCACGTGGGTGGACGCGACCATCGTCGGTATCCCCTCCGACTTCTACTATCTGGCCGCGACCGGACCGTTGTTCTCCCAGCTCATCGACTCCCCCGATTGCCGCGCCGACTCGCAACGGGTGTACATCGACAACGTGCCCAGCTTCGCCTCGGGAAGGATCGGCTCTCCGGGCGACTACATGGCACGCGGGGAGGGCACGTGCCACGCGAAGGGGCGTTCCACCCGCTGGGCGTACTTCGTTGCGGCTCCCGGCTTCGGTCCGGTTCGCCACATCGGTATCGCACGATCCGGTCTCTACGTCGTCGTGGCGGTCTTGCGCGACAGGCAGGGCGTAGGACAAAGGCTTCAGCGCCTCATCGCCGAGACGCGTTTCGGCGACACGCCGATCCGCGACTTCGTTCGAGCGGTTCGCGAGCGCACGGCCTGATCTAGCGCGGACTTCGTTCGACGAACGGCGGCCGGACGACCATCGCCTTCCCCCGCCGGCCCCGCACGTCCACCTCGACCTCCGACCCGACGTCGACGACGTCACCCGGCCAGAGATAGGCGAGGGCGATCCCTTTCTGCAACGTCGGCGAGAAGGTGCCACTCGTTACTTCTCCCACCAGCTTGTCGCCGACGAACACGGGGTAGTGGGCGCGCGGGATGTGCCGCCGATCCTCCATGAGCAGTCCCCGGAGCCGGCTGGGCGGCCCCTCCGCCTTCTGGCGCATCAGCGCCTCTCTCCCACGGAACTCGCCTTTGTCGAACGCGACGGCCCAGCCGAGCCCGGCCTCGAGCGCCGTCGAGGCTTCGAAGAGATCCTGGCCGTAGAGCGGATAGCCCATCTCCAGGCGCAGCACATCCCGGGACGCCAGGCCACACGGGACGCCGCCGAACGTCGCCATAGCCTCCCGCAGCTCGCCCCAGAGCTCGACCGCGATGTCCTGATAGGTGAACAGTTCGAATCCGACCTCCCCCGTATACCCCGAGCGGGTGACGATGACGGGGCGGCGGTGGTACTCGGACTCCGCGCACTGCATGAACGCCAGGTCGGCGGCCTGGGGGAACAGCTGCATCATGACCTGGACGGACTCGGGCCCCTGCACGGCGAGGAAACACCAGTCCTGGTGATACATCAGGTGGAGCCGATCATCCGCCTGCTCCTCCTCGAGCATCCGCAAGACCCGCGGAGCGTTCGATGCGTTGGGCACGACGAAGTACCGCTCCGGCTCCAGTCGATACACGATCAGATCCTCGATGACGCCGCCTCCCTCGTTGAGCACGAGGTTGTACAGGGCCTCCCCCACGGCGGCCTTCGACAGGTCGTTCGTGACGATGCGTTGGAGCATCCCGAGCGCCCCGGGACCGGTGATGTCCACCTTGCCCAGGTGCGTGAGATCGAAGAGGCCAACGCGCTCGCGCACCGCCCGGTGCTCG
Source organism: Actinomycetota bacterium (assembly GCA_050692375.1). GTDB lineage: Bacteria > Actinomycetota > UBA4738 > UBA4738 > HRBIN12 > JBBQVZ01. The sequence continues at coordinate 6,428 of JBOGVK010000011.1, forward strand.
GCGAGCGCGCCCTCGTACTCGATGGGCATCAACCAGCCTGCGAACGGAGCAAGCTTCGCCCCCAGCCGGCGGTGCTCGTCCTCGAGTGGGGTGTGTTTCAGTTCCCCGGCTTCACCGGCTTCGTCCATGCGCGGCATGGTACGGCGACCGTCGGACGAACGCCGTGCAGCGCGATCAGGTTGCCGACGGGAGGACGGTAGACTTTCGGCTCGGATGGCTGAGGGCTACGACGTAGTGGTGATCGGCGCCGGAACCGGCGGGTATTCCGCCGCGCTCCGGGCCGCGCAGCTCGGCAAACGCGTCGCCATCGTCGAACGCGACGAGAGACTCGGAGGCACGTGCCTCCTCCGCGGCTGTATCCCCACGAAGGCGCTGCTCCAGTCGGCCGCCGTCATGGACACGGTCAACCGCGCCGCCGACTGGGGCATCAAGGCATCGGGCGAGCCTGATTGGTCGGCGGTGAAGGCATTCGAGGACGCCATCGTCGACAAGCTGGTCAAGGGCATCACGGGGCTGATCAAGACCCGGAAGATCGACGTCATCCGTGGAACGGCACGACTCTTAGCTGGTCCGTCGCTCGACATCGAAGGGCGGCGTGTTGAAGCGACCGACATCATCCTCGCGAGCGGCTCCCGCCCCAAGCTGCTGCCGGGTGCCGAGGTGACCGAACGGATCATCACGAGCGATCAGGCGCTCTGGTACGACAGCATCCCTGGCTCGGCGGTCGTGATCGGCGCCGGCGCCGTGGGGCTCGAGTTCGCATCGCTCTATCGATCGTTCGGGGCAGAGGTGACGCTGATCGAAGCGCTTCCCCGACTCGCGCCCCTTGAGGACGAGGAGGTCTCCAAGGAGATCGCGAAGGCGTTCCGCAAGCGCGGCATCACCAGCTCGGCCGGCGCGTCGGTCCAGCAGATCAAGGACTCGGGCAACCATGTCGAAGTGACCTACGAAGCGAACGGACCGAAGACGGTCTCGGCCGACGTGTGTCTGGTCGCGGTGGGCCGAGGTCCCGTCACGGATGGACTCGGTCTGGAGGAAGCCGGAGTCACCTTGCACGAGAAGGGGTTCGTGAACGTGGATGGGCAGCTCCGCACGAACGTCGAGCATGTGTGGGCCGTTGGTGATGTCGCCGCCACGCCTCTGCAGCTTGCCCATGTGGCGTTCACCGAGGGGTATGCGGTCGCGGAGCGCATCGCGGGCATGGAGGTTGCCGACATCGACTACGTGAACATCCCGCGCGTCACATACTGCTCACCCGAGATCGCCTCCGTCGGGCTGACGGAGGCGCAGGCGGTGGAGCGCGGCCACCAGATCGTGACCGAGAAGCTCGACTTCCGCGCGATCGGGAAGGCGAACATCGTCGGCGAGGGGGGCTTCGTGAAGCTGGTCGCCGACGCTGACGGCGGACCCGTGCTTGGGATCCACATGATCGGTCCGCACGTCACCGATCTGATCGCCGAAGCCATGTTGATCACGAACTGGGAAGCCGTGCCCAGCGAGGTTGCCGCCCTGATCCACCCGCACCCCACCCTGTCCGAGGCGGTCGGCGAGGCGCACCTGGCGCTCGTGGGCAAGCCGCTCCATACCGCGTAGCTCCACCCCGTCGAGCTTCGCTCGAGGAGAAGAAGGAGAGCATTGGCCACGAAGGTCGACACCCAGGCCTCGCAGGGTGGTCGTCCCCTGTCCGACGACCGGCTCAAAGAGCTGTTGCACCTGCTGAAGCTCTGCCGGTACTTCGACGAGCGCATGGAGGCCCTCTACCGCCAAGGCCGGCTCCCCGGTGCGATCTACTCCGGCCGCGGCCAGGAGGGAACACACGTCGGTGTGGCTTTCGCTCTTGAGAAGGACGACTCGCTGTTCCCGACGCACCGCGACCTCTCCGCACAACTCACGAAGGGACTCGACCTCAAGAGGGTCATGGCGCAGTACTGGGGCAGGATCGACGGCTACACGCGAGGGCGGGACGGGAACAGCCACATCGGCGATTGGGCTGGGAACCGGACGTTCACGGTCATCTCGCACCTCCCGATCGCCTATCCGGTGGCGTGCGGCGCCGCACTCGCCTACAAGCGAACCGGTGACCGGCGCATCGCGATGGCCATCTGCGGTGATGGTTCCACATCCAATGGCCGATGGCACGAAGCGTTGAACTGGTCGGCAGTTCACCAGCTCCCCGTGGTGTGGGTCGTGAACAACAACCAGTTCGCGTACTCGACACCGAACCCGTTGGAGTTCCACGTTCCGACGATCGCGGAACACGCGATCGCTTACGGCATGCCTGGTATCCGTGTCGACGGCGGCGATGTCCTCGAGGTCTACGAAGCCGCGCGTGAGGCGATCGACCGGGCCCGCGCAGGGGGCGGCCCCTCCTTGATCGAATCGGTGTCGCTTCGCTGGCGAGGCCATGCGGGTCATGACCCGGCCAAATACATGCCCGAGGAGATGCTCGAGCACTACATGGCAGAGAAGGACCCCGTGAAGAACTTCGAGGAATACTTGCTCTCCGAGGGTGTCATGACGAAGGAAGACATCGCGGAGGTTCAAGAGCGCGTGGCGATGGAGTTCGACGAGGGGTATGCGTTCGCGCAAGCCTCGCCGTTCCCCGAGCCGGGCGACGTCACCAAGGGACTCTGGGTCGAAGACGGGTACTGGACGAGCGAGGCCGGGCGCGACGGCGGAACGGAGACCGGCTGATGGCCACGAAGCAGGTCGAGGCCGGCGCGGCCGGCCACGGCGCAGAGCCGCGAGGCAAACGGAGCGACGACGGTCAAGCCACCTATCTGGTTGCGATCGCGGAGGCGCTATGGGAGGAGATGGAGCGCGACGAGCTTGTCTACCTGCTGGGCGAGGACATCGGCGCGTACGGCGGCGCCTTCAAGGTCACCGAGGGGTTCATCGAGCACTTCGGCGCGGATCGCGTCATGGATACACCCATCGCCGAGGAGACGATCGTCGGCACCGCCATCGGCTCCGCGATGGAGGGCCTGCGTCCCGTCGCGGAGTTCCAGTACGCGGACTTCATGACCTCCGGCTTCGACGAGATCACGACGACGCTCGCGCGCTACCACTACCGCAGCGGTGTCCCACTCCCGGTCGTGCTGCGCGCGCCCTCGGGTGGCGGCGTGCGCGCATCGAACTTCCACTCGACGAATCCCGAGCCGTGGTTCGCGCACGAACCGGGACTCAAGGTCGTCTGTCCAGCGTTCCCTTCCGACGCGAAGGGCTTGTTGAAATCGGCGATCCGCGACGACAACCCCGTCGTGTACCTCGAGCACAAATGGATCTACCGGCGCATCAAGGAGACCGTGTCGGAGGATCCGGACTTCTTGATCCCTCTGGGCCAAGCGGCTGTGAAGCGCGCGGGCACAGACGTGACGGTGGTGACGTACGGTGCCATGGTGCACAAGGCCCTTGAGGCGGCGGAGAACCTGTCTACTGGAGGCGTGGAAGCGGAGGTCGTCGACCTGCGCACGATCGTCCCGCTCGACGAGGAGACCATCCTGCGCTCGATCGAGAAGACATCGCGGGCGCTGGTGCTGTACGAGTCCTATCGGTTCCTGGGGATCGGCGCCGAGGTGGCGGCGATGATCGCGGAACGGGCGTTCGAGCACCTGGATGCGCCGGTGATGCGCCTCGCGCCGCCGAACGTTCCGGTGCCGTTCTCTCCACCGCTCGAGGACGCGTTCCTTCCGCAGGTGTCCGACATCGAGGCGGCCGTCGACCGCCTGTCAGCTTGGTGATCTTTCAAGGGGGGAAGCGTGACGTCGATCCAGATGCCGCAGCTCGGCGAGACGATCGTCGAGGGCACCATCCTCAAGTGGTTGAAACAGGAGGGCGAGCGTATCGAGGCCGATGAGCCTCTCTTCGAGCTCTCGACGGACAAGGTCGACACCGAG
>JBOGVK010000012.1:0-17418 GCA_050692375.1 Actinomycetota bacterium
GACTTACGGGCGATCTTGTCGATCTCGTCGATGTAGATGATGCCGGTCTCGGCCTTCTTGACGTCGTAGTCGGCCGCCTGGATCAACTTCAGCAGGATGTTCTCGACGTCCTCACCGACGTAGCCCGCCTCTGTCAGCGCGGTGGCGTCGGCGATCGCGAACGGTACGTTCAGCATGCGAGCGAGCGTCTGCGCCAGATACGTCTTCCCGCAACCGGTCGGGCCGAGGATCATGATGTTCGACTTCTGGAGCTCGACCTCGGAATCCTTGGCGCCCACCTGGATCCGCTTGTAGTGGTTGTACACCGCGACCGAGAGAACCTTCTTCGCGGTGTCCTGGCCGACCACGTACTCGTCCAGGAACCCGTAGATCTCCTGGGGCTTGGGGAGCTCGTCCAGGCGGAGCTCGGAGGTCTCGGACAGCTCCTCCTCGATGATCTCGTTGCAGAGATCGATGCACTCGTCGCAGATGTACACGCCGGGGCCGGCGATGAGCTTCTTCACCTGCTTCTGGCTCTTCCCGCAGAAAGAGCACTTCAGCAGATCCGAGTCCCCGAACTTCGCCATCAGCCCCTATCCTCCACCATCGGAACGACCGAGCTCACCCGAGCCCGGCCGACCGAGGAATCTTACGCCCCGCCGGCCGCTGCGGCCGCAAGCTCCACCGAGATCCCTCGGCTGGTGATGATCTCGTCGATCACGCCGTAGTCCAGCGCCTCCTCGGCGGTCAGGATGTAGTCGCGGTCCGTGTCCTTCGTCACCTTCTCGAGCGTCTGGCCCGTGTGCTCCGAGATCAGCTGCTCCAGCAGCTTGCGGTACCGCGTGATCTCCTTCGCCTGGATCTCGATGTCGACGGCCTGACCCTGCGCGCCGCCGTGCGGTTGGTGCAGGAGCACGCGCGAGTGCGGGAGCGCGAACCGCTTGCCGGGAGCGCCGGCGAGCAGCAACACCGCCGCGGCCGACGCGGCCTGACCCATCACGATCGTCGACACGTCGGGCTTGATGTATTGCATGGTGTCGTAAATCGCGAACAGCGACGTGATGTCTCCGCCCGGCGAATTGATGTACAGGTGGATGTCCTTGTCGGGATCGTCCGACTCCAGGTGCAGCAGCTGCGCCATGATCAGATTGCCGACCTGGTCGTCGATCGGGGTTCCCAGAAAGACGATCCGCTCCTTCAGCAGGCGGGAGTAGATGTCGAACGAACGCTCGCCGCGGCTGGTCTGCTCGACGACGACGGGAACCAGATAGTTCTGCATCTCGCTCATGTGCTCTCCTTTGATGGCTTCTCGGGCTCTGGTCCGATATCGGCACGTTCGACCAGGAGGTCGAGTGCTTTCCCCCTGATGATATCCCCGGCGAGCGTCACGACCTGGCCGTTGCGGTCGAGGGCTTTCGCCAATTCCTTCGGTTCACGACCGTACGCCTGGGCAAGAACGGCGATCTGGGTCCCGATCTCCTCGGCCGTGACCTCGAGCTTTTCGGCGCGCGCGATGCCCTCGAGGACCAGATCGGACTTGATCGCCCGGACCGCATGATCCCTCGAGTCCTCTCGCAAGCGCGCCTCGTCCCAACCTTGCGACTCCAGCACCTGCTCGAGCGTGAGCCCGGCGCGCTCGGCCCGCTCGCGGGCGTGCTCGACGCGGTGCTCGGTCTCCTCGTCGATGAGGGAGTCTGGAAGCTCGACGGTGACGGTGTCGATCATAGCTTGCAACGCTCGGTCGCGGATGACCCCTTCCGACTCGCGTACCTTCATCTCGAGGAGACGCTCGCGGAGATCGTCTCGGAGCTGCGTCAGCGTGTCGAACTCCGACGCCGTGGTCGCGAACTCGTCGTCGGCGTCGGGGAGCTTGCGCATCTTCACGTCCTTCACCAAGACCTGGAAGCTCACCTCGTTCCCGCCGTGCGGTTCGCCGAAGCGCTCGGGCAGCACGTCGTTGAACTTCAGGATGTCACCACCGCGCTTGCCCACCAGCTCTTCGTCGAGCTTCGCCCCGAACTCGCCTGAGCCCACGAAGTAGAGGTAGTCCGAGCGAGTGGCCTCCACCACGTCGTCCTCGTGGACGGTGCTTCGGAGGTCGATCGTGACGAAATCTTCTGCCTGGGCGGGGCGCTCGACGGGCTCGAGCTCGGCGAACCGCTCGCGCAGCCGATCCACCCACTCGTCGATCTCTTCGTCGGTGATCTCGGTGTCCGGCCTCTCGACCCTCAGGTTCTCGTAGTCGCCCTGGGCGAGCTCGAGACGCGGTCGCACCTCGACGATCGCCGTGAAGATCAACGGCTTGTCGTCCTCGACCTGTTCCAACTGGATCTCGGGGTCGCTGATCGGCGCCAGATCCTCCTCGCGCACGGCGTCGCGGAAGTAGATCGGCACCGAGCTCGACAGGAATTCCTCGCGCACGACATCCCGACCTACTTGGGCGTCGATGATCTGCTTCGGCACTTTCCCTTTGCGGAAGCCCGGCACCTTGACCTGGTTCGCGATGCTCCGGTACGCGCGATCGAGATCCTTCATGAACTCGTCGACCGGGACCTCGATCGTGAGCTTGACGGTGTGCTTCGCGGTGCTCTCAACGATGGTCTGCATGTGAATCAAGCCTATCCGACATCCGTCTTCACGCCCCGGACCGTCGGGTATCGTTGCGCCCCATGGGCGGGCCAACCTACGTTGATGAGCTGGCGTTTGCGCATGAGGTCGCCGATCGTGCGGGCGAGATCGCGCTCTCGTACTTCCGGAACGATCCCAAGGTCGACTGGAAGCCCGACGCGACCCCCGTGACCGAGGCCGATCTCGCCGTCGAGGCGATGATCCGCGACGAGCTCGGGCGGCGGTTCCCCGACGACGCGATCCGGGGCGAGGAGGGTGGGATCGCGGGCTCGTCCGATCGGATGTGGATCATCGACCCGATCGACGGAACGCGGAACTATGCGGCCGGGATCCAGATCTGGGCGAATCTCCTGGCGCTCAAGGTGCAGGACGAGTACGTGCTGGGCCTGGCGAACGCCCCGGCGCTCGGCGAACGTTACGCCGCCGTCCGGGGGGGAGGGGCGACCTGGAACGGCGAGCCGATGCGCGTCTCGGAGGTCGGGGCAACGGCCGATGGCATGGTCGTCTTCGGTGACGTCGAGCTCTGGGCGGGAACGCCCCAGCACGAGCGGTTCCTGCACCTGGTCAACGGCGCCCGGCGGAATCGGGGGTTCGGCGATTTCTGGGGACACATGTTGGTCGCGAGAGGTGCGGCGGAAGTGATGGTCGAATCCGAGCTCTGGGAGTGGGACTTCGCGCCGATCGTCGTGATCGTCACCGAGGCGGGAGGACGGGTGACACAAGCCGACGGCTCGCCGCCGGCGCACGGTGGGAGCCTGGTGTCGTCGAACGGTCTCGTGCACGACGCCGTGCTCGCGACGCTCACGACTCCAACGTGATCCGCCCCGAGAACTCGTCGACGTCACCTTTGTCGAGCAGGGCGACCGGGATGGTGCGCTGCGTGCTCTCCGCGTACTTCGCGTAGCCATCGAACACCTCCACGGCTCGCTGCCATGCCTGCTCGCGTTCGTCGCCTTCGAGTTGCCGCATGCGGACCACGTAGATCTTGCGCCCGATCCGAACGGAGGCGTGCGGATCCGCTTGGAGGTTCCGCCACCACGCGGGATCGTGCTGATCGCCCGCGTTCGAGGCGATCACGATGAAGCCTCTCGGATCGTCGAGATACGCGAGCATCACGCTCCTCTGCTTGCCGCTCGTGCGACCCGTCGTTGTCAGCCGCAGGACCGGGAGCCCCGCCACCCGTCTTCCGACGCGTCCACCCGACGCGCGATACCAGAACCGATGGAGCTTCCACATGGCGCGCATGGCCCAACGGTTGTTCGACGCCATCACAGTGCCACCACTTCCCCGCGACCACCGGCGTTCGCCATCACGACGTTGGCCGCCGCGACGTCCTGGACACCGACGCCCGTGAGGTCGCAGACCGACAGTTGATCGGGCGAGGTGCGTCCGGGGTGCGCGCCGGCACAGATGTTGCCGAGCTCGACCGCCTTCTGCTCGTCGATGAGTCCGGCGGCGATCGCGTGATGCAGCTCGCCGATGCGCGCGCATTGCTCGCGGCTGTCCACGACCAGCAGGTCGGCGCTCGCGAGCAGACGCGGGTCCAACTCCTGCTTGCCTGCGCCATCGGACCCGAGCGCCGTGACGTGCGCGCCTGGCCGCAACCACCCATCGTGGACGAGCGCGGAGCGGCTGGCGGTGCAGGTGATCACGATATCGGCGCCGTCCACCGCTTCCTCCACGGATCGCCCGACCGAATACGTGCATCCTTCGGGCAAACCCGGTCGCGCCCGGAGATCCTCGATGCACCTCGTCGTATGTTCGGGATCACGACCCCAGACACGCACCGACGTGAAGCCCGGCCGGACGATGGCGAGCGCATCGAGCTGATACCGAGCCTGCGCGCCGGTGCCGATCACCGCCACGGTCCGGACCTCTTCCGGGGCAAGATGCTTCGCGGCAACGCCCCCCGCCGCACCCGTTCGGAGATCGGTGATGAAACCGTTGTCGAGGAGGAATGCCGCCGGGACTCCGGTCTCGGCGTCGAACACGACCACCATCCCGTCGTTCGGCGGAAGGCCGAGATCGACGTTGCGAGGGAATCCCGACGCCACCTTCACCGCGTAGAACGGCTCTCCGTGGAGATGGCCCGCCTTCACGTGGATCTCACCCGATCGCTCGGGCACATCCAGGTGGATCACACCGGGGAGCTCCGCGCCTCCTCGCGAAGATGACGCGAACGCTCGGTCGCACGCATCGATGCACGCCTCCATGTCGAGCGAGGCGCGCACGTCCGCCTCTCGCAGCATCCTGACCGTTCGCTGGCGCGGCACGAACGCGAGCCTACTCGGGCGGTGGAACCCCTCGCTCCATATCCGAGCGGAGTGCTACGTTCGACGGCACGCGAACGAGAGGACCCCCGGTGGACATCGATCCCTTCCAGATGGAACGCATGCAGTCGCTCTACTGGCACCTCGTCGACTACGACCTGTCGGAGTCCGGGGTGACGCCGATGACGATCCGCGAGCTGCTCGGGCCGAGCGCGGACGCGGAGGCGTTCATGCAGACCGCGCTCGGCTACCCGTTGTCGGAAGGCTCCTTCGAGGCACGCGCGAACATCGCCGCGTGGTATCCGGGCGCGACTGCCGAGAACGTCTCGCTGACGACCGGTGGCTCCGAGGCGAATCACCTCACCCTGTGGACGCTGCTCGAGCGCGGCGATCGTCTAGCGTTCATGGTCCCGAACTACCTGCAGGGCTGGGGCCTCGGCCGCCACTACGGTGACGCCACCGACACGTTCAAGTTGAAGCTGCGCGACGGTCGCTGGAGGCTGGATCTGGATCAGCTCGAGCGCGCCGTAGCGAAGAAGACGAAGGTCGTCATGGTCTGCAACCCGAACAACCCGACGGGTCATGTCCTTGACCGCGACGAGATGGACGCCGTGATCGCCGCCGCCGATCGCGTCGGCGCGTGGGTCGTGGCCGATGAGATCTACCGAGGCGCGGAGGTCGAGGGCGAAGAGGCCTCGCCGACGTTCTGGGGACGTTACGACAAGGTCGTCGTCACGAGCGGTCTCTCGAAGGCGTTCGGGATGCCGGGGCTGCGGATCGGGTGGACGCTCGGCCCCCAGGAGTTGATCCAGCAGACGTGGGTCCGCCACGACTACACGACGCTCGCGCCCGGGATGATCTCCGACCGGCTCACGGCGTTCGCCATGGATCCCGTGGTGCGCGAGCACATCTTCGCGCGTACACGCGCCATCATCCGCGCGAACCTCCCGCACATCGAAGCTTGGATCCACGCGCAAGGGGACGTGTTCACCTACGTGCGGCCCGACGCCGGGGCGATCGCGTACGTCAAGTACGACCTGCCGGTCGGCTCGACCGAGCTCGCCGACCGGGTGCGCGCGGAGCGATCGGTCCTGCTCGTGCCGGGCGACATGTTCGGGCTCTGCAAGGGCATCCGCTACGGCTTCGGGTTCGACATCGAGCACGCGATGAAGGGACTCGCGAGCGCCGAGGACCTGCTCACCGGCCGCACGCCGTGACGGCCGTACGTCGCTGCGCATGGGCGCCGCTCGATGACCCCTCGTACCTCGCCTATCACGACGAGGAATGGGGCGTTCCGGTCCACGACGACGTCCACCTGTTCGAGATGCTCACGCTCGAGGGAGCGCAGGCCGGCCTGTCGTGGTCAACGATCCTGCACAAACGCGAGGGATACCGGCGCGCGTTCGCCGGATTCGACCCGGCGAAAGTGGCGCGCTTCTACGACGCGAAGGTCGAACGGTTGCTCCAGGATCCGTCGATCGTCCGCAACCGATTGAAGGTCGAGTCGACTATCTCGAACGCCCGCGCGACGCTCGCGGTGCAGAAGGAGCTCGGTTCGCTCGACACCTATCTGTGGGGCCTGGTCGGCGGCGCGCCGATCGTGAACCGCCCGCGCACGCTTGCGGATGTCCCGGCCGAGACTCCGGTGTCGCAAGGGATGAGCAAGGACCTGAAACGCCGCGGCTTCCGCTTCGTGGGACCGACGGTGTGTTACGCGTTCATGCAAGCAACCGGCATGGTCAACGACCACGTGGTCGTTTGCTTCCGGTTCTCGGAGTTGGACGGGGTGCTGGACACAGCCGGCAGTGCCCAACCATCAGGCGAGCGATGATCGGCACCGCTCCCAGAACGCTGCCTGCTCTGCGCCCGACCGGGCAACATGAAGCCCGTCTATCAGTTCCGCGATCTCGGGGCTCATGACGGCGAGCACCTGCGCGCCACCCTGGGTAGCGAACGTGTGGACGGTGCCGCGAGGGACGAAAACGAAATCCCCGACCGCGACCGACCGACGCGTGTCGCCGATGAGCACCTCAAGATCGCCGCTCATGCAGACGAAGGCCTCCTCGCCGGAGTGGTGGATATGCAAGGGTGCTTGATCTCCGTCGTAGGGTTCGAGTCGCCACTCCCTGATCACGAAGTCGGCCATGCCCGTCATGCTATGCCCGATGGCCTTAGGGGAGTGGGACCGACGCCTCGTACTGGCAGGTCCGGGAACGTGGACGCCGAGGGTGAAGGTGAAGGAGCACGCTTGGCCACCATGGTTAGAGCTTCCCGTCGATGGTGGAGGTTCTTGAGGAGAGCGAGCTGAAGGACCCTCGGAACAACTTCGGTTCCAAGCATCGCGATGCCGGAGAGGCACTCCCCGTCGCAGCCGCCTAAAGGCACGCCACCAGCGTCCAACACGGCTGCCCCTCCTTACGAGGCTAGAGATCCTGTGGACGTCACGCTGGGCAAAGAAATCCGGACAGAAATCGTCGACCGCTTGGCGGAGAGTTGCGTCCCGTTCTGTCAGTAGTGGTCGTGGATCTCCTCGGATGAATCGATCTCACGGAACCTCAGTAGACCATTGCGAGGGAGTCGCTCGATGACGATGGACACACCAGGATCGTCGGAGATGACACGCGGGCCGGCTACTAGATCCCCTAGATGGCCTCGTCCCTGAGCTTGTCCGCGAGGTACCGCCGGATGTCGAGGCTGAGATCCTCCATGGGCGCGTAGTAGCCGAACGAGAAGGCGCGCGAAGACATCCCCTTCTGCACCGACTCGCAGATCTGCCAGTCCTGGCGATTCACCAGATCCCAGAAGTCGACCGCGTCCGCTGGATCGAATCCGGGTTTGGCGATCTCGTCCGGGTGGAACAGGAAGTCGCAGTCGACCCGCGTGTGGCCGGCATCCCACGGCCACAGCGTGAATGCCGCGACGTGATCGGCCGAGAGGCTCAGCATGAGGTTGGGATAGATCAACTCGCCCTTGTGTCGAACCCGTTCTGCCTCCGACAGACCCGGGAACGGCGCCCGGGCCGTCGTCCCCGTGAACGTGAACGTCGTCGCACCGTCGCGGTGGGGCACACCCGCTTCCCAATCGAGCTCGCGTCCGCCGTCCTGCTTGAACGCGGGGACGACCTCGCAGAGCTCCGGGTGGACCGATCCGCAGTGGTAGCACTCGTTGTAGTTCTCGACGATCGTCTTCCAGTTCGCGCTCACCTCATACGAGATACGGCTTCCAACGCGAAGCTCGGCGAGCGGGTAGTTGCATGTGCGTTCGGAGATGGTGGCGAGCTGCCTGGCCAACGAGCGCCTGGGCGTGAGATCCGACGGGGTGAGGTTCACGAACACGAAGCCCGCCCATGTGTCGACCGCCACCGGATGCAGGCTCAGCTCCTTGCGGCGGAGGCCGTCCGTCTCGGTCAGGAACGGAGCGTTGCGCAGGTCTCCCTCGAGCCCGTACGTCCAGGCGTGATACGGACACTTGATCGAGCCCTTGAAGTGACCACTCGCTTCGTCGTCCATCACCAGCCGCGAGCCGCGGTGCCGGCAGACGTTGTAGAACGCGCGGAGCTCGTCCGCCTTGGTGCGGAGGATCAGGACGCTCTCACCGGCTACCTCAACGTGCAGATAGTCCCCCGCCGCAGGGATCGACTCCTGCCGGCCGACGCAGAACCACTCCCGGAAGAAGATCCGATCGGCCTCGAGAGCGAAATGGTCCGGCGACAGATAGGCGTCGCGTGGGAGCGTCTGCATCATCGCCGTGCTCGGGGTTGTCTCGATGGCCATTGACGCTCTATCCTGACCCGAGGTCAGTCTCGACGACCGACCGTTCCACTGCTGTGTATCACAGCATCGACCGAGGAGAGATCACCCTTGAGTGACCTGAAGTCACCGCGAACCAAGCGCAGCGCGGACAAACGGGAGCGCATCGTCGAATGCGCCATGCGACACTTCGCGGCCGACGGCTATCAGGGCGCCAAGGTCGAGGACATCGCGAACGAGCTGGGGATCGCGAAGGGGTCGATCTTCCAACACTTCGGCTCGAAGGCCGGGTTGTTCTTCGAGTCGTACAAACAGGCGGTGACGTCGCTCCCCGCCTGGCTCGACGCTCCTCACGACGTCCAGGACCGTGGGTTCTTCGACGTCGTCATGTATTGGCTCGAACGCACCGAGCACCTGGTCCGCGAGGACTGGATCCCGTACCGCGTGGCGTTGATCGGCAACTACGGCACCGATCTCGTGTTGAAGCGCGATATCAACCGGTTCTTGGTGAGCGAGGATCCGTACGGAACACTGGAGTTCGTGGAGTACGGCATCGAGCGAGGCGACGTCCGCGACGACATCGACCTCGAGATGATCGTCTCCATGGTCGACTGGCTCGCGGGCTCGCTGCAGGACGCGCTCGTTACCGAGGAGCTCGATCCCGGCCTCTTCCATCGTTGGCAGAAACAGCCCGAACGTCAGAAGGTGCGGGTGGAACAGTTCGCCGAGGTCTTGCAGAGCGCGATCGGCCAAGAGGCCAGCCAGAAGGCCGGCAAGCAGTCGACGAGGACCTAGCGCGCGCCGATAGGATGCCGGGGTGTCGACCACCGAAGGTTCGCTCCGTCCGGAGACCGTCAAGCATTACCTGGAGACGATCTTCTACATCCAGTTCGAGGAGGACCGGGTCCGGCCCGGGCGCATCGCGGATTGGTTGGGCCTGCGTCCCCCAACCGTGAGCGTGACCCTTCAGCGACTCGAACGGGACGGATGGATCGACGTCGGTGCCGACCGAACGGTATCGCTCACCGAGGCAGGCATGACGCTCGCGAGCGGCGTGGTTCGTGTGCACCGACTTCTCGAGCGTTGGCTGACGGACGTGCTTGGCTTCGATTGGGCGACCGCGGATACCTTCGCGCAGGAGATCGCACCGGGGATGTCGACAGAGGTCGCCGAGCGCCTGGCCGAACACCTCGGGAACCCTTCCACGTGTCCCCACGGGAACGTCATCCCGGGAAGGAAGGCTCCGTATGGCAGATTGATCTCCCTCGCGGACCTTCCGTCAGGTGTCAGCGCACACGTCCGTCGGATCTCCGAGGTGGCCGAGCACGACGCGCCCGATCTGCTCCGCAGGCTCGACAGCAACGGCCTCGTGACCGGCGCATCGATCGTGGTCGCGACCGGCGGCTCCAGCGAGGATGCGATCACGGTGAACATCGGAGATCGAACGATGGCGCTCGGGATGTCCACCGCGCGTCTGATCTGGGTGGAACGCAAGGACTAGTCGCCGTCGCGCCGGAGTGACGCTTCCGCATCGTCCAACGTCACCGTTCGCCGGCGGTAGTTCCGCAGCGCGAAGCGATCGCACGTGGTCTCGGCCGCGGACTTCTTCCCCAAACGCTCTTTGAGGTACCAGTGCATCCACTCGTGGCAATACAAGAAGCGGAGCACTTCTCGCGGGGTACGGAACGTGACCCCTTCGGTGAGCCAGATGAATCGGATCGCACGACCGGGTCTGCGCTTCGCCCCGTACGGCACGACCTCGCCGAACGGGAAGAACGGCTCGGGGACCTGTAGCGTGATCGCCCGCTCGGCGAATTCGGTCCACGCGGACAGGTGGGGTCGTTCTCGGTAGCGCAGCGCCTTCACATGGACGCGATAGCCGGTGGCCTCGGGGAGCCCGGCGAGCGTCCGACGCACGCGGTCCGGGGGCCAGTCGTCGAGCGCGGATGTGATGTGCACGATGCCGCAAGCCTACGGGGCAGCGCTCGATAGAGTGCCTGGCCATGGCGAAGCCGGCTGCCGGGCAGGGCGAACCGAACGAGCGCGACCACCGCGACGGCGTGCGGGCGACGTTGCCACTTGGTATCGCGGTCTTCGGGTTCGGTCTCTCGTTCGGCGTGCTGGCCCGGGCCGCGGGGATGGGGTACGTCGCGCCGATCGTGATGTCCGCGACGACGTTCGCCGGCTCGGCGCAGTTCGCCGCGGCGTCGGTGTTGAACGCGGGAGGCAGCATCGCGACCGCCGTCGTCGCCGCCGTCCTGCTGAACGCCCGCTACGCCCCGATCGGGGTGAGCGTGGCACCGTATCTCGCCGGCTCGTGGTGGTCGCGGTTCGTCCAGGGACAGCTCGTCGTCGACGAATCGTGGGCGATCGCGTCCGAGGGCGACGGTCGATTCAACCCTCGCGTGCTGCTCGGCGCGGGCCTCACGATCTATGTGGCGTGGGTCGCGGGCACGACGCTCGGCGTGCTGTTCGGGAACGCGATCGGGGACCCGGCGCGGCTGGGACTGGATGCTGCCTTCCCTGCGTTGTTCATGGGTCTGCTGGTTCCGCAGTTGACGTCGCGGGGATCGAGGCAGACGGCGTTCCTCGGGGCCGCCATCGCGTTGGCACTCACACCGTTCACGCCCCCCGGCGTCCCGATCATCGCCGCCGGGACAGCATGCTTGCTTGGGTGGCGGCGATGACGCGGGCCTGGTTGGTGGTCGCGCTGGTCGGCGCTGCGACGGTCGCGATCAAAGCGATCGGACCGGTCCTCCTGGGGGGACGCGAGCTCCCGCCTCGCGTCGCATCGCTGATCGGGCTGCTCGCCCCCGCGCTCCTCGCGGCGCTCGTGGCGATCAACACGTTCGGCTCGGGTCGCACGCTCGTCCTGGACGAACGCGTCCTGGGGGTCGCCGCCGCCGGTGTCGCCATCTGGCGGAAGGCGCCGGTGCTCCTCGTCGTCGTCATCGCCGCCTCCGTGACTGCGGTCGCTCGGGCGATCCGTTAGACCGGTCGCTGCTCCTCGGGCCGATCGTCGATGGGCACCGCCGTCGCGTCCTTGGCTGCTTCCACGAGCCCTCCGCCCTCGACGGGTATCACTTCGACGGCGACGGGCGTCGTCTCACGGTGGACGGCGCGCCCCACGGCCCAGGCCGCGAGCGACACGCCGACGACGATCGTCGCCGCAGGCCACATCCGCACGGGGCGCGCCGCGGTGAGCCCCGAGCCTCCGAAGAGGAATGTGGCGCCTACCACCATGAACAGCGCCCCGAACACGAATGAGAACGGATCGAACCGGTGGCGCTTCACGACGAACCCCCCTGTCCCGACGGACTCGGCTGACCGGGCGTGTTCGGGTGTCCGGGCCCGTGGGTCGGCGAGCCCGGCGGCTTCGGCTTGCGGGGCGCTGAGGCGTAGTACACGTTCACGGAACCGAAACCGACCTCGAGGGTCAGCTGGATCGGTGATGGCCCGACCCGATGCAGTGCGCCCGAGACGCCCAGACCGTTGACGTAGGTCTGCGGCGTGACCACGCTCCCCCATCCCACGGTCCCGGTGATGTCGGCCGTCATGCCCTTGGGCAACAGGACCTGGATCTCGCCGAACCCGACGACCGCGTGGATCGGACCAGGATGCTCCCCGGCTCCGAGCTTCGTGAAGTCGAACACGAGCGTGCCACCGGACTGCTGGTACGTGTTCTGGACCTGGCCGGCCCTCCTGACGGTGAAGGTCCGATCCGCGTATCGACCGATGATGGGCGTGGGGATGATCCCTGCGACCACAACGAGCGGGATGAGCAGCAGACCGAGAAGGATCGTCCAACGGGCGCGACCGAAGAGAGCCCCGACCAAGAGTCCGAGGCCGAGGATCGCAAGAGGGAGCGCGAACATCTGGCCGGGCGACGGATGGATGGCTCCGGCATCCAGGAGCAGCCAGGCGATCCCGGTCGCCGCAAGCGCCAACCCGAACGACAACCAGCCCGTCACCGACCGCTCACGCGGCCGACGCGAAGGACGCGGCGGGCGGGGCGGCGGCGGGAAGAGGTCGCCAGAAGGTTCGGTCGATCCCACCGTCGTCGCGGAAAGGTCGACCGCCTCCCGTTCCCGTTCACCCCGAAACAGCAAGATCCCCAGTCCGATCAGCAGTACCGCGACCGCGAAGCCGGGTGACGAGCCCCTGATCTGACGCGCGAAGGGCGGCACAACGAGAGGAGGAAGGAACCCGATCGGCCAGAAGTGGCCGATCAGCAGGAGCGCGCCGAACCCGAGAAGTGCACCGCCGAGCCAGCCGGGAATGCCAGGGAAGCGGTCGGCCATCCGTGCGCCCCCGGACCGGGGAAGATCGGCGCGCGGCATCACGACCCAAAGGATCAGGTAGATCGCCACACCCAGTCCGCCGACCAGTGCCAGGACCACGAATCCGAGCCGCCACCACGCGACATGGGTGCCGGTCGCGTCGGCCAATCCACCCGCGACACCCGCGAACAGCCGCCCAGTGGGACGCCGTACGAGCCCCCGGCGTGTCGTCGGATCGGTGGTCTGCATGGCCACCATCGTGGGCTGCTCCATCCGGGTCCGCCATCGGGGAACGACCCTGGTTCGCCCCTGAGACCAGATACCGGGGAGCCCGGGCATCCCCCGATACCGCTCGAGAGACACCCTATGAGAACATCGCGTCCCCGGACCAGGCGAGGAATCATGGATCGAACCCCAAGCACTCCCCCGGCACCGCAGAACGAAACCCCACCACCGCAGCGATGGGCCATATTCGAGCGCAGCGCTCGCGATCGCGTGCTCACCGGGGTGGCCGGCGGCCTGGGCGAGCGCCTGAGCGTCGATCCCACCGTCGTTCGCCTCGCCTTCGTCGCGCTCTCGCTGGCAGCCGGGATCGGGGTCGTCCTGTACCTCGCGGTCTACCTCGTGTCCGACAAAGCGGTGTCGGGAGCAACGCCACCGGCACCGTCTCGAACGAGTCTCCGCCAAGCCGTGGCGGTCGGACTCGTCGTGCTCGGGGTGTTGCTCCTGCTCAGGTTGATGGGTCTGTGGTTCGGCGACGGACTCGTCTGGCCCGCTGTTCTCGTGTCGATGGGCTCGGCGGTGATCTGGACACGCGGCGACGACGCCGAGCGCGCCAGGTGGTCGCGCTTGCTGCGGCGTCTCCCCGATCGCTCGCAGGACATCGTTTCCGGCACCGCTCCTCGTGTGAGGCTCGTCCTCGGCGGGATCCTCATGCTGGCCGGGCTGTGGCAGTTCCTCCGTGCCAACGGGTCTGCGGAAAGTCTGCAGCGCAACGCCCCCCTGGCAGCGACGGCCGCGCTGATCGGCGTCGGGGTCGTCGTCGGCCCATGGTTCTGGCGGCTCGGACGACAGCTCACGGAGGAACGGCGTCAGCGCATCCGGTCCCAAGAGCGCGCGGAGGTCGCCGCGCATCTCCACGACTCGGTCTTGCAGACGCTGGCGCTGATCCAGCGGAGCGGCGAGCCTCGAGAGATGACGAGCCTGGCGCGGTCACAGGAACGCGAGCTGCGCACGTGGCTCTACGGGGGCCCGCGCGCGGCCGACCATACGCTGCTGTCCACCGCCGTGAACGACGTTGCCGCGGACATCGAGCGGACCCATCGCGTCGCGATCGACGTGGTGACGGTCGGCGACTGCCGGTTGGACGAGCAGGTGCAGGCATTGGTGTTCGCCGCGCGCGAGGCGATGCTCAACGCCGCGACGCATGCGGGCGTGCACGCCGTGTCTGTGTTCGTCGAAGCAGACGACGCGGAGGTCACGGTTTTCGTTCGCGATCAGGGCACGGGTTTCGACCCGGCCATGGTGCCACCCGACCGGCGAGGTATCGCCGATTCGATCGAAGGGCGGATGGAACGCAATGGCGGTTCCTCCGCGGTCGTCACGGCACCAGGACGCGGTACCGAGGTCCGGCTCCGGGTACCGAGGCGCGCGGGATGAAGGGGACCCGCATCCGGGTGTTCCTCGTCGACGATCATCGGCTCTTCCTCGCCGGTGTTCGATCCGAGCTCGCGAGCGATGTCGAGATCGTGGGCGAGGCCGGCGACGCGAGCTCCGCGATCGATGGGATCGGCGAAGAGAAGCCCGACGTGGTGCTCCTGGACGTGCACCTGCCCGACGGCACCGGGGCACAGGTGATCGAGGCTGCCTCGCGCACTTCGCCCGAAACGCGGTTCCTGGCGCTATCGGTTTCCGATGCCGCCGAGGACGTGATCGCGACGATCCGCGCCGGCGCCCGCGGCTACGTGACGAAGACGATCGGACCGGAGGAGCTCGCGAACGCGGTTCGGCGTGTCTACGAAGGCGACGCGGTCTTCTCACCACGCCTGGCGGGGTTCGTGCTGGACGCGTTCGCCGGTGCGGCGCCGCCGATCGATCCGGAGGTCGATCAACTCACCGCCCGCGAACGCGAGGTGCTGCGCTTCATCGCGCGCGGATACACGTATCGCGAAGCGGCTAGGGATCTCCACATCTCGGTGAAGACCATCGAGACCCACGTGTCGTCGGTCTTGCGGAAACTTCAGCTCACGAACCGTCACGAGCTGACACGGTGGGCAACGGATCGTCGCTTGGTGTAGCTCCTTCCACGGGCAGGAGGACGCGGAACGTGGCTCCCTGCCCCGGCGCACTCGTCACGCCGACGCTCCCGCCGTGCGCCTCCGCGATGGCGGCGACGATGGCCAGACCGAGGCCGCTTCCGTTCCCCACCTCGTTCGGCTCGTCCTCGCGAACGCGGCCACGTGCGGGATCCGCACGGTAGAACGGCTCGAAGACGTGCGTGACCTCGTCCGCGGAGAGGCCGGGCCCGTCATCGCTCACCTCGAGCTCGACCCACCCCTCGTTCGCCTGGACCCGCGCGACAACCGCCGTGCCCGCCGGCGTATGCATGAGCGCGTTCGACAGGAGGTTCGCGAAGATCTGTCGCAGACGTCCCTCGTCGCCGATCATCGAGAGCTCGTCGGGAGCATGGAGCTCGATCTCGCGCGACGGGTCGACGGCTCGGGCATCGTGGACCGCGTCGGTAGCCACATGTATCAGATCCACCGGTTCGTGCGCGATCGGACGACCCTGGCCAGCTCGCGCAAGGAACAAGAGGTCCTCGACGAGCACTCCCATGCGTTCACCCTCCTGCTCGATCCGACGCATCGCGAGCGCCGTGTCGGCCAGATCGTCGGATGCGCCGCGGCGGAACAGCTCTGCGTAGCCTCGGATCGACGTCAGCGGGGTTCGGAGCTCGTGCGACGCGTCGGCCAGGAAGCGGCGAAGCGCCTCCTCCGACGCCCGGCGCTCGTCCATGGCGTCTTCGATCCGACCGAGCATCACGTTGAGCGAGGCGCCCAGCCGGCCCACCTCGGTACGCGGATCCGTCTGCTCGACCCGTTGCGAGAGGTCGCCCGCAGCGATCGCCTCGGCGGTGACCTCGATGCGCTCCAGCGGGCGGAGCCCCCGGCGGACGGTCAGCATGGACAGGAGAGCCAGGGTGAGGAGCACGCCCACGGTCACCGATCCGGCGATGATCAAGAGTCGTTGGAGTGTCCTCGCGAGCTCAGTCAGCGGGATCGCCACGACGAGCGTGGACCCGTTCGTGAGCCCGAGCGCGATGACCCGGTACCCGGAACCCGCACCACTCTTCGCTCCGACCGATAAGAGCGTCGGGTGTTCCAGGGTGTCGGCGTCGATCGACTTCGGAAGGTCGGGGGGGGACAGCGCGGGGCCGCCGTAGCTCGAGACGAACGGATCGCCCACCATGGCTCCCGAGGCATCCAAGATGACGGCGTAGGTTCCCGCCGGAAGAGAGGAGTCGCCATCGGCTGGCCCCGGTCCCCCTCCGGGGAAATCCGGCGAGCTCATCGCGAACAAGACCTGGTGCGGGGAGGAGAGGAGCTGCTGGTCGATCCGATCCACCAGATACGAACGGAGCGCGGTGTAGGTCGCCACGTCCGAGGCCAGCAGGCCGGCCGCCACCAGGATCACGAGCACGGCGGTCAGTCGAACCCTGAGCGTCACGTCGTCACTTCCCGGTATCGCTCGATGCCTGTGCTCGGGGTGCGATCAACCGATACCCCACGCCGCGAACGGTGTGGATCAGCGGATCCCCCAGACCGTCGACCTTCCTTCGCAGGTAGCTGACGTACGTCTCGACGATGTTCGCGTCGCCACCGAAGTCGTAGTTCCACACGTGGTCGAGGATCTGCGCCTTGGACAAGACGCGAGGCGCGTTCTGCATCAGGTATCGCAACAGTCGGAACTCGGTGGCGGTCAGCTCGATCGGCGTCGCGGCACGGCGAACCTCGTGCGTCTGGTCGTCCAACTCCAGATCCGCGAACACGATCGGCCCTTCTTCTCCGCCGGGGTCGGTTCGGCGGAGCAGGGCACGGATCCGCGCGACGAGCTCCTCCAGGCTGAACGGCTTGGTCACGTAGTCGTCGCCGCCGAGTGTCAGTCCCCGGACCTTGTCCTCCACGGCATCGCGCGCGGTCAGGAACAGGATCGGCACCTTGACTCGGTCGGCCGCAAGTCGCTCGGTCACGGCGAACCCGTCCATGTCCGGGAGCATCACGTCGAGCACGACGAGCGAGGGGCGGAAGTCCTCCACGGCCTTCAGGCCGGCACGCCCGGTCGCGGCGGTCTCCACCTCGAACCCCTCGTAACGCAGCGCCATGGCGACCAGGTCCGTGATACGCGGCTCGTCGTCCACCACCAGGATCCGCTGATCGTCCATGTTCGAACCTTAGCCCCGTTCCCTGGGAAGTCCCTGGGAGAAACGGTGGCGCCGGCTGAGCAGGTCACGAT
>JBOGVK010000013.1:0-7502 GCA_050692375.1 Actinomycetota bacterium
TCTACGCCGTCCCCACGCCGCCCTTAGACCATCGGCGCGCGCGGACGTAGCATCTCTGGCGGTCGGACCACATCCGTCAACGGATCAGCTGGGGTGACCAACCGATTGCTGGTCGCACGCCCATGACCCGGGGGGGTTGCTCGTACGGGACACTAGGTCGTTACATGAACACGCGGTCCAACCTGCTTGAAGCGCGCTTCAGGAGCCCGGCTGCCGCGTCGTCGGTCGTACTCGACGATGCTGCGCTGGCTGGGCGTAGTAGCGGGTGACTTCGTGCCGTTCCCGGGCGGCCTACGACGCCTTGTGCCGGACCGACCCGGACGAGTTAGCCTTATCGGTTGCTTGCGCCTGAAGGAGCTTAACCAGTGCCGAGAGCCGGAGACTCGCCTCGGCCACCTCGTCCAAAATCTCTCGGGATCCGTCGGATGGGTACGGCGCCTTCTGGAAGCTGAGCGTCACGACTTTGGCGTAGATGTCGCCGATCGGAGCGCGTGCTTCGGTCGCCACGGCCTGCATCAACGCCTCGTTCAAAGCGTTGGTCTCCTCCAGACGCCGTGAGACCTCCAGCTCACTCCGGGCGAACTCCTTCTCTCGAATCAACGCTTTCTTCAGGCGTGCGAGCATCCCGACTACCGCAACGAACAGGATCAGGCGTAGCCCGAGGTTCGCAAGCGCGGGGATCCGAGCTGAATGGATCGTCCAGACATCGGCCGCGAGCCCCGTTACCGCGCACGCGGCGGCGGTGGCGAAACCGACCGTGCGGCTACCGAACCAGGTGACAAGGGTGAGAGGGATCAGGTAGAAGATCGAGAACGCGACATAGGCGCACGTGCGTCCGTCGATATAGCCGACGACCGCGACTAGCGCGAACGACGAAACCACGATCGCTGCCCTGGCGCCCCGAGAGAACCCACCATCCATCGCGTCGCGACTCACCCCAGAGGTTTCGGCAACGGGAGCAATCTCTGAAGCCGTGGAAATCTACATCGGTACGTTCAGGCGGACCGGCGGGCCCAGGCGAACAAGGATCCCGCGCGATCGAACGTCGTTGCGGGGTACGCGTCTACGCCGTCCCCACGCCGCCCTTAGACCATCGGCGCGCGCGGACGTAGCATCTCTGGCGGTCGGACCACGTCCGCCGCTTGCAGGTCCTTGACGCTCTTCACACCTCGCTCCGCGAGCTTGGTGGCGACCACCAGGAACAGCTGAGCGGTGACGAGCGCGTCGTCGAGCGCGTGGTGTGGGCTCGCCACCGGAACCCCGTAGCGGTCCGCACAGGCCTCCAGCGTGAGTCCCGCGCCGCTCTCCTCGAGCGCCGCGACCATACGGCGGACGTCGATCGCCCGATGCATCCACGCCTTGCGGCCGCCGCCGAACAGTTTGTCCAAGAACGCCGCCTCGACGCCCGCGAACCAGGTGATCAGGAATCGCCGGTGGAGCGCGTCGCAGAGCGCAGCTCGCGCGGCCTCGATCGAGGGAGCGCCTCGGAGATCGACGGGACGCAGCCCGTGGATCGTGATCGCCTGGTGATCGAGCGGGATATCGGCCGGGTCGACGAGCTGATAGGCGGCTCCGCCGACGTCGATCCTCCCCTCGTCGATGGGCACGACCCCGAACGAGATGATCGTGTCTCGATCGAAGTCCAAGCCCGTCGCCTCGAAGTCGAGCGACGCGAACGGCGCACGCGTCCACGGCATACGTCGCCACGCCGACGGCGGCGGCTCCGGTCGCCCGGCCTTCACGACCTCATCGCCTCAGCCCGAGCTCGGTGACGAGCGCATCCTGTTCGCGCTCGATCATGCGGAACGCTTCCTTCAGGCCCTGGCGGGCGAGCGGGCCGAGGGTCCTCGGTTCGACAAGATCGTCGGGCTCTCGGCCCTCGAGGACCTGGCGGGTCTGATGCTCCAACCGGATCTGCCACAGCAGCCGGAACGACTCCTCCAGCCCTCGCCGGCGTTCCTCGTCCATCCGACCCAGGGCGGTCACCTCGTGCAGCCGGCGGAGCGTGCGGTTCTCCGTGAGGCCCGCCATGACCGCTCGGACGCGCGCGATGTTCGTGATCAGGGTGATGCCTCCGTGCTTCACGTCCAGCGTGACGGCGCTCTTGCCCTTCGACTCGACGACGGCGTCCTTGGTGAAACCGGTCGGCGGGCGCGAGCTGACGGCGAGGTGCGCCAGATGACGGATGAACTCCGGTTGGCCGGGAGCGGTGCGGATCACGTCGTCCAACACCGACTGCACCTCCAGTGGCCCGGCGACCGGTCGGTAATCGAACGCGATCCCGCTGAAGGCGCTCCCCATCCGGCTCGGATCGCGCATCCATCGCTCGAACCGGAACCCCCACTCCCGTATCGTGTCGCGCCATTCGTGGTTCGAGGCGATCACCCCGGCTCGGCAACGCGGGATACCCGCCTCCTCGAGGTGCTCGTTCACGAAGATCGCGAGCTTCTCGAAGTACGGGTCGACGACCCCGAGAGGCGTATCGCCGAGATCGAGCACGAACGCGTTGTCCTGATCGGTGAAGAGCGCCTGCTCGCTGCGAGCCTCGCTTCCCAGCGCGAGCCACGACCACGGACAGGGGGGGTCGCCGAACTTCCGGATGCCGAGCTCGAGGAGTCGACGGGTCATCGAGTCGATCACCACCGCGATCACGTGCCCGACCTCGATCGGGTCGACGTTCGCCTCCACGAGCGCGCAGGCGGTCTGCGGGAGCCGGTGCGCCGCCTCCGTCAGGGTTTCGGCGTCGGCCGCCCGCTCGATGTCCGCCTTGAGCGCGAACGGGGTCTTCTGCTCCAAGCCCATGAGATCGTTGTCGGTGACGATCCCGAGGACCGTCCCGGCGCCATCCGTTACCGGCACGTGGTGCACGCCACGCTCGAACATCAACGCGATGACCTCGGCGACCATCGTCTCGGCGGGGACGGTGACGACCGGCGCCGTCAGCACCTCGCTGATCACGGTGTCGGGACTCCTCCCCATCGCGAGAACGCGCGATCGAAGGTCACGATCGGTGAGGATGCCGAAGCCGTTCGCTCGCTCGACGAGGACCGACGAAACCCGTTCTCGGGTCATGAGCTCGGCGGCCTCACGGACGGAGAAGACCACCGGCGCGATCACCGGTGGTCGGCGCACGAGCGCACCCACCGGTGTCTGCCAGGGGTCGACGGCGGTGGGGTCGATCCCTTCCAACGCTCGCACGACGCGCCGTCGAAGCGTGGACGAAAGGAACGCTAACCCCGAGTGGGTACCGAGGACGTCCTCCGCCACTTCCCGATCGATCAGGTAGCAGATGGTGTCTTCATGCGCCCGCACGCTGACCATAGGCGACATCCCGGAGAGGAGAGATGGGTGTCCGAACACCTCACCCTCCGACAGCAGGTCGAGCACCTGTTCCTCATCGATGAGTTCGACGGCGCCCGTCCGCACCACATAGAGGAAGCGCGCCGGCTCTCCGCCTGCCTGGAGGATGATATGGCTGCCGGCGTAGAACTCGATGTGCGTGCGTTGGACGACGCCGGCCAACCGCTCGTCGTCGAGCTCGTCGAACGGCGGATAGGTGCGCAAGAAGGACGGGATGTCCATGGCCGGAGTATCGGACCGCCGGTTGGATGCGGCAACGGCAGCTCGCCTCATGACCGCGACCGGTTTGCGGGTATCCTCGCGCACTGACTGATCGCACTGCCTGACCGACCGACGGACGAGGAGTACCTGACGTGAAGAGTGGACTTGAGATCGCGCAGGAGGCGGTCCTACGTCCGATCGCGGATATCGCGGTCGCCGCCGGCCTCCTTCCGGACGAGCTGGAGCGGTTCGGCCGTTACCGAGCGAAGGTGGACCTCTCCGTGCTCGATCGGCTGGCCGGCGATCCCGACGGCAAGCTCGTCATCACGACGGCGATCACACCCACGAAGGCCGGTGAAGGCAAGACAACGACCTCCGTGTCGTTGACCCAGGGCCTCGGCAAGATCGGGAAGCGAGTCACGCTCTGTCTACGGGAGCCTTCGATGGGCCCGGTGTTCGGGATCAAAGGCGGCGGCAATGGTGGCGGCTACGCGCAGGTCGTCCCGATGGAGGAGGTCAACCTGCACTTCAACGGGGACTTCCATGCCGTGACCGCGGCCCACAACCTCCTGGCGGCCGCGCTCGATGCATCGATCTTCAACGGCAACCCGCTCGACATCGACGCGCAGACGATCACGTGGCCGCGGACGCTCGACGTGAACGACCGCGAGCTTCGCTACACCGTCGTCGGCCTGGGCGGGAAAGCACACGGCATCCCTCGCGAGAACGCGTTCGTGATCACGGCCGCCTCCGAGATCATGGCGGTATTCGCCCTCGCGAGCGACCTGCAGGATCTCCGCACGCGACTCGGGCGGATCGTGGTGGCCGACGACCGCGGCGGCAAGCCGATCACGGCCGAGGATCTGCGCGTCGCCGGCGCCATGACCGTGATCATGAAGGACGCCATGAAGCCGAACCTGGTACAGACGCTCGAGGGCCAGCCGGTCCTGATCCACGCCGGCCCCTTCGGCAACATCGCCCACGCGAACAACTCGATCATCGCGGACCGCGTGGCTCTGAAGCTGGCGGACTACGCCGTCACCGAAGGCGGCTTCGCGAGCGACCTCGGGTTCCAGAAGTTCTGCGACATCGTGTGCCGGGTCGGTGGGTTCGCGCCGAGCGCGGCGGTGCTCGTGACCACCGTCCGCGCAACGAAGTCTCACGGGAACAAGCCGTTCGCCGAGCTCGCCAACGAGGACCTAGACGCGCTGCGCCGAGGCGCCGACAACCTGGCTGCGCACATCGGGATCATCAACCAGTACGGGATCCCGTGCGTGGTCTCGATCAACAACTTCCCCACCGACACCGACGCGGAGGTCGCGCTGATCGAGAAGCTCGCCGTCGAGGCCGGAGCCGAGACGGTGGTCGTGAACCGGGCGTTCGCTCAGGGCGGCGACGGCGCCGTCGATCTCGCGAACGCCGTGGTCGAGGCGTGCGAGAAGCCGAATGACTTCCATTTCCTGACGCCGGACGGCACATCGCTCCGCGAGCAGATCGAGACGATCGCGACCCGCCTGTACGGCGCCGACGGCGTCGACTTCCTGCCGCAGGCCGAGAACGATCTGGTCAGGATGGGCGCGCTGGGGTTCGGGACGCTGCCCGTGTGCATGGCGAAGACGCACCTATCGCTTTCGCACGACGCCCTGATGCTCAACCGACCAATGGGGTTCCGGCTGCCCATCCGCAGCCTCGTCCCGAGCGCAGGTGCGGGCTTCGTCGTGGCGCTCTGCGGCGACATGCAGCGGATGCCCGGCTTCGGCAAGACCCCCGCGTTCATGAACGTCGACATCGATGAGGACGGCAGAACCATCGGTCTGTTCTAGGTCGGACCGTCGTTCTTCGTTAGTTCTCCGAGGGGAGCACGCAGAACTCGTTGCCCTCAGGGTCTTGCATCACGGCCCAAACGTTGCCGTCTTCCTCTGCCCAGTTCCGAACGGTCGCTCCGAGCTGCCGGAGCCGTTCGACATCGTCTTCGATGGCGGCGTCTGCCACCAGGTCGAGATGGACACGGTTCTTCACCATCTTGTCCTCGGGCACCTCGGTGAAGAAGATCGTCGGCAGGTCCGAATCCTCGGGGGGTTCGACCAAGACGGAGGGATCGTCCTCGGGCTCATCGACGCCTTCCGCGCGGAGCCGCGATACCTCAGCCTCGTCGTAAGGCGCCACCGACCATCCGAGCGCCGCTGCCCAGAAGCGCGCGAGCGGCGACGCGTCCACGCAGTCGAAGACGATGGCATCGATCCTCACACGGGCGAGCCTACGCTCGCCCGTGTCAGGACGAAAGACGGAGTTGGAACGCGGTCTGGCTCTCTCGCACCGACTGATCGGCCCGGCCGCGGAGCGATGCGACCGTGTCCAGCAACGCGGAGCGACGACCTTGGTCCTTGAGCGACGCCGCGTTGATCTCGACGTTCGCGATCGCGCAGAGCGCGGCGCAATACAGATGGGCAGCCCCGGACACCCCGTCGGAGGCAGCTTGAGGGTTCCCGACGGCCGTCGCATCTTCGGCCAGAAGCATCAGGTCGACCGCGGCCTGGGCGATCTCGAGCGGCACCGCCGCAGCCTGCTCGTATCCGGCCTGGATGGCGGCCGAACGGGCAGCCTTTTCGTCGTCCGTCCCTTTCGGCATCTTGAACGCGATCATCACACCGTCGAACGCGTGCGCGTCGCGGTCCGCCAGATCCAGGAAAGCCGCACGCGCGGCGTCGGCACGCTCAACCAACGTCCGCATCCGTTGATCGACGTCCTCGAAACCCTGCTTGTCGACCGTGAGGCGACCGACCATCGCGATCAATGCGGCGCCGGTGGCTCCCGCGATCGCGCCGGCCGCTCCCCCACCGGGCGTCGGCGCATCCGAGCCGAGCACGTCCAGGAATCCCTCCACCGTCATGCTTACGAGCCGTTCGTCCGTCACGTCGTTCGCTCCTTTGCCGCGGCGGCCACGAGCCGCTCCAGGATCTGTTTGTCGGGGTCGAATCCCTCCAGTCGAAGGTATGCCACCTCGTTCAGGTCTAGCGCCGACTCGGGCACCAGGCCGACGATCTCGGTGTCGGTGATGGCCAGGCCGCGCCCCGTCGCCTGCTCCGCGACAGCCTCGAACGCCGTGCGAAGACCGGTCACCTCGTGATCCACCAGGTTCATCGACACGGTCACGATCCCACCTCGCTCGGGCACGGCGAACCCGATGGCACGGACCGAGGGCAGACCCCCGGAGGACTCCCGCACCTCGCGCGCGATCTGCTTCGCCGCGTCTTCGTCGTTGCCGTCGAGGTAGACGTTGAACGCCACCAACGGCTTGCGCGCGCCGACCGCCGTCGCGCCCGCGCGCCCGATCTCACGAGGACCGAAGTCCGGAAGCCGTTCTCCACGAGCCACTGCTTCACGCAGGCCCTCGAACTCTCCTTTGCGCACCTCCGCGAGCGAAGCGCGATCCGGCGTGAGCGCCGCGCGATCGTAGAGATAGACGGGGATGTGCAGCACTTCTGCCAGCTCCCGGGCGAAACCTTGGGCGATCCCCACGCAATCCTCTATCGATGAACCGCGTACCGGCATGAACGGGATCACGTCGGCGGCACCCATGCGAGGATGACCACCGCGGTGTTGGAACATGTCGATAAGCTCGACCGCTGTCGCCGCACCCGCCATCGCGCTGGCGCTGACCGCCTTCGGCGAGCCGAGCACCGTCGTATCCAGGCGGTTGTGGTCCGGGTCGGCCTCGGCGTAGACCACCCGCGCTCCGGGAACGTGGAGCGCGCGGACGATCGCGTCGACCACGTCGCTGCGACGGCCCTCGCTGAAGTTCGGCACGACCCCGACCAGCATGTCCCCAACCATGATGGGGAAGGATACGGTTCCTCAGCCTCGCGGCTTGCGCTTCTCCGGGTCGTAGAGGCTCAGCGGCGCGACGGTCGCGACGCTGTCGCCCACGTCCACCTTCTGGC
>JBOGVK010000014.1:0-6858 GCA_050692375.1 Actinomycetota bacterium
GCATAGCCCTACGAGCGCCACACCATCGCCCGTCGCCCCGCGGCCCCGTCGACTACGTGCCGGGTCGTGCGAGTCGGTTGCGAACGGGACAGGCTGGCGAACTGCAAGACGCGTGCGCCGTCGAGCATTTCCGGTGGCTTCCTGTCGTGTTGGTTGCCGGTGCGCGATCAGCGGTTCAAGGCGGCCGTCGCCATCTCGCCGGTGACGGATTGGACCAGTCAGCACTTCAACAGCAACATCGGCCACTGGGACAGCGACTTCCTGAAGGACCGGCCGGAGCATCCCGGGGGCGAATACCACGCACGCAGCCCCGTGTTGTTCGCCGACCGCGTCACGACGCCGACACTCTTGACGGCAGGCCGCAACGACCGATGCACGCCGGCGGGCCAGGCGATCGAGTTCTACCGGGCGCTCCGCTGGCGCGGCATCGAGACCGAGGTCGTCATCTACCCCGAGGAGGGCCACGGGGTGGTGAACTTCCCCGCACTGATCGACGTGATGACCAGGACCGTCGCGTGGTTCGAGCGGTTCATGCCGCCCGGCGCTCCGGCTGGGTAGGCTGGGTCCATGACCAACCGCGAGGAACTCGAGCAGCTGTCCACGAAGGTGCTCCACGACCGATCGATCGAACGCGCGAAGCATCACCTCGACGTCGGGTTCCTCTGGGAGCTCGTGAAGGCGTTGCCGGTCGCCGAGGAGGTCGTCGGCGACGACGAGCGGAGCAAGGTCGACATCGCCCGCCCGCTCGTGCTGATCAACGACTTCTTCGACGCCGGCGAGGGCGAGCTCGGCGAGGCACTTCGCCCGATGTACCTCGACTATCTCGAGGAGCACGCCGACGGCTGAGCGCTCGCTGTTGTCATACCGGGATGAGTTCCCCGTCCTGGAACGCAAGACCTACCTGATCAGCGCATCGCTCGGACCCGTGTCGACCCGATCCCAGGGGTACCTCGCCGAGTACATGGACGCTTGGGCGTCGAAGGGCGCGCCGGACCACGTGTGGATGGATGACATCTTCCCGCGCATGGCGGCGTTGAAGCGGACGTTCGCGGGACTCACGCGGTGCGACGCCGACGAGCTCGCGATCACCACCAACATCTCGATCGCGCTTGCGACGATCGCCTCGTGCCTGGACTTCACCGAGGAGCGACGTCGCGTGATCCTGTCCGAGCTGGATTTCCCCACGGACGGCCACGTATGGTTGGCGCAGGAGAGGCGCGGCGCGGAGCTGGTGTGGCTGCGATCCGAGGACGGCCTCACGATCCCGCTCGAGGCTTACGACGCGGCGATCGACGAACGGACCGCGCTCGTCATGGTGAACCGCGTGCTCTACCGCTCCAGCGCGATCGTCGATGCGAAGGCGATCTGTTCGCTCGCGCGCTCCCGCGGGGCGCTGTCGTTCGTCGACGACTACCACGGGATCGGGATCGTGCCGCTCGATCTGCACGATCTCGGGTGCGACCTGTACACCGCAGGCACGCTGAAATGGCTCTGCGGCGGGCCGGGGATGGCGTTCCTGTATGCGCGACGTTCGCTGCTGCCCACGCTCGAGCCGGCGATCACGGGGTGGTTCGCGACCCGCGAGCCGTTCTCGTTCGACAACCAGCATCTCGACCTCCACGCCACGGCGCGACGGTTGGAGCACGGGACACCGCCCGCTCCGGTGTTCTTCATCGCGCAAGGAGGGCTGGACATCATCTGCGAGGTCACGCCCGAGCGGATCCGCCAACGGCAAGGCGACCTCACCGACCACGTCATCGCCCGGGCGGACGAGGCCGGGTTGCCGGTGCGGACGCCTCGCGAACGCGAAACCCGCGGCGGCGTCGTGAACGTTGGCGTGGGCGAGGAGGCCGGCAAGATCTGCCACGCGTTGCTGGACCGCAACGTTTGCACCGACTTCCGTGGAGACGGCCTGCGGATCAGCCCACACTTCTTCAACACCGAAGTCGACATCGATCACTGCTTCGAGGAGCTGCGCGCGCTGGTCTAGTCTGTATCAGACTAGTGTTGGCGGTTCTCCGCCGCGACCACTCGCCCC
This sequence comes from Actinomycetota bacterium, assembly GCA_050692375.1. Classification (GTDB taxonomy): domain Bacteria; phylum Actinomycetota; class UBA4738; order UBA4738; family HRBIN12; genus JBBQVZ01. The sequence goes on from JBOGVK010000014.1 coordinate 2,039, forward strand.
GCCCGCACGACGAGCGTGAGCTCTTCGAACGCCGTCGGGTCGTCGAGCGGGCTCCGCGCGAGCGCGATCAGGTCCGCGGGTGCGTCGAGGTCGAGCGGCGCCCGAACCATCGCCTGGAGGATCTCCTCGGGCTCCAGCCCCGCGTCGCGAAGCAGCAGCACCTCCCGCGTGTCGATGCCGGGCGGGACCGCGCCGTTGCCGAGGTCTGTGCCGTAGATCACGGTTCCGCCCGCGGCGCGGAATCGACGGAGGTTGTCGATCGCGATCCGGATCTCAGGGGTGTCGCGTCCGAACGACAGGGTGTCGAGCGTGGAAACGATCCTGAGTCGCGCCGCGCACGTTTGGAGCACGTCGTCGGACAAGCGCACCCACGGCGTGTGCGCGAGCTCGTCCACGCCGGCTCCGAGCGCGCGTTCGACCTGACCGGAGCCCTGCGCGTGCGCGGTGACCGGCAGGTCGCGTCGATGCGCCTCATCGCAGATCGCCATGAGCTCGACGTCGGTGGGTGTGGGACCGGCCTCGGCGTTCAACGAGACCTTGATCGCGGTGGCGCCACGGCCGGACAGATCCACCACGGCCGCCACGGCGTCGTCGGGCCCGGCCAGCTCGCGGCCGGTCCCTTCCGGGGCCCATCCGCTCTTGGTCGGATAGCCGCCGTGGCCGGTGAGCATCGGCCCCGCGGCCCGCACGAGCGGCCCGTCGTACGAGGGCATCTCCGACAGGTCGGCGATCGGGAAGATCCGCTCGGGTGGCCAGGCCAAATCGCGAACGGCCGTCACGCCGCGCCGCACGACGGCAACGGGATCGGAAAGCTCGATGTGCACATGGCGGTCGGCGACAGCTGGCATGAGGAACCCGGCGACCCGCAGCTCTTCTTCAGCATCGCTGATCGGCGTGGCCGGTCCCGCATACGTGATGACGCCTCCGTCGCAGACGACTTGAGCGTCCTCGATCAGCCGGCCGGGTCCGAGCCACGCGAGAGCGGCCCGGATCGAAAGCGTCACGCGCCGACCCCAGCCGCGCGGAGCTGCTTCAGCTCCTTGCGCAGGTCGACGACCTCGTCTCGAAGCCGGGCCGCGTACTCGAACCGGAGATCCTTGGCGGCCTCGTGCATCTCGTCTTCGAGCGACTGGATCAGGCGCGCCAACTCTTCGGTCGGCATCTCGGGGTGCGCCGGGCGCTCTTGGCGTTCCCTCTTCGGCGTGGCGGTGGTCGAGCCCCCGCTGAGCGACAGCAGGATGTCGGAGACACGGCGGCGGATCGTCTGCGGGTCGATGTCGTTCGCGACGTTGTACTCCATCTGGAGCTTGCGACGACGCTGGGTCTCACTGATCGCGGCCTTCATGGAATCGGTGATCTGATCCGCGTACATCAACACTGTCCCCTCGACGTTGCGGGCGGCGCGACCGATGGTCTGGATCAGCGATGTCTCGGACCGGAGGAACCCTTCCTTGTCGGCGTCGAGGATGGCGACGAGCGACACCTCCGGCAGGTCGAGGCCCTCGCGCAAAAGGTTGATGCCGACCAGCACGTCGAACTCCCCCAGGCGCAGGTCGCGCAGGATCTCGATCCGCTGCAGTGTGTCAACCTCCGAGTGCAGGTAGCGAACGCGGATCCCCATCTCGACCAGATAGTCCGTGAGGTCTTCGGCCATCTTCTTCGTGAGCGTGGTGACCAGGATCCGTTGGTTCTTCTCGGCGCGCATGCGGATCTCTTCGATCAGGTCGTCGACCTGACCTTTCGTGGGACGGACCTGCACCTCGGGATCGATCAGGCCGGTCGGTCGAACGATCTGCTCCACGATCCGCTGCGACACGCGGAGCTCGTACGCGCTGGGCGTGGCCGACATGTAGACGACCTGGTTGACGCGTTCGCTGAACTCGTCGAACCGCAACGGCCGGTTATCGATCGCGCTCGGCAGGCGGAACCCGTGCTCGACGAGCGTCGACTTCCGCGAAAGGTCGCCCTCGTACATGCCGTGGAGCTGTGGCACGGTCACGTGCGACTCGTCGATCACGACCAGGTAGTCGTCGGGGAAGTAGTCGAGCAGGGTGTACGGCGCGGTCCCGGGCCCGCGACCGTCGATGTGTCGCGAGTAGTTCTCGATGCCGCTGCAGAACCCGACTTCGCGCATCATCTCCAGGTCGTAGGCGGTGCGCATGCGCAGGCGTTCGGCCTCCAGGAGCTTGCCCTGGCCATCGAGCTCGGCCAGGCGCGTGTGGAGCTCTTCCTCGATCGTCCCGAGCGCTCGCTTCATCCGATCGTCACTCGCCACGTAGTGCGACGCCGGATAGATCGTCGTCTCGGTCAGCTCGCCGACGATCTCCCCCGTCAACGGGTCGAACCGCGCGATCCGCTCGATGGTGTCTCCCCACCATTCGATCCGCATCCCGATCTGGTCGTACGGCGGGAAGACTTCGAGCGTGTCGCCGGTGACGCGGAACGTGCCGCGGGCGCGGCTGACCTGGTTCCGCTGGTACTGGATGTCGACCAGGCGCTGCATCGCGAACTCGAGCGGGATGTCGGTTCCCTTGAACGGGCGGAGGATCTGGCCCTCGTACTCCTCGGGCGAGCCCAGGCCGTAGATGCACGAGACGCTCGCGACGATGAGGACGTCGCGACGGGACAGGAGCGCCGCGGTCGCCGCGTGGCGCAACCGTTCGATCTCGTCGTTCACCGAGGAGTCCTTCTCGATGTACGTGTCGGTCGTCGGGATGTACGCCTCGGGTTGGTAGTAGTCGTAGTAGCTGACGAAGTACTCGACGGCGTTGTCCGGGAAGACCTCGCGGAACTCGTTGGCCAGCTGAGCTCCGAGCGACTTGTTGGGCGCGATGACCAGGGTCGGGCGTTGGACCGCCTCGACCACGTGGGCGATCGTGAAGGTCTTGCCGGTCCCGGTCGCGCCCAGGAGCGTCTGGTACTGCTCCCCCGCGTTCACCCCCTCGATGAGCTGCGCGATGGCAGCCGGCTGGTCGCCGGCGGGCTGGAAATCGGCAGCGATGCGGAAGGGGGGCACGGAGGGATTGTAGGACCCCCCGCCGACACGGACGGCGCGAACGTGGCGCTGACCCGCGTGTCGTAAGGCCTACGGACCGCAGCGCTCGAGCGTGAGGGGAACGGTCACGCCCATGCCACCGTTGCCCTTGAATCGATAGCCCACCGCGAACGTGCGGCCGCCGGTGGCGGTCACACCCCACAGGTGGTTGTCGCTGGCGCCCTTGTTCGCGCTCGCGACGACGCTCCAGGTCGTGCCGTCCCAATGCTCCACCAGGGTGTGGAGGGCGTTCGCCTGACGATCGACGCGGCCGCCCACGGCCCAGACGTCATCGGAGGCGACCGCGACGACCCCGGCCAGATCGGAGCTCCCGCCCGGCGTCGCGCTCGGCACGACCGTCCACGCCGTGCCGTCCCAGTGCATCGTCAGGGTGTGGAGTCCGTGGAACCCGACGGCCCACACGTCGTCGGTCGCGATCGCTCCGACCGATACGATGTCGTTGTCGGCGGCATCCGCGTTCGGGCTCGGCACGCGCGTCCAAGCGGTGCCGTCCCAATGCAGGATGAGCGTCCGGTCGACGAACCCCTTCGTGAACCACGAGCCGACGGCCCAGATGTCGTCGGCCGCCACGGCGCCGACCGAGGACAGACCGTTGGGGAACGGGCCCTTGTTCGGACTCGGGACGATGGACCAGGTCGAACCGTCCCAGTGCTCGATCAGCGTCCTGCTGGGCGCGCCCTGCCCGGAGGAGCCGACCGCCCACACGTCGTCGGCCGCGAGCGCAGCAACACCGTCGAGCTGACCGTTCGCTGGATGGCTCGCGTTCGGACTCTTCACCCGCGTCCACGCGACCCCGTCCCAGTGCTCGATCAGCGTCCGGACGAGGTTCTTCGTGTTGATCGACAGTCCTACGGCCCAGGTGTCGTCGATGGCGCGTGCCGACACTGCCGCCAAGGCGCTCGTCAAGGCGTTCGGGCCGTCGATCGACGGGACGAGCGACCAGGACGTCCCGTCGAAGTGCTGGGTCGATGCGTGCCCGATCTGATCCGCATCGGTGAACAACGAGCCCACCGCCCACGCGTCGGAGGGAGAAGATGCGCTCACGCCCTGAAGTTGACCGGATCCCGGCATCGACGGTGGCTGAGGTACCACCGTCCACGCATCGGAACAGCCGCGAGCCCTCAAGGGACCCGCAGCGCCCGACGGAGGGCCGGTGACGAGCACCACGAGCGACGCAGCCAGGGCGATCGCTCGACGCATCATCCCTCCCTCATAGGCGGCCCGCCGCGATGATCCGCTCCAGGAACTGCTTCGTCCGCTCCTGTTGCGGTTCGCGGAAGATCTGCTCCGGCGGACCCTGCTCCAGGATGACACCCTCGTCCAGGAAACACACCCGGCTCGCGATGTCCTTGGCGAAGCCCATCTCGTGCGTCGCGATCAGCATGGTCATGCCGCCGGCCGCGAGCTCGCGGATCACGTCGAGCACCTCGGCGACGAGCTCCGGATCGAGCGCGCTCGTGACCTCGTCCAGCAGCATGATGTCGGGCTGCATCGCCAGCGCCCGCACGATCGCGACGCGCTGCTGCTGGCCGCCCGAGAGACGATCGGGATACTCGCCGGCCTTGTCCGCCAAACCGAATCGGTCGAGCAGCTCGTCCGCACGGCTCGACGCCTCCGCAGCGGAGAGCTTCAGCACCTTCATGGGCGCGAGCGTGACGTTCCTTCGCACGGTCATGTGCGGGAACAGATTGAAGGACTGGAAGACGATCCCGACCTGCCGGCGTATCGCGTTCTGGTCGACGCCGGTCGCCATGATGTCCTGCCC
>JBOGVK010000015.1:0-15071 GCA_050692375.1 Actinomycetota bacterium
GCGCTGATCCGGGTGGCGGCCGAGTGCGCCGAGGACCTGGCAGCCGACGGCGTCGTGTACGCGGAGGTCAGGTTCGCTCCCGAGCTGCACCTGGCCGGTGGCCTGTCGCTCGACGACGTCGTGGAGGCGGTACAGGAAGGGTTCCGCCTCGGAAGCGATAGGCGCGCGATCACCGTGCGAACGCTGCTCACCGCCATGCGCACGGCCGCACGCAGCCTGGAGATCGCCGATCTGGCGGTCCGCTGGCGTGAGCGCGGCGTGTGTGGATTCGACATCGCGGGCGCCGAGGCCGGCTACCCACCGACGCGCCACCTCGACGCGTTCGAGCACATCCGCGGAGAGAACTTCCACCTGACGATCCACGCGGGCGAAGGATTCGGCCTGCCGTCGATCTGGGAAGCGCTGCAACTCTGCGGAGCCGAACGACTGGGGCACGGCGTGCGCATCGTCGACGACATCGAGATCGCACCCGACGGCACCGTTCGACTGGGACGGATGGCCGCCATGGTCCGCGATCGGCGCGTGCCGTTGGAGCTCTGTCCGACGTCCAACGTCCATTCGGGCGCCGCGGTTTCGATCGCCGAGCACCCGATCGGTCTACTGGCCGATCTCCGGTTCCGCGTCACCGTCAATACCGACAACCGGTTGATGTCGGCCATCACGCTCAGCCAGGAGATGGCGAACCTGGTCGAGGCGTTCGCGTTCGATTGGGATCGACTCGAGTGGCTCACGATCAACGCGATGAAGTCGGCGTTCCTGCCGTTCGATGAACGGTTGGCGCTGATGGACCGCGTGATCAAGCCAGGGTACGCCGCGCTACGTCAGGAAGCGTCGAGCCTGCGGTAGCGGAGCTCCCACCGAGGCTCCCAGTCGATCCTGTCCTTGGAGAACTCCCATCGCCAATCGAAACCGGCCGAGGCGATGTCGGAGAAGACCATCCGCTTGAAGACGTGGTCGGCATCGACCGGCACAGGCGTGGCGAAGATGACGGTGTCGTCCTCCTGCTCACCGATGAAGGCCCAGTAGCTCCCCGAGGAATCGACCCAGGTCTGCCGCCAGGTATCGCCGTCGTGCACGGAAACGCTCAGCCCCGAGAACGGTTCGGGTTCGATCGCCTCGAACCGCTCCTGCACGACCCGCCCGTCGAACTCGCGCGTGATCGCGTTCGTGCCGTGACCGCCCTCCCACGTGCACACCCAGGTACCGAGCCAGAAGTCGAGCGCGTCCGCTTCCATGGACACGAGCCTAGCCGCGAACGCGGTGAGGAGGTTCCGGGAACGTGCTGCATCTCATGCCGCGAGCTCAGGCCGGCGTCGAGCGATCCTCGATCTCCCAGGCATGGTCGAGCACATGCCAGGCCGCGCGGCGAACGAAGTAGCGCGGCAGCCAGATCTTGCCGCCGCGCGGCCCCGCCGAAGGAAGCCCCTCGGTGACCGCGCGCCGGAGCGCATCCCGCACGGCCTCGCGCATCTCGGCGGCAGCCTCGCTCGCGTCACGGCCCTCCACGTTCGGCCCTCTCGCCGCCAGCCCCCTGACGTACATCGACTCCGCGCCGAGCACGTGTCCGACCATGGCGTCCGCCTGACGGCCGCCTCCGCGCGGGCCCGTTCGGAGCTCGCGCCCGGCCGCGTCGTCCACCGCACGGTCGAACGCATCCCAACTCGCATCGAGCAGCGAGAGGAGCCGCTTCAGCTCGGCCGCATCGACAGGCCGCGCGTCCGCGGCCGGGGCGATCGACGGCGCACCGAAGTCGGTGGTCGCGTTCCCCGTCAGTCGCTCGACGACCGTGAGCGTGGACGCATGTGGCGCGCGGAAGCCCTTGACCGCGCCGCGCACCACCGACGTGTACCGCGCTCCGTACTCGACCAGCGCGGCGAGCGCGCCAGCCTCATCGCGTCCGCTCCGGCACCACCCCGGCCACTCGATCGCGCCCGCGAAGGCGCGTTTGGAACCGGCCTCGATGTAGACGTCCACGCACGCATCCTTTCATCCGGATGAACCCTCGATGGCCCGTCGCAGCCAATAAGCAACGTCGGTGTCGTGGTAGCGACGCTCGTCGGGCTCGATGCCATCCAGGAACCCCTGGTAGATCAACGCCTGCCGGAGAGCCGCGATCGGAGCGACCAGCTCGGATGCCCGCAGTGGGTCGGCCGACGGGAGCTCGGCGTTCCACGCATCGAGCCAGGTCGCGAGGATCCGTTCGCGCACCTCGTCGGGAACACGCGGCAGGAAGGCGGTCAGATCGAGCATCGGATGGCCGATGCCGCTATCGCCCCAATCGAGGAGCACGAAGGCGTCCTCACCCAGACGCCAGTTCCCCGGGTGGAAGTCGCCGTGCACGAGCGTCTCGGGCAGGCCGCAGTCCGCGAGGAGCGCGAGCCGTCGTGGCAGATCCGCGACCAAAGTGTCGAGTGCGACCCGCTCCTCGACGGTCAGCTGCACGCGAACGTCGGATCGCCCTGCCAGCGTGCCGATGAGATCCCGCAGCGGTCTCGCCCGCCGATCCGGGAGCCCGGCGGTTCGGAGGTCATCGACACGACCCGACAACCGCGACTGCAGCCGAACGAGCCGCTGCACCATCTCGACGAGGCGGGACCCGGAGGCGTCGTATTGATCCTCACCTGCCACGTCGTCCAGGAGCACGGTCCGGCTCTTCGGGTCGGCCGCGAGCACCGTCGGGACGATCGACGGATCCTCCGCCCCGACGAGCGCAAGGATCGCGCCTTCGTGGGAGAAGAACGGCGGAACGCTCTTGCACCACACATCGCCCGACGCGGTCGGCAGCCGCAGGATGGACGACAGGTTCCACGAACGGACCTGCACGACCCGCTCCGTCCTCGGCCTCCCGATCCTCGCGAGCGCCGCGTCCGCCCACGTCACCGTCGCCGCGACCCCACCGGGCCGCGCCCAGTCGGCGCGGAGGGCATGATCCTCGCCGGCGGAACCGGCGATCACGCTGCCCAGGATCCCGCCGGGCGGGGGGTCGCCGACCAACTCCGCCAGGTAGGCGACCGCGCCACCCATCTCGGGGGGAGAGGAGTCCGCAGTGAGCAGCCGGAGCACGATGATGTCGATGCCGAAGCGCTCTCGCACGATCTCGACGACCGGTTCGACGTCGGGCCACCAGGGTGTCTCGACCCCGAACTCGGGCAACGTTCCGAGCGGCTCTCCATCGGGGGAGCAGAGCACGAGACGCACCCGTCGAGGCATCCGCGAACTGTACTCAGGCCCGCAGCACGCGCCCGTCGCGGACCCCGGTGAACCCGCCGTTCTCGACGACGACCGAACCGGCGAGCAGCACGTGGTCGATACCGACCGGTGTCGCCGACGGCTCCGCGTAACTTCCCGGATGCGCGATCGTCTCCGGATCGAACACGCAGATGTCCGCGATCGACCCCGGTTGCAGCGTGCCTCGATGCGCCAGGTCGAACTGGAGCGCCGTCGCCGACGTCGCCTTACGGATCGCCTCCTCCTACCCGACGATGCCGGGCTCACGCACATATCGTCCGAAGAACTCCGGGAAGCATCCCCACGTTCGCGGGTGCTGCATCCCGACGGGAGGGCCGTTGTCGGAACCGACGCCGATCAGCGGGTCGGCCATGATCGCGACGACGTCGTCGTCGTGCATCCGGTGAGGCCTCCATCGGCAGCAGCCTGACCAGGAACGTCGAGCTCGGCGGCGTCGACGGGCCGCCCGTCGGCGACCGGAGCGATCGACGGGGCGCCGAAGTCGTTCGTCGAGTCGCCGATCAGTCTCTCGATGACCGTGAGCGTGGAAGCATGGGGCGTAGAGAACCCCTTGACGGCACCGCGCATCGCCGCCGCGTACCGCGATCCGGCCTCCATCAGTGCCGCCAGGGCGTCGGGCTCATCGCGTCCGCTCCGGCACCATCCCGGCCACTCGATCGCGCCCGCGAAGATGCGTTTCGAGCCGGCCTCGACGTAGACCTCCATCTTCCCCTTCCCGCTGTTCCGTCTTTGGCCGCGGTCACCGGAGGAACGCGAACACCGCAACGATGACGTACAGCGTGATCAGTGCGAACCCTTCGAACAGTAACGCCTCGCCATCGCCAGCGATCTGCCACAGCGCGACGGCGGTCAACGCGAGCGCGCCCGCGTACACCGGAGCGATCTCGAATGTGAGGTGTGCATGGAACGCGAGCGACGCCAGCACCAGCACCGGAAACACGAACACCGCGATCTGGTTCACGGAGTTGATCACGACCGACACAGCAAGATCCGACTGGTTCTTCGCCGCAAGAACGACTCCCGTCGCGTTCTCGACTGCGTTGCCGGCGATGCCCACGATCACGATCCCGGCAAACTCCTGCGACAGATGCAACGTCGAGAGTGACGGCTGCAGTGCGCCGATGAACCAGTCCGCGACGAATCCGGATGCCGCACCTCCGGCCGCAAGCAACACCAAGGCCGAACGCAACGGCAGCTCCGAGCCGGTCCTGGGCGAAGGCTCGGCCTCGGGCCGCTCGCTGTGCCCGACGCTCCGGAGATATCCGACGAGCCACACCCCGAACACCGTCAGCAGCGCGATCGCCCCGACGGTCGAGAGCGCCACTGCGTGGAGCCTCTCCAACGAGACCGAACCGCTTGCGAGGTCGAGCAGCACGATCAGCCCGATCGACAGGATCAAGAGCGTGGAGGTGTCGCCGGGCAGTCGTTTGTGGAACCGCATCACGCCGTCCGGCGCCACGCGACTGCCGACCATCAGCACGATCCCGAGTGCGAGCAGCGCGTTCGCAAGGATCGACCCGACGATCGCGGTCTGGGCGACCACGAGTTGGCCGTCGGCGATCGCGAACAACACCACCAAGATCTCCGGGACGTTTCCGAACGCGGATTGCAGCACGCCGGTGAGCGCCGGTCCCGCATAGGTGCCGAGTGATTCCGTCGCGATCGATACGAGCCATGCAAGACCCGCCAGTGCAGCGGTCGACGCCCCGAACGTCGCTACCGGCGTCGCGTCGAGCACGTGCAGCACGCCGGCAACCACCACCAGCGCGAAAACCATGCCGACAACGACCAACCGCCGTCCGTCGACCCTCGGTGCTCCATCCCCCACACGCGCATCCTTTCATCCGCTACCCGAAGTGCCTCGACGCGGCCGATTGCCGTAGCCTCGATGGATGCCATTGCCGCTCGAGGACTACGCGCTGATCGGGGACACTCATACCGCTGCTCTGGTCGGCCGAGACGGCTCGATCGATTGGCTCTGCCTCCCCAGATTCGACTCGGGGGCTTGCTTCGCCGCCCTGCTGGGTGACGAATCCCATGGGCGTTGGCTGCTTGCTCCCGCGGGCGACAGCGTCCGTACCACCCGGCGGTATCGCCCTGACACGCTCGTGCTCGAAACAGAGCATGCCGTCGATGGAGGTGCCGTCCGCGTGATCGACTTCATGACGCCACGACGCGGGCAGGCGCGGGTGGTTCGCCTGGTGGAGGGGATCCGCGGCCGCGTGAGGATGCGCACAGAGTTGTTGCTCCGCTTCGACTACGGAGCAGCGGTGCCGTGGCTCCGGCCCCATCCGGGCGGGTTCTCGGCCGTCGCTGGACCCGACGCCGTCGAGTTGCGCACGGAGGTGCCGATCGACATCCGCACGGGGACGGTGACCGCCGACTTCGATGTCCGGGAAGGCCAGCGAAAGGCGTTCATGCTCGTCTGGCATCGTTCGCATGAAGCACCGCCTGCCCGCATCGATCCGTGGGATGCCGCGAAAGGCACGACTCGATTCTGGCGCGAGTGGGCTGCCCGGTGCACGTACCGAGGTGAGTGGCGGGATGACGTCGTTCGATCGTTGATCACGCTGAAGGCGCTCACCTACCGACCGACGGGTGGAATCGTCGCGGCGGCCACGACCTCGTTGCCCGAGGAGCTCGGAGGATCACGCAACTGGGACTACCGGTTCTGCTGGCTGCGCGATGCGACGTTCACGCTGTACAGCCTGTTGATGGCCGGCTACGACGAAGAGGCCGCGGCCTGGAGGGAGTGGTTGCTCCGTGCGATCGCTGGGGACCCACATGATCTTCGGATCATGTACGGCATCGCCGGCGAGCGGCGCTTCCCCGAAATCGAGCTCGATTGGCTTCCGGGATATGAGGGCTCACGCCCCGTCCGGGTCGGCAACGATGCGTCTCGGCAGTTCCAGCTCGATGTGTACGGCGAAGTGATGGACCTGTTGCACCAATCCACGCGCGAGGGGCTTCCGCACGGCCCCGTCGTTTGGGAGATGGAGCTCCGGATCCTCGACCGCCTCGAGTCGATCTGGAGGGAGCCGGACGAGGGCATCTGGGAGGTGCGAGGCGGGCGCAGGCAGTTCACACATTCCAAGGTGATGGCGTGGGTCGCGCTCGATCGCGCGATTCGCGACGTGGAGCTCCTCGGCTTCGAGGGGCCAGTTGAGCGTTGGCGGGGGCTGTGCAACGAGATCCACGCGCAGGTATGTCGTGAGGGTTTCGACGCGGAGCTGGGGTGTTTCGTCCAGTCCTACGGGACGCAGGACCTGGACGCCGCCTTGCTGATGATCCCGCTCGTGGGGTTCCTGCCGATAAACGACCCGAGGGTCGTGAGCACGGTAGAGGCCGTCGGGCAGCGGCTGATGCAGGATGGCTTCATCCGCCGGTACGACACCACCTCGCAGGTGGACGGCATCCAAGAGGAGGAGTCCGCGTTCATTGCGTGCACGTGCTGGTTGGCAGACTGCCTTTCGTTGCTCGGGCGCGATCACGACGCGCGCGAGCTGTTCGATCGGGTCCTGTCCGTGCGCAACGACGTCGGCCTTCTCTCCGAGGAGTACGACACGCAGAGGGGGCGGCTGGTCGGCAACTTCCCGCAGGCGTTCTCCCACGTGTCGTTGATCGGAACCGCGAGGAACCTGTCTCGCGACGAGGTCGGGCCGGCCGAGCGGAGACGGAGGCCTTCGCTTCCGCGATCCCTTCTTCGAGGGAGGCCCCCATCGTCGCGGTGAGCTCATTTCCCTTCCTTCCTAGGTTGTCGCCGTGACGGCAGATCCGTCGAACCGCCCCGATCGGCTCGAGGTCTTCGCGGCGCGACTCGAACGTTCGGCGGTGCTCCTGGACTTCGACGGGACGCTGAGCGCGATCGTTGCTCGCCCCGAACAGGCTGCGATCGAACCCGGAGCCCGCGAGGCACTCAGCGCCCTCGTCGATCTGACCGCGGCCGTGGCGCTCGTCTCGGGGCGCAGGCGCAAGGAGCTCGGGCGACTCGTCGACGTGCGGGGCATCCACATCGTCGGCCTGTACGGCCGGGAGACGATCGAGACAGGCGCCGAACGAACCGACGAGCCCAGGATCGCCTCCATCGTCCCGCTCATCGAGAGCGCGCTGGAGGTCGTCGAGGGTGCGTGGGTCGAGCGGAAAGGGGCAGGGCTCGCCGTCCACTATCGAGCGGTCAACCACCCGGATTCCGCGCGAGCGACGCTGGTCGCCGCCATCGAGCCGATCGCGGCCGCGGCCGGCCTGGAGATCGTCCACGGCAAGCGCGTTCTGGACCTGGTGCCGATCGGCTCGACGCAGAAAGGGGAGGCCGTTCGCGAACTGGTCGCCGCGCATCGTGCCGAAGCCGTTTTCTATGCGGGCGACGATGGAGCCGACGTCCCGGTCTTCGATGCGCTCGACGCACTGGAAGCGACGGGAACGTTCACCGTCAAGGTGGCGGTGCGCGGCCCGGGGACGCCCGCCGCCCTGCTCCTGGCCGCCGACCTGGTCGTCGACCAACCGTCCGGGCTCGTCCGGCTCCTTGAACGGGTCGTGGAATCGTCTCAGCGAGGCGTCGGCGGGCGCACCTGATCGAGCGCGTCGAGCTGATCGGTCAACCAGCTCGCCGGCGTGTGCGCCTGCACCGAGCGGGAGAGGCCACGCGAGCGTCGAGCGCGCTCGTCCTTCGGCATCTCGAGCGCCGCACGGATGGCCTCGGCGGTCTCGTGCAGATCGAACGGATTGATGGGCAACGCGTGCTTTCCAAGCCGAGAGTGTGCCCCGGCGTTCCTCGACAAGATGAGGACACCTTGGCGTCGATTGACGACGGGTCCCTCCATCGCGACGAGGTTCATCCCGTCGTAGACCGGATTCACCATGAGCACGTCGTAACAGCCATAGGCCGCCACCGCGTACTCGTAGTCCTCCTGCACCCGGACCTCGATGGGCTCCCACTCGTCGTCGCCGAGCTCCGCGTTGATGCGCTTGACTTCGGCGAGGCAGTCGTCCGCGTAGACCTGGTACTCCGAGAGGTTCTCGCGCGAAGGACTCAGGAGCGCCAGGAACTTCACGCGACCGCGCCACGACTCGTAGCGTCTGAGGAAAAGCTCGTACGCGAGGAACCCGCGAAGGATGTTCTTCGAAGGCTCCAGCCGGTCGACGCGCAGGAGCAGGCGACGGTCTCGACGCGCGCGGGAGATCTCGCCCGCGGTTGCCTTGATCTCCGACCGCAAAGCGGTCTCGCGCAACGCCCGTGCGTTCACCGCGACGGGGAACGGGCGGACGAATACCTTCCGACCCTCGACTTCGATCCGCGACCGCCGCAGGTCTCCGTGGATTCCGGAGAGACCGCGCGCCGAGAGGATGTAGTTCTCTCCCCACGCGCGAGACTGAAAGCCCAGCACGTCGGCACCGGCCAATCCCCGAAGGATCGCCTCGCGGATCGTCACCGGCAGCACTCGGAGATACATGTGTCCCGCGAACGGGGTATGAGTGAAGTGCACGATCTTCGCGTTCGGCCGGAGCGCGCGAAGCATGGCGGGCACCAACGAGAGGTGATAGTCCTGGATCAAGAAGACTGGATCGCGCCCCGCCTCGTCGGCCAACACCTGTGCGAACGCCCGGTTCACGTCGATGAACGCTTGCCAGTCGCTCTCAGTCTGACCGTCGAAGCGGGGCGACCGAGCGATGTCCCAGAGGTAGTGATGTGCGAACCAGAGCATCTGATTCGCGACCCGGTTGTAATAGGCGTCGTAGCGATCGGGGGGAACCACGACGAACCGCGAGCGAAGACCGGGCTCGACCGAGATCTGACGGCCGTCCTCGGCGACCTCGAGATCACCGTCCGTCATGGCGCTCGATACCCACGTGATGTCGTCTCGCAGGAACACGTCGGAGAGCGCTGTGACCAGTCCCCCGGATCCCCGCCGCTCTCTCAGCTCCGACCCGTCGCGTTCGAAGTTGATCGGGCCACGGTTCGACGCCACCACAAGCGGCGACTCCATGGCTGATAGCTCCATATGCATGACCATCGCCCCGGCACTGTACCCAGGTCGCGGCGAACTCAGACGTTCGTCCTCTGCATACGCTTCGCGACTTGTTGGAGCGCAGTGATCTCCTCCGTCGCCGAATGCCAACGCCTCCTGGGAAGCATCTGGCGGCTCCACGCGCTAGCCTCGATGACGTCGTTCGCCCTCGCCCTCGTAGCTCAGTGGATAGAGCACCGGTTTCCTAAACCGGGTGTCGCAGGTCCGATTCCTGCCGAGGGCACCTCTAGCTGCGAAGATGGTGCGAATCTCGACCCCTTCACAAGCGCACGAGCAAACCTCACACACAAGACCGGTGACACGTCACCGGTTGTCGGTCGTGGACGAGCCAGCAATATGGATGACACCAGACAACGGCCATCGACCCCCCTTCACTAGACGAATCGCAATCGCGAGGTCTTCGAGCAGCTCGGCTGCACCCTGAGTCGGATCGCTGTCTCGGCGTGGCGGATCGCCGACGCCATCCCAGACAATCTTTGGAATCCGGTATCTCACCCGGGCCCCCGATCGTGAATTCACGATCGTGCTAGGAACGAGTAACGGGCCGTGATCAATCGCGCCGGTCATGAGCGCGCGTCCGATCTCTTCATCAGTTAGCAGGTCGATTTCTACGCCCTGCAGCGCGAGGGGAAGCAGTTCCTCCGCGATTCCCGGGATTGGGGAGAATGTCTCTGCCGCGTAATCGTTGGCGTGCATACCCTCCTCGAATCGGAGGTAGGCGGCTTCCAGGGCTGGCTCGTCGAGAGCGAACGCTCGTAAGGCGGCGAACATGGAGCCAAGAAGCTGGTCCAGGCTGTCGTTGAGATCAATGCGCGTCAGGCCACCGCCGCCAACCAGCATGTCCATTTGTGGACCGATGACGGGATCATCTCTTAGAAGACCGGCAAGGCGCTTGTTTTCGGGTAACGCCTGTAGCTCCTCTCGGTGTTGGAACACGCAAGGCCAAGCCTCAAACTGTTCCTCTTGAACCAGGGCAAACTGGCCTTCCTCACCCGAGGGGACCCACTTGGCAAGTCCAAGGATGAGTACCGGCTCACACTCGGCTAGGACGATCGTGGCCGCCCGGGCATACTCCTTGAGCGCTCGGAGGACTTCAGGATTCTTGGCGAGCTCGTCCGATTCCACGCGTTGATGGTAGCGGGCCGAGAACGTCGGCCTGAGTCGGCTATCGCGTTCCATCTGTCCCGACCATTCCGCCCTCGGCAATAGGGTTGGTCGTCCGGGTCGACGTAAGGCTTTCACGGAGCCTTCAACCCGATAGGACGTGAAACAAGCCGCAGACGTACTGCAAAACACGCGTCGACCGCGTCAGGATCTGGGTGCTTCAGCCAGACCACGACCTGCGACTAACGAAAGCGGCCCCGAGGGTCCTCGACCATCTCCATGTTCGTACCAGTGACACACGTGGTGGCGTCGCCCGCCGAAAGCAGCGGTGTCCTACACCGATGGCCTCTCGATGATCCCGCGGTGCCTCAAGCGGTCATCATCACCACAGCAAGGACGGCGACCGCGAGACCGAGGAGTTGCGTGCGGGTGAGCCGCTGACTCAATACGGCTCTTGCGAGGACCACCGTGACGACTGGGAAGAGCCCTCCGAGAACGCTGACGAGGACGAGGGATCCTCGCTGGAGAGCGAGGAGCATGAGCATCGTGGCGCCCGCATCCCCGATCCCGACGGCGGGCACGAGCCAACGATTCCGTTGAGCGACGGGCTCCTCGGTTTTCGAGATAAGCGCGATGGATCCCAGGATGAGAGCGGCGACCAGCTTGGCCGCTCCGAAAGGCCAGACACCTGAGTCGGGTGAGGTTTGGGCGAAACACGCCACGGCGATTCCGATGGCTACCCCTGCGGCGGCCGAAAGAGCGAACACACCCTTGAGTTGCCGACCCCGCCCACGCTCTTCCGGCTGGATACCCACGAGCACGACGGCGATGATCCCCAACAATACGCCCAGGAGCGCGACCGTGCCGGGGCGCTCCCCGCTGATCAGCCCGATCACGACAGGCACGGCGCACCCACCGACGGCGGCGGTTGGCGCAGCAACGTACATCGGGCCGATGGCCAGGCTTCGGTACAACGTGACCAGGCTTGTTGCCGTCGCGACTCCCGCCGCGAGACCCCACCAGATGTCGACCCTCGTCGGGTCGGCCGGTGCGAAGACGAGCACGACAGCGACGACCGCCAAGCCGAGCGGCTGAGTAAGCGCTCCGAAGCGCGCAGCGCTTCGCCCCCGAACGGCGATGCCTCCGAAGAAGTCAGAGGTGCCCCAAAGGAGGGAGGCGAGTCCTGCGAGGAGGTTGGGCATCCGCTAGGTCTCAACATCCCGGCTTATCCGCGAGGGGTTGTAACTCAGCCTCGTTCCAGCTGTGCCATCAGACCGACGGAGTCGTAGAAGAATGACTCGGCGACGATCTCCTCGCCGGTAGCGCTCAGCTCGTAACGCACCGCGCCAGGCCAACTGATGATCCTTCCCGTCGGAGCGCATCCGAGGAACGGGCCGTCGTGGGTGCCTACGAGTTCGATCTCGGCCATGACGGTGCTCCCCTCGGCCACCATCGCTCGGACCTCGACACGGACGTCGGGAAGCCCAGCCCACATCTCGGCGACCATTTCGGTGATCGCCGGCCGTCCCTCGACGACGGTAGGACCCACCGCGTCGGTGAAGACCGCATCGACGGCGAACAGCGCGGATAGTCCCGGCAGGTCTTTGGAAGCCACTCGATCGAACAACGCGCGGATCGTCTGCTCCGAATCGAACAACGTAACGGCCTCCTTCGTGGTCAACTCGCAGCCCGGGCCGCGATCAATGACAGCAGTTCATACACAACATGCGCCGCGGCAGTTGCGGTGATCTCTGCCTGGTCATACGCCGGCGCCACCTCCACCACATCCGCGGCGACCAGTCTCGCGGGAGCGAGACCACGCAGCACGCCGAGCAATTCGCGACTGGTCAACCCGCCGGGTTCCGGCGTTCCGGTCCCGGGGGCTGCCGCGGGGTCGAGCACGTCGATGTCCACGGAGACGTACAGAGGCGCATCCCCGACACGTTCGAGGATCCCGAGGACGATCTCGGCGACGCTCCGCTCTTGGAAATCCATCGCCGTCACGATGTTGAACCCGAAGCTCGCGTCGTCGACGAGATCTTTCGGGGAGAAGAGCGGTCCGCGGATGCCGACATGCGTCGCGCGCCCCTCGAGCAGTAGGCCTTCCTCCCAGGCGCGCCGGAACGGCGTGCCATGTGTATAGGCCGCGTCGAAGTACGTGTCCCACGTATCCAGGTGGGCGTCGAAGTGAAGGAGGGCGACGGGACCCCAACGCTCACGAACCGCGCGCAGGAGCGGGAGGGCGATCGTGTGGTCACCGCCGATCGAGATCAGGTAATCACTGGTCTTGAGGAGCTCTCGCGCGCCGAACTCGATCTGGTCGATGGCCGCAATGATGTCGAACGGTGTCGCGACGATGTCCCCTGCGTCCGTCACCTGGACCCTCTGGAACGGCGCGACGTTAAGAGACGGGTGGTAGGCCCGGAGAAGTCGCGATGCGGCTCGCACCGCCGAAGGACCGAAGCGGGCTCCCGGACGATAGGTCACGCCGGAATCGAAGGGGACTCCAACGATGGCGATATCGCATCGATCTACCTCATCGCGTCGGGGAAGTCGCGCGAACGTCCCCGGCCCCGCGAACCGAGGCACCTCCAAAGGGTCGACAGGACCGCGCGGTTCGCTCATCGAATAGTTCGATCAGGGAGCGACGTCACGGCGACCACGATCCTCTCGACGGAGGGGATCACGCGATCCTCCAGGGACTGGGCCGCCGGGATCGGCACGTCCGGCTCGGCGACCCGTGCGAATCCGCGCAACGACATGGGCCCGGAAGTCTCCAACACCCGGGTGATGAGCTCCGCGGAGAGCCCGAAGCTCCGGTAGTCCTCGTCGACCACGACCAGCCTCCGGGTCTTCTCCACCGACGCCGCGACCGTCGTGTGGTCAAGCGGGACGATCGATCGAAGATCCACAACCTCGACGTCGACACCAAGCCCCGCGAGAACGTCGGCGGCCACGAGCGAGCGCTCCACCATGGTGCTGAGCGTCGCGATCGTGACGTCGGACCCTTCACGGACGATCGCCGCGCGGCCGATCTCGACGACGTACCTGCCCACCGGCACATCCGAGCCGAACGCGAACGAGCTGCACTTGCGGAGGTAAGCGTCCTTGTGCTCGATCACCACGACGGGGTCGGGATCCTCCAATGCCGCAGCAAGAAGTCCGCGGTAGTCGAACGGGTTGCTCGGTGCCACGACCTTCAGTCCGGGAAGGTGCGCGAGCATCCCCCACAAGCTCTGCGAATGCTGCGCTGCAACACCGATGCACCCACCGGCGGCACGGAACGTGATGGGCATGCCGACGCGGCCACCCGACATGTAGCGGTTCTTCGCGGCTCCGTTGTAGATCTGGTCGAGACAGACACCCACGAAGTCGATGAACATGATCTCGATGAGCGGTCGGAAGCCGCTCATCGCGAGACCCACTGCCATCCCCGTGAACCCCATCTCGGAGATCGGCGTGTCGCGCACGCGCCACTCGCCAAACTGCCGGAAGAGCCCTCGGCTGGCGCCGAACGTGCCTCCCGAATAGCCGACGTCCTCACCGAGGAAGACGATCGATGGGTCCCGCTCCATCTCCATACCGATCGTGTCCGCGATCAGCTGAGAGACGTTGAGATCGCGCGCCGTGGCCGCATCCCCGCTCATCATCCGATCCCATCGAACACATCGGTGAGCGCCGACTTTGGGTCCGGGGCGGGCATCGCGCGGACGCGACCCAGGATCTCGTCAATCCGCGTACGCTCCTCCTGCTCGATCGCGGCGAGTCTCGCCTGCTCGACCCCCGATCCCGTTAGGACGGCTGCGGCCCTCACGATCGGATCTCCCTCCATCGTCATGTGATCCTTCTCCCGTTGTGAACGGTAGTGATCCACGTCGCCCTCGTAGTGACCGCGGAAGCGGTAGCACGTCGCTTCGAGGAGCGCGGGCCCGCCGCCGGACCTCGCTAGTCCTGCGGCCTCCTCGAACGCGACGGCCACCGCCTCCACGTCGGTGCCATCGACGCGGCGCCCCCACGCTCCGTAGCTGGCTGCTTTCTCCGCGATCCCCGATCCTGAGATCACGTCGTCCGCCGGGACGGAGATCGCATAGTGGTTGTTCTCCACCACCACCACGAGGGGGAGCGACCAGATCGCGGCCATGTTCAGCGTCTCGTGGAACTGGCCCGCGTTCACGGCCCCATCCCCGACGACTGCCACCGCGATGCCGTCGTCATCCAAGAGCCTGCTAGCGTAGGCATGGCCGAGCGCGACCGGCATCGCGGATCCGACGATCCCCGTGTTCGAGAAGCGGTGTTCCGGGTCGAACAGATGCAGGTGCCCTCCCTTCCCACCGCACAGGCCGGGTGCCCTCTCGTAGATCTCGGCGAGCAGCGGTTCGAGCGGCACGCCTTTCGCGATCGCGTGGAGGTGACTCCGGTGGGTGCTCACCATCCGATCGTGGGGCTGAAGCGTGCCGACCATCCCGGCCGCTACGCCCTCTTGGCCGGTGGCGAGGTGCAGTTCGCCGCGGAGCTCGCCGGTCGTGATGCCCTCAGCGCACGCGTCCTCGAAGGCGCGCATCGTCCACATCAGCCGGTAGCGCTCCAGCAGATCGGGTCGAGCCCCTGTCTCGGTCACCATCGTGGTGGGTCCCCGTCCACTATTCGATCGGGATCTCGGCAAAGCGGCGATCGATGTCGACGCCCTTCGAG
>JBOGVK010000016.1:0-31780 GCA_050692375.1 Actinomycetota bacterium
GCGCGCGATCGAGGCGTGCTGGTGAACGTCATGGACGACATCGCCAACTGCGACTGGGCGGCGCCCGCTGTCGTCCGCCGGGGCGAGCTGGTGTTCGCGATCTCAACCGGTGGCGCTTCCCCGGCGCTCGCGAAGCAACTGCGGATGCAGCTCGCCGCCACGTTCGGCGAGGAGTGGACCGCGGTGATCGAGGTCCTACGCCGGGTGCGCGAGGAGACGACGCCGCTCTTGCCCGATCTCGGCGACCGAGCCGCGCGATGGGCAGCAGCGCTCGATCTCACCGAAGCGACGACGTTGGTCCTCGAGGGACGCGCCGATGACCTGCACGATCGCCTCACCGAACGACTGCTCGGGGACGAGCGTGTGGAGGCCGGGATCGTCTACCTGGTGGGCGCCGGTCCCGGCGACCCGAAGCTCATCACCGTTCGCGGAACGGAAGTGCTCGGCCTTGCCGACGTCGTCGTCTACGACCGGCTGGCGTCGCCGAAGCTCCTGGATCTGGCACCGGTGAACGCCGAGCGGATCTACGCCGGCAAGGAGCCGGGTCGTCCCGCCATGCGCCAGCCCGACATCGACGCGCTGCTCGTCGAACGCGCGCTCCGAGGTCAGACCGTGGTGCGTCTCAAGGGCGGCGACCCGTTCGTGTTCGGCCGCGGCGGCGAGGAGGCGCTCGCGTGCGCGAAGGCCGGCGTGGCGTTCGAGGTCGTGCCCGGCGTGACGAGCGCGATCGCGGCCCCGGCGCTCGCGGGCATCCCGGTCACGCATCGAGGGAAAGCGCAGAGCTTCGCGGTCGTGACCGGCAGCACCGCCCACGGCGAAGAGGTCGACCTCGCGCGCGTCGCGACGGCGACCGACACGCTCGTCGTGCTGATGGCCGCCGGCAAGCTCGCCGAGACGTGCGCCGAGCTGATCGTGTCGGGCCGGCCCGCCATCGAGCCCGCCGCGATCATCCAATGGGCAGCGACCCCGGAGCAGCGCACGGTCGTAGGCACCCTCGAAGATCTGCCGGCGCTCGCGACTGCGGTCTCGATCGGCCCGCCGGCGACGCTCGTGGTCGGCGCGGTCGCGGCCCTAGCGACCGAGCTCAGTTCGATGGGAACGGACCGGCGGGTGCCGGTGGGATCACCAATCGATCCAACTCGTCCTGCGCCGCACTGAGGGTCGCCTCGCTTGGATCGAGCGATCCGAAGAAGATCCTGACGTCGAGGTCGCGGCCTCCCACGTAGGCATCGAGCAGATACAGGGGGACGTTCGGCGCGATCTGACCCTCCCACGACCGTTGAACATCGGCGTCCGACAAGCGCAGCGCCGCCGCCGCATCGAAGTGGCCGCAACACCTCGAGGGCAACGTTGGATCGACCTCCGCGACGATCACGATGCCTTCAGGCGGAAGCTCTCGGATCGTCAGCCCAGGGAACGTCCACCAGCGGAGCACTCCGTCGACGGAATCCTTCGACAGGTCTTCCGCGGCGAACGGCACGTTGGCCGCCCACGTCGCACAGCAGCTCTTCGGATCCGCAACGATCGGGTCGGTGCTGGTGCTGATCGTTGCCCATCCATCGGCAGGCTCGAATGAGGGTGGCTCGAGCCCGGTGATCGTCGGGGTCTGGGAAGGCGGACGATAGATCCAGAACGCCGACGGCGATCCGGGACACCCGTAACAGGGCTCACCGGCATCGGTCACGGTGATGCCCTCTCCGGCGAGTGCAACGACATCCCCCGCAGCCGCGAGTGACGCGAACCGATACAGGATGTAGGACTGCCCGTTCGCCTCGATGGTGGACGTCGTCATGCCTCCGGTGACGTCTCGCCAATCTTGCGTCGTAGTGTCGTACGTAGCAACCTCGCCGCAGAACCACGCGAAGATCATCGGCCCCACGGTCACGCTGTCCGGATAGCACTCGCTGGGTTCGATCGGCAGCTTCTGTACGTCACCCCAGGTATCGGTCCCGGGGTCGTACCAGGCCCCGTGTGTCTCGTAGTCCCACGAGAACATGCCGCCGTCGAGCCAAACCGAGGAGGACGCTTGCGGCGACAGCTCCGACGGCGCGAGCACTCGCCAGGCGTCCGTCTTCGGATCGTATGCCTCGCCGAGGGCGTGATCGGTGGCGGCGACGTTCCGATGATCCAAGAGCGAGCCGAAAACGATCATCTCGGTGCCGCTCCACACGCCGCTCGCCAGGTTCAGCCCGATCGGCGCATCGGCGATCAGGTGCCACACGTCTGTTGAGGGGTCGTACGCCGCTCCGGACGTATTCGTCGCGTTGCCGGGGTCGCCTCCACCCCACACGATCAGCTCCGAGCCGGTCCACACCGTGACGCCCCCCCACGCCGGATCCAACGGAGCCGGAGGGAGCATCCGCCAGGTCTCGCTGACTGGGTCGTACGCGACCCCGTCGAGGCGGTTCCGCTCCGAGTCGTTCCCACCCCAGAAGATCGCCTCATGGCCGGTCCATACGGGTCGTGCGTTCGCGACGGCGACGGGAGCCTGGGGAAGCGTCTGCCACGCGTTCGTCGACGGATCGAACGAGTAGCCGGCGGACGTCATCGACGAATTCGACCCGTCGTACCCGCCCCACAGGAGCAGCGCACTCCCCGTCCACACGAAGGCGGCGCCCTGCGGAACCTTCGGAGGCGGGGGTAGCTCCGTCCAACCTTCCGCGTATCCGGCCCACGGGTCGCCCGGCCCGGTGGCCGCACGGACGTGCGCACGGGCGGCGTCGCGCACGGGTTCGAATGCTCGCAAGGTGAACACACCGGCAGCGCTGAACACCACGACCGCCACGAGCGCCGCGACGAGCCGATGTCGTCTCGGTTCGCCGAGCCCCGCCGACCCATGATCCATCCCGGGATACCCTCTCTTGCGTGAAGCCGGACACGGGACACGACCTCTCCGAGGCGCCCGAGGTTCCATCGACCGTGCGCTTGCGCGATCAGCCCTCGCTCCGGCGCAAGGTCGTCGTTCGACTCCTGTTGCTGAGCGTCACGCTGATCGCTCTCTACGTGTTGTGGCCGGGCCTGCTGCAGGTCTTCTCCGCTTGGCCGCGCCTGTCGTCGATCAATCCCGGTTGGTTCGCGGTGATGCTGGGCGCCGAAGTGGCGAGCTTCGTCTCCATGTGGGCGCTCCAGCGACTCGCGCTCCGGACATCTAAGTGGTTCGGCGTTGCAACATCCCAGCTTTCGGCCAACGCGCTGAGCAGGATCGTTCCGGGCGGAGCCGCGGCGGGTGCTGCCCTCCAGTACCGCATGCTCGGGCAGGCGGGGATCTCCGCCGCAACGGCGGCAAGCGGGCTCACCGCCACATCGCTGATCGGCACGGCCACCTTGCTCGCGCTACCGCTCCTCGCGATACCCACCATCCTCGCGGGTCGGCCGGTCCCTCGGGGCCTGGCGCAGTCGGCGTGGATGGGAGCGTTCGTCTTCGTCCTGCTCGTCGCCGCCGGCACCATCCTGCTCACGATGGACCGGCCGATCCTCTCCCTCGGACGCGCGCTCCAAGCGATCCGCAACCGCGTGGAACGTCGCTCACCGCCCCGAATGGATCTCCCCGAACGGCTCGAGCACGAGCGCGACGCGATCCGCGAGACGCTTGGCGCGTCGTGGTGGAAAGCGATCCTGTTCGCCGCCGGGAACTCGCTCTTCGACTACTTGGCGTTGCTCGCGGCGCTCACCGCGGTCGGCTCTCGTCCCCGGCCGACGCTCGTGTTGCTCGCGTACGTTGCCGCGATGGTGCTCGGGATGATCCCGATCACGCCCGGCGGCTTGGGGTTCGTGGAAGCGGGCCTCACGGCCACGCTGGCGCTCGCCGGGGTCTCGGCGGTCGACGCCGTGCTCGCGACGCTCGCTTATCGACTGGTGTCGTACTGGCTGCCGCTGATGCTCGGGCCGTTCGCCTATCTCATGCACCGTCGACGGTACGGGCGTCGGGTCGAGACCGCGGCGACCGGCTAGGCGCGATCGGGTCAGGAGCGATCGGGGCAGGAGCGATCGGGCAGGAGCGGCAGCAGCTCGCGAAGATCCGACACGGTCGCGCCGCTCCACTCCTCTCGTTCGGGCGTGAGCGAGTCCTCGACGTCGACGGCCGGATCGACGATCAGGAGCGGCGTCATGCCGACGGCCGCTGCGCCCGAGAGCTCACCGTAGGCGCCGTCGCCGCAGTACAGACAAACGGTCGGATCCACGCCAAGACCATCGGTCGCGAGTCGGTAGATCGCCGGATCCGGTTTGCGCACACCGACCTCGCTCGAGAACACCTCGACGTCGACGAAGGGCGCGAGCGCCGAAGAGCGCCACATGGCCGGCGCGTCCGGCGCGCACATGCTGATCAAACCGATCGGGTAGCCGCGCCCCTTCAGCTCCTCGAGCGTCTCCAGTGCCCCACGTCGCGGGTGGAACCATGTCCGATACAGATCGAGCCGCTGATCGAGCGCGAGCGGCAGCGCCGCCTCGTCGACGGTCACGCCGAGCGTTGCGCAGATCGCGCGAACGTTCGCCTCGATATCAGCGAACCCTCCGGTCTGACGAGCGATCGCGGTGCGATCCCACTCCTGCTCGAACCGCACCGGGTCGGCGCCCAGCGTCGCTGCCATCGCATGATTGCGCTCGGAGAACTCCCT
Source organism: Actinomycetota bacterium (assembly GCA_050692375.1). Classification (GTDB taxonomy): domain Bacteria; phylum Actinomycetota; class UBA4738; order UBA4738; family HRBIN12; genus JBBQVZ01. Next base: position 4,617 of record JBOGVK010000016.1, read on the forward strand.
CTTCGAGAACTCCGGGACCAACGTTCCAAACAGATCGAAGACGACGGCTTCGAACGTCACGCGGGCGGCCACTCGGGCTCGAGAAGTCCGAAGATCACCTGGTCGACGTACGTGCCATCCGAACGGCGGAACCCGTCTCGCAGCGTCGCCTCCAGCGTGAAGCCCAGCCGCTCGGCGACCGCCTGGCTGCGGCGATTGTCGGTGGTCGCGTGGATCTCGATACGGTGCAGGTGCATCTCGCGGAACCCATGATCGATGAAGAGCCGGCAGACGCGTGAGACGAGGCCGCGGCCTTCGAACTGCTCGGCGACCCAGTAGCCGATCTCGCCGGTATTCATCAGCTGATCGATCGACAGACCCACAGAACCGGCGAACACGTCCGCCACCCAGATGCCGTTGCCCTCCAGGTCGTTCGGCGACGCAAGCGACCGCTCGATGAATCCCAGGGTGTCGCGCGCCGAGCGCGTCGTCCGTTCCCACGGCATGAACGGGCGCAACCGCTCGCGATTCGCGTCGACGGCGCGATAGACGATCTCGGCATCCTCCCGCGTGAGCGTGCGAACGATCGAGTCGTCGTCGATCGGCCAGAGGATGGGCGTCACGACACCGTCGGCGTGACTGCCGCGGTCCCGGTCGCAAGCTTCTGGCGCTCCTCTTCCTGAAGCACACGCCGAAGCACCTTGCCGATCAACGTCTCTGGCAGCTCGTCGCGGAACTCGATCTCGTGGGGGACCCGATAGCCGGTGAGACCCTGCTCCGGGTCTCTGCACCACGCGACGATCTCGTCCGCGGTCGCCGACACGCCGTTCTTCAACACGACATAGGCCTTCACGCGCTCACCCGTCCTGTCGTCGGGGATGCCGACCACGCAGGCCTTCGACACCGCCGGGTGGTGGAACAGCACGTCCTCCACCTCGGTCGGGTAGACGTTGAACCCCGAGACGAGGATCATGTCCTTCAGCCGATCGACGATCCGGAAGAACCCGTCGGGATCCATGATCGCGATGTCACCGGTGTGCAGCCACCCGTTGCGGATCATCTCCGCGGTGGCCTCGGGCTTGTTCCAGTAGCCGAGCATGATCTGCGGTCCCTTGATGCAGAGCTCGCCGCGCTCGCCGGGCGCGACCTCGCGGTCGGGATCGTTCAGATCGACGATCCTGCAGTCGGTATCCGGGATCGGGATCCCGATCGTGCCCGGGTGTGGCATATCGAACGGGTTCACGTGGGTCACCGGCGCGCACTCGGTCAGGCCGTACCCCTCGACGAGCTTCGCCCCGCCCGTGATCTCGTGGAACGTGTCCGCGACCGCCTTCGGCAGCGGAGCAGCCCCGGAGATGCATGCCTTGACCGATTTCAGGTCGTACTTGCGCGTCTCGGGCGCCTCGTTCAGCGCGACGTACAGACGCGGCACGCCGGGGAAGAACGAAGGTCGTTCCTTCGCCAGCTGTTTGAGCACCATGTGGAGCTCGAACCGCGGCACCATCACGAGTTTCCCGCCCTGCGAGATGCCGAAGTTCATGGCTACCGTTCCGAACGAATGGAAGAACGGCAGGATGCACATCACACCGTCGCGGCCCCGCGTGAAGTCGGTGATGCACGGCGCGACCTGGAGCACGTTCGAGACGAAGTTGAAGTGCGAGAGCATCGCGCCCTTCGACAGACCCGTGGTTCCGCCCGTGTAGATGAACGCGGCCGCGTCCGTCTCCGGGTCGACCTCGGCGACGGGCGGCGGAGCGCCCGCGGCCGCCATCAGCGTGCGCCACTCCCGAACCTTCGCGTCCTTCGGGACCGGAGGCCACGGCTTCCCTTCGTGCTTCGCGTCCTTGCGGAACTTGATCGGCGCCAGCAGGTTCAGCGGGAACTTCATGTAGTCGGTCAGCCTGGTGACAACGACCTCGGTGAACCCCGCCTCGGCTTGGATCGCGGCGAGGCTCGGATACAGCTGGTCGAGCACGACCATCACGGACGGCGAGAAGTCCTTGATCTGGTGTGTCAGCTCACGGCGCGTGTAGAGCGGGTTGTTACCGATCGCGATCGCCCCCAGGCGAACGGTTGCGTACCAAGCGATCACGTATTGCGGGCAGTTCGGGAGCAGCAGGCCGACCCGATCGCCTTTCTTCACGCCAAGACCGGCGAGCACCGCCGAGAACCGTTCGACGTCCGCCAGCAGCTCCCGGAAGGTCATGTGTTTGCCCAGGAACGCGAGCGCGATGCTGTCCGGGAACTCGGAGGCCGTGTCCGTCAGCATCGAGTAGACGGAGACTCGAGGGTAGGGCTCGAGCGTCTTGGGCACGCCCGGCCGCCATGTCGCGAACCACGGTCGGTGCTCGGTCATGAGCCGCATCATTCCAGCACCCGGCCACACCCTCAACCCAGCCTCAGGTCGGCCTCAGGCCGAACCCCAACCTGGCCTAGGTCGGGCCGCCTCATCGCGGCTCGTAGGATGCCTGGGCACATCCGAGGGAGGGCATCCTGCAGACGTACGTCGAGACTCCGGAGATGGCCGAGCGCGGCCTGTTCCTGCGCGGGTCGCGGCTGGTCCTTTCCTATGTGAAGGAACATCCCACGCCGTTCATGATCTCGCTCGCCGGCGCGTTGCTGTTCGCGTTGGCGTCGATCGCGCTCACGATCGTTCTCGGGCGGGTGACCGACGACGTCATCGCGCCGGCGTTCCATGGTGGCGTCGCGGCGTCGAAGATCTGGCTCGCGATCCTGGCGATCATGATCGCGGGTTCGGGACGGGCGCTCGGCATCATGATCCGCCGCTACTACAGCGGTGTCGCCGGCGCTCGCATGATGGCGACCCTGCGGACGCGGATCGCCGATCGGTACCGCGACCTCTCCCTCCAGTTCCACAAGGAGACGCCGACCGGCGAGCTGCTCGCGCACATGGAGGCCGACGTCGAGGCGGCCGTCGACGTGCTGCACCCGGTGCCGTTCGCGTGCGGCGTGATCTTCCTGGTGGTGTTCGCGATGATTTCGCTCGTCGCGACCGATCCCTTCCTCGCGCTGATCGGCGTCTTGCTGTTCCCGAGCTTGGCCCTCATGAACCGGAGCTTCGCGCGACGCATGGAGGGCCCGGCGCGACGCGCGCAGGAGCGCATCGGCGAGGTCTCCTCGGTCGCGCACGAGAGCATCGACGGCGCGATGATCGTGAAGACGCTCGGCCGGGAGGCCGCCGAGACCGAGCGACTCGCCGTGAAGGCGCGCGGGCTGCGGGACGAACGGGTGCAGGCCGGGTTCATCCGGGCAGGCTTCGAACCCGCCCTCGAGGCGCTGCCCGCGCTCGGGACCGTCGCCCTCCTCGCGATCGGTTCGTGGCGCGTGTCGACCGGTGCGGTCACAGAAGGGAACCTCATCCAGTTCATCGCCCTGTTCAACCTGTTGGCGTGGCCGATGCGATTCATCGGGTGGATCCTGTCGGAGCTTCCGCGCGCCGTGGTGAGCTACGCGCGGCTGGAACAGGTGTTCGCCGAGCCGATCTCCGTGCCGCCCGCAGCCTCGCCGGTGTCGATCCCCGCCGGTCCGCTGGACGCCCGGTTCGACGCGGTCACGTACGGCTACGCCGGCGTGCGGGTCCTGGACGAGGTCTCGCTCAGGATCGCGGCCGACGAATCGGTGGCGATCGTCGGTCCAACCGGCGTCGGCAAGAGCACGCTCGCCCAGCTGCTCGTACGGTTGGACGATCCGGATGCGGGCGAGGTCCTGGTCGGAGGCGTCAACCTTCGTCATGCGGAGGCCGGGTCGCTGCGCGACGCGACCGCGATCGTGTTCCAGGAGAGCTTCCTATTCGCCGCGAGCGTGGAGGACAACATCGCGCTCGACACCGGCGCCGGCCGGGAGGATGTCGAGCGAGCCGCCCAGGTGGCTCAGGCGGATCGATTCATCCGCGAACTGCCGCACGGCTATGACACGGTGGTGGGCGAACGAGGACACTCGCTTTCGGGAGGCCAGCGGCAGCGCGTGGCTCTTGCGCGTGCGCTGGTTCGCCGCCCCCGCCTGTTGATCCTGGACGACGCGACCTCGGCGGTCGACCCGACCATCGAAGCGCGGATCTTGTCCGGCCTGCGCCGGGAGCTTCGCACCACGCTCGTGATCGTCGCCTACCGCCTGTCCACGATCCGCCTGGCCGACCGAGTCGTGTTCTTGGAGGACGGACGCCTCCGCGCGAGCGGGAGCCACGACGAGCTGGTGGCCAGCATGCCCGGCTATGCCGCGATGATCCGCGCCTACGAGCGGAGCGAGCGATGAGTGCCGTCGCGGTCGAGGAGCGGATCTCCGATCCGGACCAGGACCTCGAGGTCCCGCCGCACTTGCGAAGCGCGCGTGCGGTGCTGCGACGCGGACTGCATGAATCGCCCGAGCTTCGGACCGGGTTGGGTTTCACCGTCGTCGTGTCCCTCGGCGTTACGATCGCGTCGCTCATCACGCCCGTCCTGGTGCAGCAGATCTTCGATCACGGGTTCACCGGAGGATTCCGACCGCGATACGTCTTCGCCATCTGTGGAGTGGCACTCGGACTGGTGATCCTGACGTACCTGTCCGGGCGGGTCGCGGCCCGCCGTTTGGTTCGCGCGTCGGAGCAGGCGCTGATGTCGCTCCGCGTGCGGACGTTCGAGCACATCCACCGCCTGTCCATCGCGGAGCAGACGGAGGAAAAGCGCGGCGTGTTCGTGGCCCGCGTGACCGCCGACGTGGACACGCTGTCGCAGTTCACGGAGTGGGGAGGGATCGCGTGGATCATCTCGTTCGCTCAGGTGGTCGGCGGGCTGGCACTCATGCTGCTCTACTCGTGGCAGCTCACGGTCGTCGTCGTCATCCTGATCGTGCCGCTCCTTGCCGTCGTCGCGTCGATGCAGGGCCGGCTGACACAAGCATTCGACCTGGTGCGAACCAGGGTGGGGCAGCTCCTGTCCGAGGTCTCCGAAAGCGTCATGGGCGCGGCCGTCGTTCGAGCCTACGGGTTGGAAGATCGCACCGATCGGCGGATCAAGCGCGCGATCGACGAGCGCTATCGAGCGCAGATCGTCGCGCACTGGCGATCGGCGACGCTCTTCCCGCTCGGGACGATGTTCTACGCGATCGCGGTCTCGGTGATCGTGGCGCTCGGCGCCGGCTCCGGGCCGGGTTGGGGGCTCTCGTTCGGACGCGTCACCGCCTTCATCTTCCTTTCGGATCTGTTCCTGCACGTGTTCATGGATCTGCCTGAGGTCTACGCCGACACGCAGACCGCGATCGCGGGCTGGAGGAAGATCCTGACCGTCCTCGACCTGCCGATCGAGATCGTCGAGCCTGAGGCCGGGGTCGAGTTGCCGAAGGGACCGATCGCGGTTCGCACGTCGGACCTCGACTACGCCTACCGCGAAGGCCGACCGGTGCTTCACGGCATCACCGTCGAGGTGGACGCGGGGGCGCACGTCGCGATCGTCGGCGAAACCGGAGGGGGCAAGACGACGTTCGCGAAGCTCCTCGCCCGTCTCGCCGATCCCGTCGGTGGCCGGATCGAGGTCGGAGGCGTCGACCTGCGGCTCGTGGACGCGGCGTCGCGGCGTCGCGCGATCCGGATGGTTCCTCAAGACGGGTTCCTGTTCGACACGACGGTGCGAGAGAACGTCCGCTACGGGCGGCCGGCCGCGAGCGACCGCGACGTCGAGACCGCGTTCGAGGAGCTGGGACTCGCCGACTGGCTGGACTCGCTGCCCGAGGGCCTCGACACGCCGGTCGGCGAACGTGGCGAAGCGCTCTCCGTCGGCGAGCGCCAGCTGGTCTCGCTGGCGCGGGCCCAGATCGATCAGCCCGGGCTGCTCGTCCTGGACGAGGCGACGAGCGCGGTGGATCCAGCGACCGAGCGTCGCACGACCGAGGCGCTCCGGCGCCTCTCGGCGGGACGAACCGTGATCACGATCGCTCACCGCCTGTCCACCGCCGAACACGCGGACCGTGTGCTGGTCTTCGACGACGGGCGCCTGGTCGAGGAGGGCACGCACCCGCAGCTGCTCGCGCTCGAAGGCGTCTACGCCGGCATGTATGCGAGCTGGCTCGGCAACGTTCGCGCGCCCGATGTCGCGCGTCCCCCACGCCTCGAACCCACCGCCAGTCGGCATCCAGACGCGTGAGCGATTTCGCCGAGCAGCTCCGCGATGTCGCGGCCACATCGCTGTTCCCGGAGGCGGGCGAGCTCACGGCCAAAGGACTCCTCCAACCGGTAGAAGTGCTCCGCGACGCGTGGGGCGTGCCGTACCTGACGGCCGCATCGCTCGAAGATCTCTGGTTCGCGCAAGGCTTCGTCACTGCGGGCGAACGCCTGTTCCAGCTGGACCTGTTGCTTCGAGCCGCGGGGGGAAGGCTGTCCGAGGTGTTCGCCGATCGGACGCTCCCCGACGATCGGTTCGCACGCACGATCGGGTTCCACCGCACCGGCACACGTCTCGCCGCCGGCTGGGACGACACGTCGCGCGCGATGCACGCGCGTTTCCGTGAGGGCGTCTTCGCATGGATCGCGCGTATGCCCGCGCCCCCGGTCGAGTACACGCTCCTCGATCTGACGCCGGACCTGCCGGTCGACGAGGGTGCGTGGTCCGCGGCGTTCGTGTTCCTGGCCTGGGGGCTCTCCGGGAACTGGGACACCGAGCTGCTGCGGCTCGCGATCGCCGAACGCCTGGGAGGAGACGCGGTCGCGACGCTGCTGCCGCCACCACCTACCGATCCACCCACGATCGCGGCGGGCTCGCTCGGCGGCCGGCTGCTCGACGAGCTCCCGCGACCGAAGGGGCAGGGGTCGAACGATTGGGTCGTGGCCGGCTCGCGCACCGCGACCGGCAAACCGCTGCTCGCGAACGACCCGCATCTGCTCGCCGTGCAGCCCGGCCCCTGGATCGAGCTCCACCTGTCCGCGCCGGGGTACGAGGCGCGCGGCGTTGCGCTCACGTTCTCGCCCGGCATCCTGCTCGGCACGACGGCACACCACGCGTGGGGCGTCACGAACGTGAGCGGTGACGTGCAGGACCTCTACGTCGAGCGACTGAACGAAGAGCGCACCGCGGCCGAGCACCTGGGCGCATGGGAGCCGCTCACGATCTACCACGAAGAGATCCGCGTTCGAGGCAGCGCCGAGCCCATCGTTGTCGAGGTCCGCGAGACGCGTCACGGCCCGATCATCGAGAGCGCCACCGTGGGCAACCTGCACACCGAGTACCTGCCGCTCCCGGCGACGGAGACGTACGCGCTCCGATGGACGGGCTTCGATTGCGGGATCCAGCCGTCGCTCGCACTCGAGGTGGCGCGAGTAGCGAGCTTCGATGAGTTCCGTCGGGGGGCGTGGGGCGTCGAATGCCCCGGCCAGAACTTCGTCTATGCCGACGTGGACGGGACGATCGGCTATCAATGCAGCGGAAGGTTCCCCGTGCGGCGCGCGGGCGACGGCACCGCGCCCGTTCCCGGTTGGACGGACGAGCACGAGTGGGACGGATGGATCGCGTTCGACGAGCTGCCGTGGGCCGTCGATCCGGCGCGCGGATACCTGGTCACCGCGAACAACCGCATCCACGACGACGCGTACCCGCACCTGATCGGCCACGACTTCCACACGCCCTACCGCGCGCGTCGCATCGTCGAGCGGCTGGAGGCCCTGGCCTCCCACGACATCGCCTCCATGGCCGCGATCCAGTCGGACACGCTATCGCTCCCCGCGCGCACGACGATCCCGCTCCTCCTCCTGCTCGAAGCCCACACCGACGAGGAGCGCGCGGCGATCGAGCTGCTTCGTGCGTGGGACGGCGACATGGCTCCGGGCTCCGCGGCGGCGGCGGTGTTCAACGTCTGGTCGCGACACATCGCCCGACGCGTCCTGCACGAGCGCATGGGCGACGACCTCTTCCGTCGCTACCACACGTGGCGCGAAGTCTTCCAATGCGAGGTCCTTCCGGCGATGCTGCGGGATCTCGGCGGGTGGCTCGACGACGACCTCCTGAGAGCCGCGCTCGTCGACGCGCTCGTCGAGCTCCGCGAACAGCTCGGCGAGGACGCGGCGACCTGGCGCTGGGGGGCGCTCCACCGCCTCCGCCTGGTGCACCCGCTGGGGTCGCTCCCCGGACTCGAGTCGCTGTTCACTGCCGCCGACCTCGAGCTCGGTGGTGACGAGCAAACCGTGATGCAGGGCGGGTTCGACGGGCAGGACGGATACCCGGCGGCGGTGATCGCCTCGTGGCGAGCCGTCTACGACCTGGCGGACCTGGATCGGTCCGTCGGCGTGTTGCCGGCTGGCGTGTCGGGCAACCCCGCGTCGCCGCATTGGAACGACCAGACCCCGCTGTGGGCGGCCGGCGACCATCACCCGCTGCCGTTCACCAGGCCGGCCGTCGAGGCCGCGGCCGTTGCCACGATGCGACTGCTCCCCGGGTAACATCGGGGCCATGCCGAAGTCCCGTTCGCGGAGTCGCAGCGACGACAAGCGTCGCTACCAGCTGGAGCCCACGAAGAAGGCCGACCGCCCGAAGCCCAGTCCACGCTGGTACGCGCCGCTGGTGCTGGGCGTGATGCTGCTCGGCGTTCTGGTGATCGTCCTGAACTACATCTGGCCGACGGTCCTGCCATTCATCCACGACCAGACCAGCCCATACGCGCTCTTCGTGGGTCTCGGGATGATCGGCGTGGGTTTCCTGGGCACCACCCGGATCCGCTAGGCCGGATCCGCTCCCTCCGAGTCCTTTCGGCGAATCACATGCATGTGATCTGTCCACACGTTTCCCCATCTGTGGGAAACGCGCGGAGCGTCCCGGCGTGGTGGATAACCTGTGGATGAACGGTGCGAGAACGGTGGATAACTCGCTTCAGCGGGGAGCCGGACGGCGGATGACCTGCATCGGCTCGCCGCAATGGCGGGGGATCTGGAGCTCGCCGAGGCGCGTCACCTGGAATTCCGTCCCACATTCCCCGCAGACGAAGAAGACGTCGAGCCCCTCGACATCCTCGACCTCGGGTTTCGTTCGGTCGACACCGCTCGCGGTCAGGGACCGGAGCATGCCGATCCCCACACGCCAGATCAGCGCCCCCACCAGGATGGCGGAGCCCACCAGCAGGACGCCTCGCATCGGGACTAGCTCGTCGGAACCTGCACGCCGGGAACGTGTGCGGCCAGGAACTCCAAGATGGTGCGGATCTGGCGAACGTCCTCTTCGATTTCGAACGAACCGTGGCCCGTGCCGAACAGGTACACCTCGGGCGGATGCCCACGCGCGGCGAGCTTGTCCACGTATGCCATCGCCTGGCGAAACGGACAGCGGCTGTCGTTCTCGCCGATGATGAACAGGACCGGCACCCGCACGTTGTCGGCGAAGTAGATCGGATTCCGGTCGCGCATCAGCTCGGGGACCTCTTCGGGCGTCCCGCCTAAGAGTGCGCGATCGTAGGCCTGCAGCACCGGCGACATGTCGTCGTAGGACAACTCGTAGTCGCCGACCGGGATCCCGGCCACACCACAGAGCCAAAGCTCGGGGTGCTTGCCGAGCTCCATCAGCGTCAGATAGCCGCCCCACGACCAGCCGCCGATGACGGCGCGGGTCGGATCGGCGATCCCGCGCTGCGTCAACCAGTCGAGCCCGGCGTTCAGATCCTCGAGCTCGGGACCGCCGATGTCGCCGATCAGCGCGTCGCGCCACGCGGCTCCGTACCCGGTCGATCCTCGGAAGTTGATCATGGCCACGGCGAACCCGGCGTCGACGTATGCCTGGACCTCGGGACTCCAGCGATCCTCCTCCAACCAGGTTGGCCCGCCGTGAGGCCGGACGAAGACCGGGAACGGTCCGTCGCCCTCGGGCGTCACGTAGAACCCGTGGACCGACTGTCCGTGCGGATTGTCGAACCGGAACGAGGTGTACGGGCGGCCTGCCACGGCCCGCTCCCCGACCGCCGCGAGCACTTCAGACCCGCGATCGTCGAGGACGCGAGGCGCGTTCGCGCCGTTCGCATGACGGAACCAGACGGTGCCATCGGGTCGGACCCTTCCTCCGGAGATCTGCCCCTCGGGATGGGCGATCGACGTCAGCGTGCTCGAGGCGAGGTCGAAGCGGTAGAGACGATGCCGGCCCTCCACCAGGTGAGAGAACAGCAACGCCGAACCATCCGGCCACCAGTCGAGCGCGACGATCTCGCCGTCCAGGCCCGTCGGGAGATCGGTCCAGGCATTCGTTGCCGGTTCCCAGATCGCCGTGATGGGCTCGCCGGTCCGCTCGTGGATCACCGCCAACCGACCGTCGCCGGCTACCGGAGACCATGCGGCCGTCGAGAGACCTTTCCCGTCGTCGCCGATGTCGGCGATCACCGAGGCCGTTCGCGGGTCGATTACGCGGAGCGCCGGATGCAACATGTCGCCGCCCTCGCAATGCTGCAGACAGAGCATGGATCCATCCGCGGACAGCCCGCCGCGGTTGTATCCGTCATCGTTCGGTCCGGATACGCGGAGCCAATCGGTGCTGCGGATCGTCTGCTTCGCCGGTCCGCCGTCGACCGAGACGTAGACGGCAAAGCCGTCGCGATCGCTGACCGACGCGGCCACGACCCCGGGCGCTTGCGCGAATCCTTCGTTCCACCCGACCGGGATGCCGTCGAGGAAGGGACGGGGCTCGCCACCGGCGAACGGCGCAGCGAACCAGCGTCCCGACTCGTCGCCCGTCTCGTCCTGCCACCACAAGGCGTCGGCTCCGTCGCTCGAGATCGACCCGGTGACGACACCCACGGGATGGTCGGTGACCTTCCGACGCGCGCCCGTCGCCGAGTCCCAGGTATGCACCTGCCACACGGCGCTCTCGGTGCTCTGGTACACGACCCGGTCAGGTGCGTTCGGGGCCCAGTCGGGCATCGACAAGGTTGGCGCGCGATGCCGCTGTTCCCATGCGGGGGTCCGTTGTTCGTCCATGGGCGAACCCTACCGACCCGCGAGGGTGCTGGCACGGGATCCTGAGCTGATCCGGTACCTCCGCGTCCGACTACGTCGGGACGCGGTCCCTCGCGGTTCTCGGCGCAGCGGATGGGCGCGACCGGATCCGCTCCGGCGTCACGGTCTCCCGTAGCACCCAGCGATGCCCACACACGGCAAGCGCCGAGAGCGAGCCCAACATGCCGGCGAACAACGCCCAATCTCCGAGTGAGCTCGGTGTGACCATCGTTTCCTCCTTCGTCCGTCGTTCACGGTCAACGTCCTTCAGGCCCAACCGTAGAGAGCGCTCCCTAGAGGGAGGGCAAAGGGAGCTGAGCGTGGTCTAAAAGACCGGTAGGCTTCGACGCGCCGAGAGGCGAGCCACCTGATCGACGGAGGTCGCGTGACGGATCGGAAGACGATCGTGTTCTTCCCCGAGGGGGCGTTCGGGCCGACGAACAACTGCGTCGGGATCGGCAACGTGCTCCGCGAGCGTGGACATCGAGTCGTGTTCGTCGTCGAGGAATCGTTCGCGGGAACGTTGGAGGCCAAAGGCTTCGAGGAGGCCACGATGCGTTTGGCTCCGGCGCCCGACGAGCCCGAAGTCCCCGGTCAGTTCTGGAAAGACTTCATCCGCGACACCGCGCCGGAGTTCCGCAAGCCGACGATCGAGCAGCTCGAAACGTTCCTGCAGCCGACGTGGCAGGCGTTGATCGACGGCTCGATGTACGTGAACGACCGGCTGGCTGCGGTCTTCGACGAGCTCGCGCCCGACGTGATCGTCGAGGACAACGTGGTGGCGTTCGCGGCGATCCCGGCGAGCGGGCGGCCGTGGGCGCGGATCGTGTCCTGCAATCCGTGCGAGCTGAAGGACGAGCTGGTGCCGCCGGTGTTCTCCGGTTACGCAACCGAGGACACGCAGGATTGGGGTGCGTTCTGGGACGAGTACGACCGTGTGCTCGGGCCACAGATCGCGGGATTCGACGCGTGGCTCCGGGAGCACGGTGGACCGGCGCTACCGAGCGCGCGCGACTACATGTACGGGTCGCCGTTCCTCAACCTGTACCTGTTCCCGGAGGCGACGGACTACCGGCGAGAGCGGGCGCTCGCGCCCACGTGGCATCGACTCGACTCCAGCGTTCGGACCGACCAACCGTTCGACGTGAACGAGGTGCTGCCCGGCGATGCGCCGACCGTGTACCTGTCGCTGGGGTCGCTCGGCTCGGCCGACGTCGAACTTATGAAGCGGCTGATCGACGTGCTCGGGCGGGCGCCGTACCGCGTGATCGTCAGCATGGGTCCGCAGCACGAGCTGCTGAGCCTCGCGGACAACATGTACGGGCGGGAGTTCGTGCCGCAGCCGTCGATCCTGCCGCAGGTCGACGTGGTCATCACGCACGGAGGCAACAACACGGTCACCGAATGCTTCCACTTCGGGAAACCCATGGTCGTGCTGCCGCTCTTCTGGGATCAATACGACAACGCGCAACGCGTGGACGAGCTGGGATACGGCGTGCGTCTCGCGACCTACGCGTTCGAGGACGAGCAACTGACCGGCGCGATCGCGAAGCTCCTCTCCGACGAGAGCATGAAGCCGCGACTCCAAGCGGTATCCCGGCAACTGCAGGCCGCGCCCGGCAACGTCCGCGCCGCCGACCTGATCGAACGCCTGGCCACGACCGGCGACCCCGTCACGCGATAGGAGCGGGTCCCCACCGCGCGTTCACTCGATGGCTTCGAGGACGAACACCGGGATCTGCCGAAAGGTCTTCTCCTGATAGTTGGCGTAGTCGGGCCACGTTTCGACGGCGCGATCCCACCAGACGGTCTTCTCGTCGCCGGTGACCTCGCGTGCCGTGTAGTCGCGCTTGGTCGCGCCGTCCTGCAGTTCGACGTGCGGGTGCTCCTTGAGGTTGTGGTACCAGACGGGATGCTTCGGGGCGCCACCGAGCGACGCGACCACCGCGTAGACGCCCTCGTGCTCGACGCGCATGAGGGCCGTCTTGCGGATCTTGCCGGTCTTCGCGCCGACCGAGGTCAGCACGATCACCGGCCGGCCCTGAAGGTCGGCCCCCTCCTCGCCGTTCGTTGCCTCATAGAGCTCGGTCTGCTTGCGCGACCATGCGGATGTGCTCGGTTCGTATTCCCCGTTGAGTGGCATCTCCTCATCCTTTCGTCGCGTCGCGGATCGCGCGCCAGACACGCTCTGGCGCGAGTGGGAGATCGATGTGGCGCACCCCTCTCTTCGAGAGCGCGTCCATCACCGCGCTCTGGACGGCCGGCGTCGAGCCGATGGTTGCCGACTCCCCGATCCCTTTGGCCCCCAACGGGTTCAACGGGGTCGGCGTCTCGGTATGCCCGATCTCGAACCGTGGAAGCTCCGATGCCGCCGGCATCCCGTACGTCGTCAGGTTGCCGCTGATCGGGTTCCCGGTCTCGTCGTAACGTACCTCCTCGTACAGCGCCTGCGCGATGCCCTGCCCCAGTCCGCCACCCACCTGTCCGTCGACGAGCATCGGGTTGAGGATCCGACCGCAATCGTCGACCGCGATGTGGCGCACCAACCGCACGTCGCCGGTCTGCGTGTCGACCTCGACGACAGCCACGTGCGCCCCGAACGGGAACGTCGACTCCAGCTCGCGGAACTGGCCGGACGCCGCGAGGCCCGGCGACATTCCCTCCGGCGACCGCGCCGGATCGTCGGCGGCGGCGGCCAGCTCGCTCCACGTGATCGCGCGCTCCGGCGCACCCGCGACCTCGAAGCGCCCGTCCACCGGGTCGGTCAGATCCGCCTCGTCGACCTCGAGCAGGTGTGAGGCGAGCGTGCGCGCCTTCGCCACCACGGCTTGGCCCTGCTCGACCACGGCGGAGCCACCGATCTGCAGCGACCGCGAGCCCCACGTCCCGGCGCCGCGCGGCACCACCGCGCTGTCCGAATGCAGGACGCGCACCGACTCGAACGGCACGCCGAGGATCGCCGACGCGATCTGGGCCATCGCCGTTTCGTGGCCCTGTCCTTGCGGTGACGTGCCGACGAGCACCGTCACGGTCCCGTCCGCCGCGACCTGCACTGAGCCGAACTCCTTCGACGCGAACGCCGTGATCTCCACGTACGTGCAGACGCCGATGCCGAGCTCCACATGGTCTCCGCGAGCGCGACGGGCAGCTTGATCGGCGCGGAGCGCATCCATCCCCGCTCGCATCAGGGCCACGTCCAACGTGGACTCGTAGTCGCCGATGTCGTAGGTCGTGCCCGACGCCGTCGTGTACGGGAACACGCCGGGCGGGATCAGGTTCTTCCGGCGAACCTCCACGGGATCCATGCCGAGCTCCGCGGCGATCAGGTCCATCGCGCGTTCCACGAGCGCCGTCGCCTCCGGCCGGCCGGCACCTCGGTAGGCGGCGACCGGCGTGGCGTTCGTGACGACGCTCCGTCCGCGCGAGGCGATCCGCGGGATCGCGTAGACGCCGGAGAGCATCTCCTGCGTGGTCGTCGGCAGGAACGCGCCGACCGGATACGCGCCCATGTCGGCGAGGAGCTCGACGCGCATGCCGACGATCGAGCCGTCACGCTTCGCGCCGATCTCCACGTGTTGTACCTGGGCGCGGCCGTGCGTGAGGTTCAGCATGCTTTCGGAGCGAGACTCGGCCCAGCGCACCGGCCGGCCCAGCGCCTTCGCGGCTGCGGCCACCACCGCGTACTCCGGATACACCAGCACCTTCGCGCCGAACCCGCCGCCGACATCGGGTGCCACCACGCGGATCTGCTTCTTGTCGACGCCGAGCACCTCCGCCAGGTCGCTCCGGACATCGAACGGGACCTGCGACGACACCCAGACCGTCCAGGTGTCGCCGCCCTCGGGGACCACGGCGATGGCGTTCGTCTCCATGGGAACCGGGGCCACGCGCTGCTGCACGACGCGTGCGGTCGCGATGACGTCGGCACCTTCGAGGGCATCCACGTCCCAGTACTGCTCGAAGGCATGTGCGACGTTCGAGCCGTGGGCCGGGAAGAGCAACACCGCATCCTCCGCGGCCGCCTCGACATCGGTCACGGCCTCGAGCGGGTCGTACGACGGCCATATCAGCTCGGCCGCGTCCTGCGCGTGCGCGAGCGTATCCGCGATCACGACCGCCACGGCCTCGCCCACATACCGAACCACATCTCGAGCCAGCACCTCACGAGCGAACGGACCCTCGAGCGTGCCCGTCGCCCCTTCGACGTTGCCGCTCGGCGGCTGCGGGGGAACGTGGAGGTCGTCGGCCGTGAAGATCGCGACGACCCCGGGCATCGCCCGACCTGCGTCCAGCCCGTCCACGCCCTCCACCCGTGCGTGCGGCATGATGGAACGCACGAACACGGCCCGAAGCGCCCCAGGGATTGAGATGTTCTCTAGGTATCTCCCCTCACCGCGGAGGAACCGCGGGTCTTCAGCACGGAGCACCGGAACGCCGAACATCGAAGGTGGCAGGGTCACGCCCACATGCTAGCCAGCAACCGCGTCGTCCGAAGGAAGGGGAACTTCATGCGGAACCGCACGATCGCCGGACTGCTCGGCCTCGCGCTCGTGACGCTCGCGTGCGTGGGGGCGGGGCCCGCTCAGGCGGGGGGAAGCATCGTCGCGCGAACCGTCGTCGGCAACCTGAACGGTCCCGCCGGGTTCACGTTCCTGAAGGACGGGCGGATCGTCTACCTGGAACGAGGAACCGGACAGATCCACGTCTACGACCCGAAGACGAAGACGAACCACCGGTTCTTCACCATCTCCGGCGTGAACGGCGAGGGCGAGCGAGGGGCGCTCGGCGTGGCGGTCAGCCCCGGCTGGCCGAGTCCGCGATCGCTCTACGTCTACGTGACGCGTTCCTCGGGTGGGAGCCTCAGGAACCAGATCGTGAAGATCACACGAGCCGGCCACTCCGTCACGATGCGGGTGCTGATGTCCCAGCCCGCAAGCGCGGATCCGTACCACAACGGGGGACGGATCCTCTTCGGACCCGACGGGATGCTCTATGCGATCGTCGGAGACGGGCACGACAACTCGAACGCCCAGGACCTCTCCGGGAACCTCCGCGGCAAGATCCTGCGCATGACACCCGAAGGGGGCGTACCCGCGGACAACCCGATCGCCGGCAGCCGGATCTTCGCTTTCGGTATCCGCAACTCGTTCGGGTTCACGTTCGATCCGCAGACGGACAGTCTGTGGGAGACCGAGAACGGACCCGAGTGCAACGACGAGCTGAACCTGATCGTCGGCGGTGCGAACTTCGGCTGGGGACCGAGCGAGAACTGCCAGGGAACGTCTCCCGATGACACGAACGGTAGCGGGCCCGCGCCGCATCTGCCGAAGCTCTGGTTCGACAGCGCCATCGGCATCACGGGCGATGCGTTCTGCCAGGACTGTGGGTTGGGCGATCAGGTGCAAGGGCAACTGTTCTTCGGCGACGTGAACGACGGCGTGTTGCGTCGCGTCGCGTTGAACGCCGCGCGGAACGGGGTCTCCGGTAACGCGATCGGCGTGCTCGATGCGCCCGGGGGCGCGGTCTACTCCATGGAGACCGGGCCGAACGGTCAGATCTACTTCAGCGACGCGCAGGCGATCTATCGGCTCGCGCCGGCCTGATGGGAAGGAGTACCCTCGTAGGCGAGGCGCGGGTCGCGGTCGGAGGAGGCCACGGTGGAGATCGGAAAGCCCAAGCGCATCATCGAGATCGAGCCCACATCGGTACCGCTGCCCGAGACGCTCCCCATCCCCCATCCGTTGCCGACGTCGACGCCCGAGCCCGCCGAGCCGGCGACTTGATATCCCGCAGATGACCCACGTCGCCGTCGAACGAGCGCTCCCCACCGAGACCTCGACGGAGGCGGCTCTCGCCTGGCGGGCGTGGGCGCTCACGGGACGCCGCGACGGGTCGCAGTTGCTGCTCCGCGCGGTCGCCAGTCGCCGGCCATGGTTCCCCGGGCGGCCTGCCGAAGCAGCGTGCCGCATCGGGTGGTTCCACGAGGCGCCGCAACCCGAGTGCTCCTGCGGACTCCACGGTACGCATGGTGTGGACCTGCTGCGTCGGACCAGGTGCCCGGCGGTGCTCGGCCGGGTAGCGCTCTGGGGTCGGGTCATCGAACACGAGCTGGGGTTCCGCGCGCGGTTCGGATATCCGCAGAGCGTTCGTCTGATCTGTCAGTTCTGCTTCTGGCAGTGGGGCATGAAGAGGAACGCGCCCGCGGTGGTCGGCTGGTTCCCGAGGGACGACCTGCTTCCGATGTGCGACGAGCATGTCGAGATCGCGGCGCGGTTCGGGATGCGACCTCAGGTGTTGTTGCCGGCCGGAACCGTCGACCAGGAGCTCCGAGCTACTTACGCGGTCGACCCGCTCGCGATGATCTAGCGTCTTCCGGAACCGGCGTGGCACCGCGACGCTTCGCGTCCGTGCTCCGTACCAACCGGCTCCTCAAGTCGCTGCCGTCGATCGCCCGCTGCTCGGCGTCGTCTTTCACCGGCTTCTCGGCGTCGTCCTCGATCGGCGCGGCCTCGCCATTGCCGTTCCCCTTCGGTGTCCGCGACCGCGAACCGCTCCGCGGCTTCGCCTCGTCCAGCCGGCGCTCGGCGTCGCGCGCCCGTTCCTCCGCGGCGGTTATCCGATCCTCGAGCGCGGCGATCACACTCGGATCGACGCCCGCGGTGGCAGCGTCCGACGATCGCGCACGGCCTTCCGCCACGCGCAGCTGATCGCCCACGTGCGCGAGTTCGTCTTCCAACTCGCGGTTGCGGGCCTCGTAGACGGTTTCGGGACGACCCGCCCTCAACATCGCCCGCTCGTGCTCCGAACGTTTCAACTGCTGTTCGAGCTCTTCGATCCGCGCCGCGACGTCCGGAGCGATCGCCGGCTGGACGGTGGCGCTCTTCGCCTGCTCGGCGAGTGAACGCTGACGTTCCTCCTCGGCCATCCGCGCCTGCGCCCTCGTCTGGTCCAGCTGGCTCTGTTGGGCCTTCGCCTGCTCCGTATGCGCCTGCTCGATCTCGTCGCGTGCCTTCTGCAAACCTTCGACCTCTGCCTGCGCCGCTTGCAGCTCGGCGCGAAGCACCTGTTCGGTTTCCCCAGCCACCTGGAGCTGCGCCTGAACCTCCGGCGGGATCGACGAACGTTCCGCCGACGCCGCATCCGCAGCCTCCTGACGTTTCTGGGCGGAGCGGAGCTGTTCGGTCGTGACTCGGAGCTGCGCCTCCATCTCGGTGACACGGGCCTGCAACTGCAAGGACCGTGCCTCCACGCTCTGCGCCTGAGCTTCCAACTGTTTGGCCCGCGCCGTCAGCCGCTCGGTCTCGGCAGGGTCGGGCGTCTCCACGTTCGGAGGTGCGGGCTGCGCTTTCTGGGCGGCCTTCTGGGCGGCATCCTTCTTGGCCTGCTCGGCTTTGACCTGCTCGGCCTGGTGCTCGAGCTCCTTGACCCGCTCGCGCAGCTTGGAGGCCTCGGCTTGCGCGGACGCCGCCTTCTTGTCATCGCGTGCCGAGGCGCGGACGTCGCGACGGTTAGGACCGAACCCGGAGACTTCCTCCGGGCGGCGAGACCAGACGAACGACACGATGGTCATGACGAGGCAGAGCAGCGCCACGATCCCGAACGCCACCTGCATCTGCTTCCACGGGCGGGATGTGGAATCGCGCATGAGGCCGTAGTCACTGTCGATCTCCACGACGCCGTGCACGGCCGCCTTGTCCGTGTCGCGGAGGGGGACGTATGTCGAGAACAGCTCCGTCGGCACGGGCGTCGTCGAGGTATCGGGAGCCACCGTTTCGGTCTGGATGACGCTGACGACGTCGCCCTGGAGCGCGGCGCGCACGCTTGGATCCTTCGAGGTCAACGCGCCGATCTTCGACGGGTCGTCGGTCGTGAAGACGAGGAGACCGTCGGGACGCCATACGCGAACACGCACGATCCGTTGATCGGTGAAGAGATCGCGCTTCAGCTGGGCGAGGAGCTGGTCGTATCCGGATCGCTCGATCGGGCTGGCGACGCGATGCGCGTCCAGCCGGCCGTCGAGCACGTTCTCGGTGTAGCGGATCGCCCGCTCTTGCGCGCCCTCCGCCTTCAGCCGCAAACCCTGTGTCTGTTGCTGGTGCGAGACCAGCACGGCGGATAGGCACACGATCGTGAGGACCGCCCAGAAGAAGAGGCGGACCCGGTCGCGCGTGCGTCGATCGGTCGGCAAGGTTTCCCCCGTGTCCCTCGGCTCGAACTCATGACCGGTCCTCACCGGCCATCCTTCCCATCGGCGCGTTCGGAACGTGTCTGAACCCCGGGAACGAAGCTTCCGACCGCGCAGTCGCAGGCTTCCCACATCTCGCCTCAAGAACGAGACCCCCAGATGCCGATACCCCGAACGTCACGACTGGGGAGGTCGAAACGGTTTGGATCGCACCAAGATGATCACTCGCGGCATCTCGTTCGCCGTCTGCGCCACACTCGTCATCGGCGGGCTGGTGGCCGCGGCGCATGCCGACGACGCCCTCGGCCGCGCTCTGCATGACCGCAAGGTAACCGTCACGAGGCTCGAAACGATCCACGACTTCCGGCGGGTCGCCCGCCAGCACCTCCACCACCGGATCCGCGCGGTCCAGGCGAAGATCCTTCGCACGAGGTCCAAAGGCCCGGCGCTCGCGTCGGATCGCCAGCGGTGGAGCAAGAATCAACACCACCTGGGAGACCTCCGTCGCGAGCTGCGACTTCGGCTGCACAAGCTCGATCGGTTCCTGGCTCGCCGGACCGTCGTTCTTCGAACCCTGCGGATGAACCTTTCGACCTGGATCCAGACGTACGGCGTGTTCCGAACCTGCCCGGTCAACGGTACCCACGAGGTCATGAACAACTTCGGCGTCTGGGTCATCCTGCCCGGCGTGCCCAAGCACATCCACCAGGGCAACGACATCATGGCCGCAGAAGGCACGCCGATCGTGGCTCCGTTCGATGGGAACGCGGTCGCGTCGCACAACGTGCTCGGCGGCAACGCGGTCACGGTCTACGGCGCCCAGGGCTACGCCTACAACGCGCACCTGTCCTCCTACGGCACGCTGGGTGACGTGAAGGCCGGCGAGGTGATCGGGTACGTGGGATCCACCGGCGACGCCGGCGGACCGCACGACCACTTCGAATGGCACCCGGGCAACGGCAACGCGATCGACCCGAACCCGTACCTGATGGCGGTCTGCTAGTCCGCAGTGGACTAGCTACTCGATCGATCAGCGGCCGTTCGCGCTGAAGTGTTGGTAGTCGATCGTGCCGGTCCACGTTCCGCCCCATGCCCAGCCGATCGCATGGAACGCCCACCACACACCGTCGTGCACGTGGATCATGCCGGGGAGCTGTTGCGACCGATCGAGATAGGTCACGCCGGCCGGTGGAGACACGTGTGTCGGCGTGGCGAACGGGTTCTCCACGGGATTCACGTCGATCGCCAGGCCGTACGCGTGCTGTGACCACTCGGTCGTGGAACCCGCACGAAGACGACAGTTGAACGCGGACGTATTGTCGGCCTCCATCGATCGATCGTCGTCCGCGCCATAACGATCGACCAGCCGCATGCGCCGGATCGGATAGCGCTCCTGGTACAACCGCCGGAAGACGCGGAGGAAACCGGTCGCGTACCAGCGATGAATGACCAGCCCGCCCTGGTGTGCCCGCCCATCGAAGCCGTAGTACGTCAGACGCAGGAGCCGGAGATCCCGGAGCGCAACGGGGCATCCAGCGTGCCACGAGCGACCAATCATGAGCTGTCGGGTGGCGGCGTCGAGCGTGGAGATGGAGCCGGCGAAGGGCGGCAGCCCCGTCGATGCGCCAACGGTCGTGGTCGTGAAGAGTCCGATCGCGATCGCCACGACAAGCCGCGATGGATCGACGGTCGGCCGGCGACATATCGTGGAGACGAGCGGACTCGAACCGCCGACCCCCTGCTTGCAAAGCAGGTGCTCTACCAACTGAGCTACGTCCCCGGGTCCATCCAGTCTAGAGGTCGCCTCCACCCCGGGGTCGATACGCTGAGGTGATGGGAGAGATGATCCTGCTCTACGACGGGGATTGCGGGGTCTGCCGCTGGTCGGTGACCAGGATCGTCGCGTGGGACCGAGCGCACCGAGTCAGGGCCGCTCCGCTCCAGGGGGAAGAGGCCGCACGGCTCCTCGTGGACGTCGCCGTCGATCAGCGGATGGCGTCCGCCCACGTCGTGTCGCCCAACGGACGCGTCTACTCCGGTGGCGCGATGGCGGACCCGCTCTTGCGTTCGCTCCCCGGCGGTCGTCCGCTCGCGGCGCTCGCCCGCGCGATGCCGAGGGCGACCGAACACGCCTACCGGCTCGTCGCCGGCAACCGCGATCGGCTCGGCCGTCGGCTCGGCGTCAACACGTGTTCACCGAAGTAGCCGATCCACGAGAGGGGAATCGAGATGTGCTTCGAGACGACTGCCAGACCGCCTCTGCCACCGATTGCGGGAGGAGCCGGCGTCGCCGGCACCGATCGGTTGATCCTTCAGGCGGCCGACGGGAACCGCTTCAACGCGTTCAGCGCTCGAGCGGCTGACCCGGCGGCGCCAGGCGTGATGATCCTCCCGGACGTCCGCGGACTGCATCCGTTCTACGAAGATCTCGCTGCGCGCTTCGCGGAGTCGGGCGCGCACGCGACAGCGATGGACTACTTCGGTCGAACCGCCGGGTTGGAGGAGCGCGACGAGGACTTCGACTTCATGGCCCACGTCGCGCAGATCACCGCCGACGGCATGGGCGTGGACACCGCCGCTACGATCGCCCAGCTCCGGGCGGCGGGAGCCGACCCCGCGTACTCCGTCGGGTTCTGCATGGGTGGAAGGATCTCGTTCAATCAGGCCTGGCGCGACCACGGGCTCTCCGGCGTGATCGGGTTCTACGGCGGTCCGCAGGGCAGAGGCCCGGACGACGACACCGCACCGATCCGGTTCGCGGCGCGATACCGCTGCCGGGTCCTGGGATTGTTCGGAGGCGCCGACGAAGGGATCCCCGCCGAGGCGATCCAACGGTTCGGCGAGGTGCTCGACGAGGCCGGAGTGGAGAACGAGATGGTGATCTACGACGGAGCGCCGCACTCGTTCTTCGACCGGAGCTTTGACGAGCATCGGGAGGCATGCGATGACGCGTGGCGGAGGATGCTCGGGTTCATCGGCGTGGCTCAGAGCGCCGCAGGGCGGCCCCAGTAGTAGCCCTGGCCCCAGGGGATCCCCAGATCACGCACGACCTCGAGCTCGGCCTCGGTCTCGATGCCTACCGCGATGAGGATCGCCTCGACCTCGCGGCCGAACGTCACGAGGGCGGAGGCGAGCGATCGCTGCGCGCGCTGTGTCTCGATGTCTCGTGTGAGACTCACGTCGAGCTTGATCACGTCGGGCTCCAACTGCAGGATGTGCCGCAGGCTCGCATTGCCGGCGCCGACATCGTCCACCGCGAGGCGGGCGCCCGCTTCGCGGAGCGTGGCCAGCGCGGCGCGCAACATCGGGTAGTCGGCGATCGGCGCGTGCTCGGTCACCTCGACGACCACCCGATCGAGCGGCACCCTTCCGATCGCGTCGGTCAGACGCGGGGACACTAGTGACGCGGGCGAAACATTCAACGCCATGAACGCGTCGGCTGGGACCCGGTCGAAGCTCAAGATCGCGGTCTCCACGGACGCGATCTCGAGTTCGAGGCCCCGTCCGATCGTCGTCGCCTCCGCGAACCACGCACCCGGGCTGCGAACCGGCTCCGCATCGAACCGCGCCAGCGCCTCGAACCCAACCGTCGCACCGCCATCGAGCGCCACGATCGGCTGGAAGACGCACTCCAACCCGCTCCCACCGAGAACGCCACTGATCTGGTCGTTCCACGCGGATCTGCGCTCCTGAACCTCGTGCACTTCCTGCACTCGTCCGCGAACGCTCGAGCAGATCGCCTCCACCAGGCGTGCAGGGCTCACGCCCTTCACGAGGTAGTCGTAGGCGCCGGCCGCGAACATCTCCTGGATGCTCCGCGCATCCTCGTGGGCGGAGAGCGCGATGATCACGGTCCCTGGGCACGACGCGAGGATCTCGCGGGCGGCTCGCGCGCCTCCACCCGGCATCTTCACATCCAGTAGCGCGGCATCCGGTTGTTGACGACCCGCAAGCTCGATCGCCTGTTGCGAATCCTCTGCGACGCCAACGAGCTCGAGCGCGTCGGCGCGCTCGATGATATCGATGAGGACGCTCCGCACCTCGGCGTCGTCGTCGGCGATCAGGGTGCGGATCGGCATCGCTCGTCACCGCCCCGGGACGTGTTCATGCGGCCTCTCCGTCCATGGATCGAGGGATCCACGCCTCGGCGATCGCACCTTCGCCGACCGCGCTCTCGATCCGGAACCAGCCACCCGCCAAGGAGGCCCGCTCCCGCATCGACGTCAGTCCGATGTGACCGAGCGAGGGATCGGCCACCATCGCCGGTTCGAACCCGGCACCGTCGTCCCTCACGAGCACCGTGTAACCGTCGTCCCCCTCGTCGAGCACGATGTCCACGTGCGAAGCGCGAGCGTGTTTGCGAACGTTGACGAGCGCCTCCTGCGTGATGCGATACAAGATCACCCGGACGCTGTCCGGCGGCTCGGACGTCAACCGGCTCTCGACCGCGTAGGTCGGGCTCCCGGGGAGCTTCCCTTCCTCCTGCACGAACACCGACAGCGCCGCGGCCAGTCCGTCGTGATCCAGGACGTAGGGACGCAGTTCGAACATGAGGCTCCGCAGGCTCTCGATCGATCGCTTCACGGTCTCCTGCGCCTTACGGAACTGCTCGTCGTCGGCAAGCTCCGGGTGATCTTCGAGGACGACGTCCAGGCGCATCGCTGCGGCGACCATCTTCTGGATGGGGTCGTCATGGATATCCGACGCGATCGCGCGGCGCTCTTCCTCCTCAGCGTGGACCAGGTGCGAGAGCAACCTGCGCCGTTCCTGATCCAGCCTCCCCAGGTCAAAGAGGCGGTTCTGGAGCTTGCGCGTCTGATCCGCCACGACGGATTCAAGGTCGTCCTTACGGCTCAGCAATCGGAGGTGCAGGTCGTGTGCCTCAAGCAGATTGGCTGCGCGGCACAGTACCTCGGTGAGATCGAGCGGCTTGGTGAGGAAGTCGCTCGCACCGGCGAGGAGACTCCGATGCTTCACCTCCGGTGAGACATCGGTGGTAAGAACCACGATCGGGAGCTCCACGGAGCGGGGGAACCGATTCCGGAGCTCACCGATCAGCCCCCACCCGTCGACCGGCACGTGCAGGTCGAGGAAGATCAGATCCGGGACGCACTCGTCGACCGAGCGAAGCAGTTCGCCCGGATCGGTGAATCCGCGGACGTTCGTGTAGCCGGCGTCCCGGAGCACGCGCTCGAGCAGTTCGACGTTCGCGTCGCCGTCGTCCACGATCTGGATCTGCGCGTCCGAGCGAGCCGATCCGAGCTCCTCGGCACGGGATACCGCGATCTGACCCAGATCGACCTGTGTCTTTGGCTGCATCTCAGGCCGCGTCGCCGAGGCGGTAGCCCACGCCGCGCACCGTGCGGATGTACGCGGCCCCGATCTTCCGGCGGAGGTTGGAGACGTGCACGTCCACGATGTGATCGTCTCCATGCCAATTGGGTCCCCACACCCGCTCCAATAGACGCCCCTTCGCCACGACGACCTTCGGATCGGTGGACAGGACGTCGAGCACGTCGAACTCGATCCTGGTGAGGGAGACGGGCTTACCCGCCACGTGGACCTCGCGAGTCGCCGGATCCACGCGGAGTTCGCCGAACATCCGCACGGTCTCGGACGTATGGGCGGTCCGCGTCCGTCGCATCATCGCCCTGATCCTCGCGATGATCTCCGACATCGAGCACGGCTTCGTGACGAAGTCGTCGGCTCCGGTCGACAGGCCCACTAGCTTGTCCGTCAGGTCGTCGGAGGCCGTGAGCATCAGGATGTACGCGTCCGAGAACGAGCGGATCCGCTGACAGACGTCGATGCCCCGCATCCCGGGCAGGTTCAGGTCGAGGAGGATGACGTCGGGCGCGAACCGCTCCGCGGTGTCGACCGCCGTCGGTCCGTCGGCCGCTTGGCGGACGTCGAACCGCTCGCGCTCGAGGGCAAAGACGATGACGTCACGGACGTCCTCGTCGTCGTCGACGACGAGGACCCGGACGACCGCGCCTTCACCGATGCTCAGCGGTTCCGGCACCACGGGCTCCATCGTCGGGCAAGGTCAAGAGACGCGCGGGATCCACGACGAACCCTCATGCCGTTCCATCGGCAGGCAACAGGAGCTGGTTGAGGTGGGACGGCCCTGCTGCGACTGAGCGGGAGCGCGGACCGCTTCGGCGAAACGCCTGTCCCCTTGTTGGGGGGATACCGGTATCTCGGCATCAAGGACCCCTCCCCGTATGCCCATCGGGGTGAAGCCGCCCGGTGCCGCCTAGTTACCGGCCACGCTCGGCGAGGTGGTCGGCGACATCGTGGGAGTCGCCGTGGGCGTTCCAAGCGGCTGCTCGACCGTTCCTTGGTCGGGGACGTGGTCGAAACAGGTGACGCGGCACACGCGACCGGTGAACGTGGTGACGATCGACCATCGGTACGACGTCCGCAGTGCTCCGAACTCGAGCTGGCCCAACGGGACCTCGACGGTCACACCTGCGTCGCCGGACGCCCTCGACACTCCCACCGGACCCAGCCGGATGTCGGCTGCCCCGTTCAGGTCACGCCAGAGCGATCCGGAGAGCGAGTGGCCGGTGGAGCGGATCACCACGTAGTAGTCGGGGTGCGCGCCCTTCTTCGTATCGAGGAAGACGAACGCGAACGCGCGGTCCTTGGTCTCTTCCGGGCTCCAAGGTGAGAACGTCACGACGGTCCACTGCGGCGGATCGGCGGCAGCATCGAACCAGACGCGGCGGACGTCGAGCGGCCCGCGGGTGTCGTTGGGGTCGTCGAGCTGCGCGCGCCCCACCGCGGCGCCGGCGATCGCTGCGATCGTCACACCGATCGCCGTTAGAGCTGCGACGGCGATCGGGACGAACGGCCGTACGAACGGGCGCGTACCGGTCACGTTCGGGCTCCGCGTCCGAGCCACACGGACGCCCGCCACGTGGCGAGCATTGCCGCGACGCTGGCTCCGAGCGACAGCAGCATCGGGAGCACGTCCTCGCGCGTGAGCGCCGGCCATGCGACGGCGGGGCCGCCCGCCCCGCTCGTCCACACGAACACGGCGAGCACGCCGATCGCGGCGTTCCGCAGCAGCGCCGACGCGAGTCCGACGGTCTCGCGCCCCCCGAAGCATCCACACGGCACGCGATCGCCCACGCGCAGTCGGATCCGCACCAGCTCGAGCGAGAAGACCCCTAAGAGCACCGCCGACCATGCCGCGGCCGGGCGCGCGAGTCCGACCAGGATCAGGGTCGGAACGATGGCCTCCCCCAGTGGGGCTGCCCATGTCGCGACCCGCTCGATCGTCGAGGGCAGTCGGTGCGCCGAGAGAGCGCGACGCCATCGTCGCCACGCTATGGTCTTGGACAGCGCTGCCACCGCGAGCGTCGAGGCGAGCGCGCCGGACGCCAGAGGGATCTCGCCGCCGCTCGGGGCGCCGGGCGCGGCCACGAGCGCCGTCCCAGCGACCACGAAGAGCGCCACGCCGTTCACGATGCGACGGCGCGAACCGGGCGATGTCGCCAGCCGATCCACCAGCGTCCGACGCTGCTCCGGCGTGACCGACCGCCGTCCGACGATGGGGGACAGCCCTCGCACCAGCCCGAACGGCGCGACCACCAACGCTCCCATCGCCGGTCGTCCGCTCGCGATCGCGACCAGCGCCACGACGACGAACGTGCCGTGCGCGAGGTAGGTCAGGAAGCCCACCCCGAGCCCTGCCCCGTAGAGGGAAGAGGCCACGTGCCGGCCGAAGAACGTCCGCCACCAGTCGGGCACCTGGCGCCGCAGTTGCGGGACCGGGACATGCAGCGGCGTGAGCTCGCCGAGCGCGTACAGCACGGCGACGGCCACGACCACGAGCAGCCCCGAGCGCCCCCACGGAGCATGGAGCTTGCCGCCGATCCATCCGAGCGTTGCACCGAACGCCGACGCGGTCGCGGCGGCGCCGAAGGTGTGCAGCGTCAGCGTTCCCAGCCATCGCGAGCGTCCCCCGTTGACCACGGGGGTGATGGTTTCCACCATCGACAGGCCTCAAGGACCATGGAGTGCGGACCAGCCGGCGATCGC
>JBOGVK010000017.1:0-19542 GCA_050692375.1 Actinomycetota bacterium
GCTGCGACCGGGACCGTCACCGAGCGAGACCTCGATCCGGATCTCGGGCTCCTTCATGGCGACACGCGCGGCCTGAGCGTTCGCGCCGTCGTCGAAGTACGCGGGCGGGATCACTCCCGCGTTCACCAGACGGACGCCCCCGATGGAGATGTCGATCGTGTGGGGATCGACGTCGATGCCCGAGGATCCGACGGCTTGCAGGATCCGCCCCGGGTTCGGGTCGCCGCCGAACATCGCGGTCTTCACGAGCGGAGAGTCGGCGATGGCTTTCGCGACCACGCGGGCGTCATGTTCCGATGGCGCGCCAGCGATGTCGATCAACATCACGTGGGTGACCCCCTCGGCGTCGGCGATCAGCTGACGTACGAGCGACTCCCCCACCTCGCCGATGGCATGGGACAACGCATCCCAAGCCGGCCTCCCGGGAGACACCTCCGCTTCACCCGTGACGGCGCCGCTCGCGAACACCAACACCGTGTCGTTCGTGCTGGTGCATGCGTCGACGGTGAGCGCGTTGAAGCGCGGCATCAGCTGCTCGTCGGTCAAGCGCTGCAGATCGCCGCGGTTGACCGGGGCATCCGTCGTCACGAACACGAGCATCGTCGCGAGGTTCGGCGCGATCATGCCGACGCCCTTCGCGCAACCTCCGACGCGGAACGCGCCGGCGTCGGCCGTGGCCTGCTTGTCAACCCTGTCGGTGGTCATGATCGCCCGCGCGAAGGCCGGCCCGCCCTCGGTCGAGAGCACGCCGGCGAGCATCGGGAGCGCCGCGACGAGTGGCTCGAGATGCACCGGCTCACCGATCACGCCGGTCGAGCACGCGAGCACGTCGTTCGCATCCATGCCGAGGGAGGCGGCGGTCGCCGCGGTCACGGCACGCGCGTCGATGTCGCCCCGATAACCGGTCGCAGCGTTCGCCTGGCCGCTGTTCACGATGACCGCCCGGCCGTGGCCGGCGGACAGCAGGTCACGCGTCAGCCGCACGGGCGCGGCGGAGACGCGGTTCGTCGTGAACACGCCGACGATCGCCGTGCCGGGATCGCCCACGAGCAACCCGAGGTCGGGACGGCCGGACGGCTTCAGGCCCGCGCTCATCCCGGCGGCCCGGAACCCTTTCGGATAGGTCACGCTCACGGGTACACCGCCAGGCTCGGGAGCGCCGTCGCCTCGTCGAGCCCGAGGATCAGGTTCAGGTTCTGGATCGCCTGCCCTGCTGCCCCTTTCACCAGGTTGTCGAGCGCGCCGACGATGACGGCCGTTCCCGTTCGAGGATCGGCGACCGCCTGCAGCTCCACGACGTTCGACCCCCTCGTGCGTTTGGATTCGACCATCTCCCCGGCGGGCATCACGCGGACGAACGGCCGCCCGGCGTAGGCGTCGGCGAGACACGACGTGAGCGCCTCGGTCGTGACGCCGGACGCGAGGGGTGCGTAGCTCGTCGTCACCACCCCGCGGACGGCCGGCACCAGGTGCGGGACGAACAGGATGGACGGCGTGAACCCGGTCGCGAGCTCGAGCCCGCGCTCCATCTCGGGCGTGTGCTGGTGACGCGGCACGCGATACGGGCGAACGCTCTCCTCCGACGCGGTGTAGAGCGTCGCCTCGCTCTGGGTACGACCGGCGCCGGACAAACCGGTCTTGCCGTCGACGTGGATCGAGCCGGGCTCGATCAGGCCGGCGGACAGGAGTGGCGCGAGCCCCAGGATCACGGGCGTCGGGAAGCAGCCGGGATTCGCCACGAGCTGCGCCCCCGGAAGCTGGTCGCCGAAGAGCTCCGGCAGTCCGTAGACGGCCTTGTCGAGCCAGTCGGGGGCGGGATGCTCGAACCCGTACCAATCTGGATAGGCCGAAGCTGGGAGCCGGAAATCGCCGGCGAGGTCGATGACCTTGAGGCCGGCCTCGAGCAGTATCGGCGCCAATGAGGCGCTCGCGCCGTGTGGCAACGAGCAGAACGCGACGTCGGCCGCCGGAACGATCGAATCGGGCACGGATCCGAGCAGGGTGTCGTTCCCGAGAGGCAGCGAGGCGAGGTGCGGATGCACCTCGCCGAGCGTCTTGCCCGCCGAGCCGTGAGCACCGAGGAAGGTCACTTCGGCCGACGGATGGGCCTCGAGCAGGCGGATGAGCTCGCCTCCGGCGAACCCGGAGGCGCCGATCACCGCCACACGGACGTGCAGTGCACTCATTACGGATAAGTATGCAGGGACATGCATAGAACCGTCAATATGGAACTACGGCGAGATCGCTCCTCCGGAGATGACCGTGAGTCGGCCCTCCAGCTGGTCGACGCCGTCGTCCCTCGACCGGCCCGCCGACCCCGCGCGCGCGATCGAGCCGCGGGCCCTCCCGAGATTGGAGCGGAACTCGTCGGCGCCGTTCGAGAGCATGGTGGCGGCGCGCGCAACCTTGTTCTCGACCACCGATTCCATGACATCCAACGCGGACGCCACTTCGGCCAGCGCTGTCTGCACGTCGGCGGCATCGCCGAAGCGCTGCACGAGGCTGTAGAGGAACAGCACGATCGGAAGCGCCGACGAGTAGGGAACGATGACGACGCCTTTCGCCCACGCGTCGGCATGCGCGCGCCGGAGCACGGCGTATGCGGCGTCGGGCACCGCCGCGACGGCGACCTGCGACGTCACAGCCGGGTCGATGTATTGCGCGACCTCCCTCGCGCGGGCCGCCACCGCACGCTCGACATCGCGCGCACACGCGTCCCGCGTGACGTGGTCGTCGGCTTCCTCGAGCGCCTCGAGCTCGAGGAGCGCCGTCCACTTGGAGTCGATCGGCAACCGCCGCCCGTCTGGGAGGAGCAGACCGAACTCGACGACCTTCCCGCCGACTCGCAGGTCGGTGACGAGCATCCCGGGAGGGAGCTGCGCGAGGTGCTCGCGGAGCACGTTCTCTCCCCCGCGACCCTTCGAAGCCCCGCCGGCGAGCACCGTGGACAATCGCTTGATCACTTCGCGACCCTCCGATTCGACGTGTCGTCGCTCCTCCTCGCGAAGACTCAACTCCTGAAGGGCCCGACGGGCGCCGTCGAGACCGGCGCGGAGCTGCTCCCCCGCCAGATCCCGGGTCGTCGCGGCATCGGCGATCCTTCGGAGCTCGGCCGACTGCGCGGCCAGCCGCGCCTCCACCACCGCGAGCGGTGTGTCGACAGCGGCGGCGCGGATGACTTTGGGCTTGCGGAGGGTGATGATCACCGCGCCGGCGGCGATACCGATGGCCGAAGCGACGAGCGCGATCCCGATCTGGTGCATGGGGGATCCTTCCGTTTCGAGGGGGGACCCGCTGACCGTATCGGGAGCCTCTGACACGCTCGTGTGAGCGGAACCTCAGGGCGTATCGGATCGACCCGCGGCAGCTGCGTCCGGCGCTCCGGCGATCTGTCGAGCGCGCTGGACCAGCTCGACGGCGACGCCGTCCGGGTCGCGGACCGTCATACACCGGACCCCATGCCAGTGGCCGGCCTCCGTCAAGGTCACGGGTTCAGATGGCACCTCGACGCCGGCGTCGAGGAGTCGGAGACGGATCCCATCGACGTCGTCGACCTGCAGCCCGATGTGTCCGGACCCGGGGCGTTCGAGCGGCATCGCCTTCCCCTCGCGTGCACCGACGTATTCGATGAGCTCGAGCACCTGTCCCCCACCGAGGTCGAGATCGGCCGTGTGCAGCCGGGCGCCACCGACACCGGTGATCTGCTCGACCTCGTCGCCAGAGAGCTCGCCGACGGCACGCACGGGGATCCCGAGGAGGTCGTGGTAGAAGGCAAGCGACTTCGCGATATCCGCGGTCGTGACGGACACATGATCGATGCCGAGGATCTTCACTTGGCCCCCCGGAGCCGCTCGGGAACGACGTCGCGACCGAACACGTCGTCGATGGTCTCCGAGCGCTTCACCACCTCGGCCTCGTCGCCGTGGACGAGAACCGTGGCAGGACGAGGCAAGGCGTTGAAGTTGCCGGACGCGGCATCCTGATACGCGCCGGTGTCCAGGATCGCGACCACGTCCCCCGGCTCGATGTCGGGAAGCGCCGCGGCCGAGACGATCACGTCGAAGCCGCAGCTCATGCCGACCACGTCGGCCGATTGCGACACCGGCTGGTTCGCGCGGCTGGCAACGACGACCGTCCAGCGATTGTGTTCGATCAACCCGTCGGGCAGGAACATCTCGGTCGTATCCGTCTCGATCCATCGATGCGGGATCGGGCGCGTCTGCATCTTCACATTCCCGACCGTCGCCAGATGGATCCCCGCGTCCGCGAAGAGCGCGCGCCCGGGCTCGGCTTCCAAACAGATGCCCGCAGTCTTCACGCCGTGAAGGACCAACCCGTCGCGCAACGACGACGCAACCGCCTCGGCGTACTGGTCCATCGACGGCGAGCGGTCGCTCTGCGGCCGCGAAGCGCCGCGACGGGTCGCGCGTCCGGTGGGGTCGCGCGGGGACGCGAACCCCCCGCCGACGTCGATCTCGCGCGGCGTCCAACCGCCCCACACGCTTGACAGCGTCCCGATCGTTTCGGCGAGGCTCGATCCCATCGCGCGCCAGACGTCGACCGAGTGGTGGTGCCGGCCGAGGTGGGCCATCACGCCGACCACATCCAGCTCGTCCGCGGCCAGGGCGGCGGGACCGATCCGCAGCAGCTCCTCGGTCGGGATCCCCGGCTTGTACGCCGCCGCGGCCTCGCGGATCGTCACGTCGTCCTCGGCGAACTCCGTGAGCATGTCGAGGCCGTCGTAGTCGGGGCGCACCCGGAAGCGGACGGCAGCTCGGCGCCCCACGCGGCGGGCGGCGTCCCGCACCAACTCCACCTCGCGAGCGCTGTCGAGCGTGATCCGGCACCCCGCCTCGACGGCCCTCACGATGAGGTCGGGTGGTTTCAGCGAGCCGTTCACCGAGATCAGCTCGGGAGGGACGCCGGATCGGAGCGCGGCCTCGAGCTCCCCGGGCCCGAACGTGTCGCAGCCGGTTCCCTCTTCGGTGAGGATGCGACGGAGCGCCAACGTGAAGTTCGCCTTGATCGAGGGCAGGAGTCGGACATCTCCCTCCGGCCAGGCGCTTCGGAACGCGGCGGTGATCCGCTTGACGTTGCGTCGCAGATGATCCTCCGATACCACATGGATCGGCGTCCCGAATCGGCGGGTGAGCTCGACGGTATCGCACGCCTCGATCCAGAGGTGCCCATCGCGGATGGACAGGCACTCATCGATCACGGTCGGCTCGCTGACGCGTGCGTCCACGCCCACCCTCAGCTCTGATAGATCGGCTGGAAGGTCTGATCCCACACCTGCTGCTCCTCGGTCGTGAGCACGCGGTAGCCGTGCAGCCGGTCGTACATGTCCTTCGTCGGGAACACGAGCGGGCTGTCGGCTACGGGGTTCCCTTGAGCGCTCAACACCTGTTGCGACGCCGGCACGGGCGACACGTTCTGGATCCACCCGACGATCATGGCGGCGACGTCCGGACGGTAGATGAAGTCCATGAACGTCAACGCATCGAGCGGATGCTCGGCGAACGCGGGGATGCAGAGGCTATCGGTCCACAGCAGTGCGCCCTCGTCGGGAACGACGAACTCCAGTTGGGGCGACCCGCCCAGCTGGAGCTGCAGGATGTCGGCCGACCACGCCATGGTGAGCGCAACGTCGCCGGTCGTGAGGGCCGAAACGTAGTTCTGACCGTAGTACTGACGCACCACCCCGTCGTCACGCTGCTTCGTGAGCAACGCCGCGGCGGCGTTCCAGTCGTCCGGGGTCGACGCGCTCGGCTCCACGCCCATGCCGAGCAGCGTGAGGTTGGGCATGTCCTCGGTGTCGCCGAACATCCCGACCTTCCCCTTGAACGCGGGGTCGAACAGATCCATCACGCTCGTGATCTGGCGCCCCGTCAGCTGTGGGTCGTAGCCGATCCCCGTGATCCCCGACATGTACGGGATCGAGTACGTGTTGTTCGGGTCGTACGCCGGATCCTCGTATGTCGACGCGACGTTCGCGGCGAAGTTCGTGAGCTTGGAATGGTCGAGTGGGATCAGGTAGTCGTTCGCGATCATGAGCGGCAGCCACTTCGGGTATCCCATGACGATCAGGTCGTAGCCGGTCGGCTGGCCGCCTTCGAGCAACAGCCGGAGCTTCGCGAAGAACTCGTCGTAGGCCTGGATGACCTCCTTGTAGTCGATCGAGATCCCCGTCTCCTTCTTGAAGAGATCGAGCGATGGGTGGACGTGCTCGCCGCCGACCAGGTCGCGGTCGATGTACAGCGGCCAGTTCCCGAACGTGAAGGAACCCGTGACCTTCTGCGCGGCCCAGTCGAAGCCGGGCGAGCCGCTCGTCGACGCCGACGACGCGCCAGGGCCCTTGGCGCCGCACGCCGAGAGGATCCCCGAAAGGCCGAGGCTCGCTGCGCCCATCCCCGCGTAGCCCAGGAAGCTGCGGCGCGACAAGCGCGGTTGGGTAGGCCCTCGCAGCAGCGCCGGGTCGAACGTACCGTCCTTGACCATCCAGCCTCCCTTCGCGTGCAGCATCGTCGCGGGCGGGTGGCGACGTCAATGCCGTGGCACGATTGAGGGCGATGACCGACCCGGACGAGATCACGCGCGACGGCGACCTCGCGATCCGCCGGATGCGGGACGACCCGGCGGACTACGCGCTCTTCGTTCGATGGCGGAGCGAGGCGCACGTCGCCGAGTGGTGGACGACCGACGACGATCCGGCGCCTACGACGCCCGAGCGCGTCGCGGAGAAGTACGGCCCGCGTACCGAGGACGCCTCCTGGGTGACGTCGTGCATCATCTCGCTCGCGGATCGGCCGGTCGGCTACGTCCAGTTCTACCCTTGGGACGACGAGGCCGAAGCGGCCGCGGAGATGGGTATCCAGGTGATCGCGGGATCGTTCGGACTCGACATCTTCATCGGGGAACCCGACGTCGTCGACCGCGGTGTAGGAACACGCGTCGTCGAGCTGCTCTCGCGCCACCTGTTCGAGGCGCGCGGAGCCACGGCCATCGCGCTGCTCACCCCCGTCGGCAACTCGCGTGCTCACCGCGCGTACGAGAAGGCCGGGTTCCGAAAGGTGAAGCAGACCCTCGACACCGACGTGGTGAACGGCAACCGACGGATGAGCTGGCTCATGGTGCTCGAGGGCCCTCTGGCATGATGCGCTCCTCATGACCGCCGCCGGCCACCTCGACCCCGAACGGATCCAGCAGATCAAGGATCGCGAGGACGCGGCGTTCGTCGCCGCCCGCCCTCGCTCCGCGGAGCTCTGGGTGAACGCGAAGGCCTCGATGCCGAACGGCGTGCCGATGTCCTGGCTCCGCACGTCGTACGACCATCCGCCGCTGTTCGTCGCTGAGGGCAAGGGCGCCCGGTTCCGCGATGTCGACGGCCACGAGTATGCCGACTTCAACATCGCGGACATGTCGATGTTCGCCGGCTATGGGCCCGAGCCGGTCGTGGAAGCGATCGCGAGGCGCGCGGCACAGGGCACGCAGTTCCTGCTGCCGGGCGAGGATTCGCTGTGGGTGGCGGAGGAGCTCGGGCGCCGATACGGCTTGCCGAAATGGCAGTTCACGCTCTCCGCGACACACGCGAACACCGAGGCGATCCGTGTGGCCCGAGCCGCGACGGGACGCGACAAGGTCCTGTTCTTCGACGGCAAGTACCACGGACACTTCGACCAGGCCCTCGTGGATCTCCACGAGGGCCTGTTGGTCCCCGAGGAGGGTGGCCTGCCGCGCGAGGTCACGTCCACGACGAAGATCGTCCAGTTCAACGACCCCGACGCGCTCCGTTCCGCGCTCGAGCCGCGCGACGTCGCGATCGTGATCACCGAGCCCGCCCTCACGAACAACGTCGGGTTGCTCCTGCCGGATCTGGGATTCCACGACGCGCTCCGCGCGATCACTCGCGAAACCGGCACGGTGCTCGCCTACGACGAGACGCACACGCAGGTCGTGGGCCCTGGCGGGCTCACGCGGATGTGGGGCCTCGACCCCGACGTCATCACGATCGGCAAGTCGATCGCCGGAGGCGTGCCGCTCGGTGCCTACGGCATGACCGAGGCGGTGGCGGACGTCCTGCAACGCCCGGCGGGCCGGTTCGACGAGAAAGAGGCGGTCGCGACCGGCGGCACGCTGTTCGGGAACCCGCTTTCGATGGCCGCCGCGCGAGCAACGCTGGGCGAGGTGCTGACCGATGATGCGTACGCCCACACGCATGTATTGGGAGCGCGCCTGGCGGACGGGATCGAGAGCATCGTCCGCGATGCCAGCCTCCCCTGGACCACTCACCGGTTCTGGCCGCGCTCGGGCGTGACGTTCGCGCCGGCGAGGCCGCGGAACGCGCTCGAGGCGCGCGCGGCGAAGGACATCCTACTCACGCTCACGACGCGCGTGTACCTGGCCAACCGTGGTGTATGGGATGCGATCGTCGGCGCCGGACCCACCTGCTCCGTTCCGGCGACCGAGGATGACGTCGACCGATACGTCATGGCCTACGGCTCGTTGATCCTGGAGATGACGGCCTAGGACCGGCCCCTCTCCCTTCGGGTAGCCTTCGCACAGGATCGAAGGGGGGCTCGTCGATGAAGCTGATCCGACCGTTGCTGTTCCTGGTTCTCGTGTCGGGCGGTCTGCTGGTGGTCGCTGCACCGGCGCTGGCGGGATCCTTCGACGCCAACAACCCGCTCGGGCCTGATGCGTTCGTCGTCCTGACCGGGCGTCTCGACATGCCACGAGGACTGATCGCGAGCGACGCCATCATCTTCAACGGCGACGCCACGATCCGTGGCGATGTCACGAACAACGTGATCGCGTTCAACGGGGACGTCCTGATCGCAGGGAACGTTGGGAAGAACGTCATGGCCTTAAACGGCACCGTGACGGTCGTCGATGGCGCCCACGTCCGCGGCGACGTCGTGTCGCGCCTCCGGCCGTCGGTCGCCCCGGGAACGGTCGACGGACAGATCCGACAGAGCAGCAACTTCAACGTCAATCTCGGACAGATCACGGCGGTGGGCAGGATCCTCGTGTGGCTCGCCTCGTCGGTCTCGTCCTTCCTGCTTGGGCTCCTGCTCGTCCTTGCGGTCCCGAAGGCCATGGACACGGCGGCGCGGACGGCGACCGAACGGTTCGGGGCGTCGATCGGGTTCGGGTTCCTGATGTTCGTCGGTCTTCCCATCGCCGCGGTCGTGGCGATGGTCCTGCTGCTCGGGATCCCGCTCGGGCTCGGCATCCTGCTCGCCCTGGGACTCCTGTACTGGCTCGGCTACACGGCGGGTGCCTACGCATTGGGACGGCGTCTGGTCGCCGCGCCCACGCACCGGCTGGTCGCGTTCCTCGCCGGTTGGGCGATACTGCGTGCCATAGCGCTGATCCCGATCGTCGCCGGCTTGGTCTGGCTCTGCGTGACCGTCTGGGGACTCGGCGCGTTGGTGATCGCCGCGCGGACGGCCGGACGCGCGCAACCCGAAGCCGCGTCGGTCGACACGCCCAGCATCGGGGCACCGCCGATCCCGCCCCCTCCCCCGATCCCGGTCAGCTAGCGACATGACCACTCCCCATACGATCCCGTTGATCCGCGTCGAAGGCTCGTATCGCGACGTCGGCGCACAGATCGGGGACGCGTGCGGCGACGTGCTCCAACGCGCGGTCACGTTCGACGATGAGCTGCCGGGTGGCCGTTCTCGCTCCGAGCAGTTGGCGCTTGCCGCCCGCTATCGCGAGATCGTGGCGGGAGCGATGCCGTGGGCCCTGGAGGAGCTCGACGGCGCCGCCGAGGCCGCGGAGGTCGATCCTCTCGCGCTGTTCGCGTGCACGGTCGAGGAGATCTGGTACGAGCCGCGCGGCACGGGCGTCCCGCCTTCCATCGGTGGACGATGCAGCGATCTGGTCGCCGCGCCGCCCGCCACGGCTGATGGGCATGTGCTGGTTGCGCACAACAACGACCTCTCGCCACGCTACCGCGAGGAGCTCGTGGCGATCGAACGTCGCGTTCCCGGCGACCCAAGCGTGCTCACGATCGGCAACGGCGTGTGGATCAGTGTGGGCTGGAACGACGCCGGGCTGTCGCTGACCGGCAACGAGCTGGCGCCGAACGACGAGCGGGTCGGCATCCCGCGTGAGCTGCAGGTGCGCGCGATGCTGCGAGACACGTCGCTCGACGCGATGGTCGGCACGGCCCTTCGCCACGATCGTGCGTCTTCCTACAACAACGTGCTTGCGTCATCCGACGGCACCGTCGTGAACGTCGAGGGATCGGCGACCTCGGTCGAGATGACGGAGCCCGACGAGCGCGGCCATCTCGCGCACACGAACCACTACGTCTGCGACTCGATGCGGACGTACGAAGGCGATCCCGCCTACGCCGAACGGTCGGCGGTCCGCTACGCGCGCGCGGGCGAGCTGCTCGCCGCGCAACCCGATGCGTCGATCACCGCGGACACGCTGCGCGAGATGCTCTCGGACCACGAGCACGCGCCCGACTCGCTCTGCCGGCATCCCGTCGACGGCGCGAACGGCTCGGTCACATGCTTCTGGTGCATCGTCGACGTGACGGACATGCGCATCACGTTCGGACGCGGGAACCCGTGCGACTCGGTCGCGCAGGAATTCTCGTTCGCGGGCTGACGGATCAGGCGTCGAGCGCCGCCCGTACCCGAGCCACGACCTCGGCGTTCCCGCTCTTCTCGGCGAGTGAAACGACCGTGGCCCCGTCGTCGTTCGTTGCGTGGGCATGGGCACCGCGCTCGAGCAGCAGCTCGACGAGCCCGAGGTTGCCGTTCATCGCCGCCGCGTGCATCGGCGTCCAGCCGCCCGACTGCCTCGCGTTCGGATCGGCGCCCCCGTCCAACAGGACCCTCGCCAGCTCGGTGTGGTTCGCCGACGCCGCCGAATGCAGCGGCGTCCCGGTCATCCAGCCTCGGCCGCGCGCGTCGACGTCCGCGCCGACCTTCAGCAGCGCTCGCGCCGCGTAAGACTTCCCGAAGAACGCGGCCAGGTGGAGCGGGGTGAATCCATCCGCCGAGAACGCCGACACCAGCGACCGGTCGGCACCCAGCACGTCGTTCACGCGCTCGAGATCACCGAGGGCGGCTGCCTCGTGGACGCCGAGCTCCGGTCGAGCCGACATCACGGCTTCGAGCAGCGCGTCGTCGAGCCGGTACCGGGCGCGCATGACGACGGACACTCCTTCCCCGTCCCGCGCTCCGGCGAGCGACGCGTCGGCATCCAGCATCGCTCGAACCGCTCTCACATCGTCGGTCTCGATCGCCGCGAACAGCTCGTCGCTGCTTCCCATCTCCTCGCCTCCATGATAGCTTTATATGCATAGGCTAGCTAAATACCGATGACCACGTCAAGGCCGACTTCCCCGACGCGAGATGTGGATGCGGTGGCCGATCGCCTGCACTCGGCCGCGATCCACCTGTTGCGACGCCTGCGCGTGGAGGACGAGGCGCTCGGGATCTCCGCTCCCCGACTCTCGGCGCTGTCGGTGCTGGTCTTCGGGGGGCCTCGGCGGGTGGGCGAGCTCGCCGAGGCCGAGCAGGTCGAGCCGCCGACCATGACCCGTCTGGTCGACGGCATGGAACGAGACGGTTACGTCGTTCGCGCACCCGACCCCGACGATCGACGCGCTGTGATCGTCCGGGCAACATCCAAAGGCGTTCGCGCCCTCAGGAAGGGACGCGCCCAGCGCGTCGAGGCCCTGGCGGCCGGGTTGCGGACGCTTCCGCCCGAGCAATTGGCGGTGCTGGCGGCAGGCGTCGACGTTCTCGAGCGCGTGATCGGCTAAGAACTCGCCGACGCTCGCCAAGTAGCGAGCAGCTCGTGTTCGCGCTCCGAAGAGATCCCGGCCTTGAGCGGCCCGCGATCTCGATCCCACGCGATCGTGTCGGCGATGGTCGCGCTGAGCGGGCGATGCGTCAGGCCGGCGGCGATCGCCTTCCGTCCGTCGTAGCGATGGAGGCTCTGATAGGGGTAGTCCCGCTGAGGGAAGGACTCGTCGAGGTCCTCGCCCAGCTGCGACTCGAGGAACGAACGGTCTACCCAAGTCAGCGATGTCCCCGATCCCGCCACTTCGCACACCAGCGGGAGAAAGGTGGACCATGTGAGCAACTCTGGAGGACCCACAACCCCGAAGACGTCCGCCGTCTGCTTCTCCAGGTGATCCAGCGTGAACGCTCCCAGATCGCGGACGTCCACCACCTGCAACGCGTCGTCACCCGGCCCGGGTGCGAGCATCTCGCCGCCCGTTCGCGCGCGCCGCACCCAATACGTGAATCGGTCGGTGGGATCGTGCGGACCCACGATGTACCCCGGACGCACGATCAGGCACCGGCCGGGGAACGCGGCCTGCGCCTCCCGCTCGCATGCGACCTTCAGCGGGCCGTAGCTCTCGTTCGTGATCTCCTCGGTGTCGGGGAATGGAGGCTGGTAGGTCGGGGTGTCCTCGTTCGAACCGGCGGGAGCTTCGTCCGGCAGCGCCGAGAGCGAGGAGATGAACGCGTACGTTCCGACGGCGTCGGCGAGTAGCTGTGCCGAGTCGCGGACGACGCGTGGCACGTAGCCGCACGTGTCGAGCGCCGCGTCCCATCCACGACCGCGCAGGACGTCGACCCCACCGTCGCGATCCCCGTGGAGGTGCTCGACGTCCGGGAAACCCTCCGGCTCGTCCGCGCCACGGTGGAACACCGTGACGTCGTGTCCTCGCGCCACCGCGTCCTCGACCACCGCCCGGCCAACGAAATGGGTCCCGCCGATCACGAGCAGGTTCACGGGTTCGCCCCCGGAACGACGGCGTCGCCGGCCCTCATCACGAGCACCGGCGCGAGCACCTGCTCGATCGCCTCGATCGGGTTCCCGTCGAAGAGGGCGAGGTCGGCCTCCTTGCCCGCTTCCACCGTGCCGACGAGCGGGAGCCGCAACAGCTCCGCGCCGTTCGCGGTCGCGGCCTGCATCGCCTTCAGCGGCGTCATCCCCCACTCGACCATCGACACGAGCTCCCGCGGCGCGCTGCCGTGCGGGTTGAACGGCGTCCCCGCGTCGGTCCCACAGACGTGGCGGACGCCCGCGCGGATGGCCCGGCGGAACCCCTCGCGCGACTCGACCTCGAGCGCGCTCGCTTTCTTAACGGCGTACGCCGGTACCTCGTCGGGATGCCCCACGATCCCGAGGATCGCGGAGAGGGTCGGTGAACGGAACGTGCCGCGCGCCTTCATCTCTCGTGTGATCTCCGGCGTGACCTGGTTGCAGTGCTCGACGGAATCCACCCCGGCGACGACCGCGTTCAGGATCCCTTGCGCCCCGATGGCGTGCGCGGCGACGCCGCGTCCCCACTTGTGCGCTTCGTCGACCGCGGCCGCCAGCTCCTCGGGTGTGAACGCGGTGAAGGTCGCGTCGATGCCCGGCGTCAGCACACCTCCGGTCGCGATCACCTTGATGGCACGCGCGCCTCCCTTGATCTCCTCGCGGACCGCGCGACGGACGTCGTCGGGCGAGTCGACCTCGCGCGCCAGCCCGATGTTGTGCCCGTGACCCCCGGTGATCGTCAACGCCCGTCCAGCGGCCAGCACCCGCGGGCCCAGGGTGAGCCCTTCGTCGATGGCGAGGCCAACGTCGCAGACGACGCTATCCAGCCCACCGAGGTCACGAACGGTCGTCACCCCCGCGCGGAGGTGCCGTTCCGCGTTGCGCGCCGCTTTGATCGCCGCGCGTGCCGGCGTCAGTCCCCTCGACTCCCTCTCGAAGTCCGCCTGCCCGTCGAAGATCAGGTGCACGTGGCAGTCGATGAGGCCGGGCGTGAGCGTCCGGCCGGCTCCGGGGATCTCCTGCGCCGCGCGCGCAGCGCGCGGCGCGCGACCGTGCGCGCCCACCCAATCGATCGCCCCGCCGGAGACGAGCACCCCCTGCTTCGGTCGCACGGTGCGTCCGTCGAACAACGTGACGTTCGCGAAGTACTGCGACATCACTGCACCCACGGGGGCACGAGCTCCGATCCGTCGTCGCGGAACATCTTGTTGCCGGGGAGCATCGTCACGATGATCGAGGCTCCGGCGGGTCCGGCCTGGAGTACGTGTCGCACGCCGATCGGCACGACGACGGAATCTCCCTCCGTGAGTTCGAACGACTCCTCACCGAGCTGGAACGTCGTGCCTCCGGCGACCA
Source organism: Actinomycetota bacterium (assembly GCA_050692375.1). GTDB lineage: Bacteria > Actinomycetota > UBA4738 > UBA4738 > HRBIN12 > JBBQVZ01. Next base: position 14,164 of record JBOGVK010000017.1, read on the forward strand.
CGGTGAACACGTCGAGATGGTCGTGGTGATGTGCGGGAAGCCCCTGCCCGGGTGGCAGGTCCACCCGATACAGGGTGACCTCGTGAGCGCCACGCGACGGGGCTGCGAAACTTGTCACCGTGGCGCCGCCGAGCTCGAAGACGGGGTGGTCGGCGGCATGTTCTATGGGCATGGATCGGACCTCCATCCGCGATCGGCGCTCGCGCATCATCCCATCTGGCACCCGCCAAGGAGCCAGGCCAAGGAGCCATGTAGGATGCCCCGGGTCACCGGGTCGATCGTCCGGCGACCAATCCCCCAAGCCATCCCCCAAGGAGGTGCGAGAGGTGTCGTTCGACGTCGCGAACATGGCGGTCGAGGCCGCCATCAGGGCCGGAGCGGACTACGCCGATGCGCGGACGGGCACCGACGAGAGCGAGTCGCTCACCGTTCGCAACCAGGAGATGGAGGGCATCGACCGCTCGACCTCCACCGGCGTGGGGGTCCGGGTCCTGGCCGGCGGCCGCTGGGGATTCGCGGCCACGTCTCGCCTCGATGAGGCTGAGGTGGAGCGCACCGCGCAACTTGCGGTCGAGATCGCGAAGGCCGCGTCCCGCCGGCCCGGAGCGGCCGTGGAGCTCTCACCCGTTGAGTCGGTCATCGCATCCTGGCGCGGTCCCATGGAAGAGGACCCGTTCACCGTCGCGCTCGAAGAGAAGGTCGCCTTGTTGATGGAGGCGACGCGCCTGATGCAGACCGTTCCCGGCGTGACGTTCGCTGAGGGCGGCCTGGACCTCTTCCGCCGCTCGACGTGGTTCGCCTCCTCGGACGGCGCGGCGATCGACCAGGTCGTCGTGCACTCGGGAGGCGGTCTGGAGGCGACCGCGATCGCGGACGGCGATGTCCAGCGGCGATCGTATCCCAACTCGTTCCGCGGACACATCAAGGCCGCGGGATGGGAGCACGTCCGCACCCTGGGACTGGTCCAGGAGGCGGAGCGCACCGGGCAAGAGGCTGTGGAGCTGCTGTCGGCGCCCGATTGTCCGAGCGAGATCACGACGCTCATCCTGGACAGCGGGCAGGTCGAGCTCCAGGTCCACGAGTCGATCGGCCACCCGATCGAGCTCGACCGTGTATTGGGCATGGAGGAGGCCTACGCCGGCTCGTCGTTCCTGAAGCCCGAGGACCGCGGGACCCTCCGCTACGCGAGCCCACTGGTGTCGATCACCGCCGACGCCACGCTTTCGGGGGGGCTCGGCTCGTTCGGCTACGACGACGAAGGGGTTCCGGCGCAACGGGTTCCGATCATCGAGGACGGCATCTTCCGGAACTTCCTGACCAGTCGTGAGACGGCGCCGGTCGTCGGCCAGACCTCGAACGGCACCAGCCGCGCCGACGGCTGGTCGCACCTTCCGCTCATCCGGATGACGAACATCTCGCTCGAACCGCGCGACGGCTCGCTCGCCGAGATCATCAGCGACACTCAGGACGGCATCTACATGGCCACGAACCAGTCGTGGTCGATCGACGACAAGCGCATCAACTTCCAGTTCGGCTGCGAGATCGCGTGGCGCATCAAGGGCGGCAAGCTCATCCAGCTCTACAAGAACCCGAACTACACGGGGATCACGCCGGAGTTCTGGGGCTCATGCGACGCGGTCGCCGGACGCGAAGATTGGACGGTGTGGGGCACGCCGAACTGCGGCAAGGGCCAGCCGGGACAGGTGGGCCGTGTCGGACACGGCACGTCGCCGGCCAGGTTCCGCAACGTCCAGGTGGGAGTTCGCTGATGCCGGGCCTCATCGGCGAGTACGGGTTCCGTTCCATCGCCGCCCCCGCACTGGAGCTCCCTGGTGTCGACGGCGTCGAGGTGCTGTTCATCCACGAATGGGGCGGACTGACGCGCTTCGCGAACTCCGAGATCCACCAGTCCACGTTCCGAGAGGACACCGGGCTTCAGGTGCGGGTGGTCTCCCACGGGCGCACCGGCGTTGCGTCCTCGAACGACTTCAGCGAGCGAGGAGCGCGCGCCGCAGCCAAGAGCGCAAAGGAGATGGCGGAGGTCGTCGCCCCCGACCCGCTCTTTCCCGGTCTCGCGCCGAAAGCAGAAGTGCCCGACGTGGACCGGTTCTTCGAGCGCACCGCGGAGGCCACGCCCGCGTCGCGCGCCGAGGCCGTCTCGCAGCTGATCGACCAGTGCCCCGGCGGATTCGTCGCGGCCGGGGCGTTCGAGACCGCGGCGGCCGAGCTCGGCATCGCGAACTCCGAGGGACAGTTCTGCTGGTCGCCGGGCACGCAGGCTTCCCTCACCACCGTGATGACCGGAGGTGATCACGGCAGTGGGTTCGCCGAGACGTTCTCGGGATCCGCCGACGCCATCGACCCGGAGGCGATCGGCAAGCGCGCTGCGGTCAAAGCCACGCGCAGCCAGCGCCCCGTGCCGCTCGAACCCGGCACCTACCCGGTGGTCCTGGAACCCGCCGCGGTCGCAACGCTCGCCGGCTTCCTGGCCTACGTCGGTTTCGGCGGTCGTCAGTACGTCGAAGATCGATCGTGCTTCAGTGGCAAAGCGGGGCAGCAGGTCACGGCGCCGTCGATCTCGATCTGGGACGACGGCGCCGACCCGCGAACGCTGGGAGCAGCGTTCGATTTCGAGGGCGTTCCACGGCGGCGCGTGGACCTGATCCGTGACGGCGTATTCCTGGATGCGGTGTACGACCGGCGAACCGCGAAGCAGTCCGGAGGCGCCTCGACCGGACACGCCTTGCCGCCACCGAACACCGAGGGACCGTTCCCGCTCAACCTCTTCATGGCCGAGGGAGATGCCACGGTCGACGAGATGATCCGTGCGACCGAGCGCGGCGTGCTCGTCACTCGTTTCCACTACTCGAACGTCGTGAACCCGATGGAGTCGAGCATCACCGGCATGACGCGCGACGGTACGTTCCTGATCGAACGGGGAGAGATCGTCGGCCCGGTCATGAACTTCCGGTTCACGCAATCGATCCTCGATGCGTTGCTGAGCGTTTCGCTCGTTGGGCGACAAGCAGAGCTCGCGAGCGAGTTCTTCTTCTCGGCCTCGCGCGTGCCGGCGCTCAAGATCGAGGCGTTCCACTTCAGCGGCCGCAGCGATCACTAGGGTAGGCTCCTGTCCCCGACGCCCCGAGGAGGAACCATGCAGGTCGGAGAGATCATGCACACCGATGTGAAGACGGCGGGCGCCGAGGATACGTTCGCCGACGTCGCGAAGGTCATGCGCTCGAACGGCATCTCCTCTGTCGTCGTCTTGGAGGGCAAGAAGCTCGGAGGGATCGTGACCGAGCGCGACATCGTGAACCTGGTCGCTGCCGGCGGTGATCCCCACAACGTGAAGGTCGCGCACGGCATGACGCGCCGCGACCTGACCACGATCTCGCCGAAGACCGACATCGCCGAGGCGGCGGAGGTCATGGCCTCACGGAACATCCGCCACCTGCCGGTGCTCGACCGCGGAAGCGTGGTCGGCATCATCTCGATCCGCGACCTGACGAAATGGGCGGCGGAGGAGCTTGCCGGCGGGCACGAGATGCCCGACATCGCGCGGAGCCACAAGGCGCTGAAGGCCGCGAGCGAGCTGCAGAAGCAGCGCCGCAAGGGCGCATAAGTAAGGCCGGTCCCGAAGGACCGGCCTCCCACCCTGTTGTCGCCGAAACGCGACCGCCTAGGGGCTGTTGCTGATGTCCCCGCTGTTACCGCCGTTGGTGGCGTCAGCGTTGATCCACTGGGTGAAGAACAACCCTTGGTTCTTGGCCTTGCACGTGAACTTGAACGCGGTCACGTCCCCTGCGGTGTACGTTCCTGCATCGAAGAAGCCGTCCAACCATCCGGTCGTGTGGCACATGCCATCGTCCGGGTCACGGACGCATGAGCCGTCGATGTTCAGCGTCCCCGTGACGGGGAACTTCAGCAACCCTTTGAGCTTCCCGTGGACGCCTTCGTTCACGCTGCACACGGCCGCTATTCGCACGCGGCGCGCTCGAAGGGCTCCCGCGGGTGCTCGAGCGACCCGAGCTGTGAGATGTCACGTGGAAACAACAAGGCGATCGTCCAGTCGATGGCGATCCGCACTCGCCGCCCCACCGTCGGCATGGCCCACAGGTGGTACGAGCGATGCAGGAACCACCCGAGGAACCCCTTCACCTTGATCCCGAAGACATCCGCGACGCCTTTGTACCGGCCGAGCGAGCACACGCCCCCAACGTTCCGCCACACGAACGGCTCGAGCTCGCCGCCGAGGAGCGTCGCCGTGAGGTTGCGACCCAATCGGCGACCTTCGCGCATCGCGTGTTGCGCCGTGGGAGGCGCGAGCCCGCCGGTCGTGCGGTCGGGCACCGCTGCGATGTCGCCCGCCGCCCACACGTCAGGCACGCCGACCACACGGAGATGGTCATCGACGACGATGCGCCCGCGCTCGTCCACGGGGATCCCACTGAGCCCAGCGAGCGGCGACGGTTTCACCCCGGCTGTCCAGACCAGCGTGTCCGCGGAGAACGCCTGCCCGTCCGACAGGCGGATCTCGGCCTCGGCCGATTCGAGGCGGGTGTTCAGCAGCACCTCGATGCCCCGATGCCGCAGCTGCGTCTGCGCGTAGGCCGCGAGGTCCGCGGGGAGCTCCGGCAGGATCTGTCCGGCCGCCTCGATGAGGATCCACCGCATGTCGCGTGCGAAGAGCGTCGGATAGCTCCGCACCGCGTCGCGTGCCAGGTCCTCGAGCTCACCCAGTGCTTCGACGCCCGCGTATCCCGCTCCGACGAAGACGAACGTCAGGGCCGCCCGACGGCGTGCCGGATCCTCGGTCTGGGCCGCGACGTCCAGCCGGGACAGGACGTGGTTGCGCAGGTGGATCGCTTCCTGCACGGTCTTGAACCCGACGCCGTGCTTGGCGAGGCCGGGGATGGGCAGCACCCGGGACCAGGAGCCGGCGGTGACCACCAGGATGTCGTAGTCGAGATCCACCGTGGCTCCATCCGGGATCCTCACGTCAACGCGGCGCAGCTGGTGATCGATCGACGTGACCTCGCCGACGGCAACCGTCGCGTGCCTCAACACCGGCCGCAGCGGCACGACCACCGCGCGCGGGTCGATCGTTCCCGACGCCACCTCGGGAAGGAACGGCTGGTACTGCATGAAGTTCTCCGAGCTCACGAGCGTCACGCGGTGACCCGCCGCAGCCAGGCGCTTCATCTCGAGCGCCGCGTACATGCCGGCGAACCCGCCGCCGACGATCAGGATCCGCTTCGAGTTCATTCCGCGGCCTCCAACGCCTCCAGCGCCGCCGGCAGCTCCGTCAAGTCGTGAACCGCCGCGTCGGCCTCCGCGAGCTGCCCCAGTGTCGGGTCGTCGGGAGCCTCCCCGCGGAGC
>JBOGVK010000018.1:0-15029 GCA_050692375.1 Actinomycetota bacterium
TCGCCGCGCCGGCTTCCGCGAACGCCCCGCCAGGCCGCATCGTGAGGCAGGGGCCGAAGGCGTCATCGACGACGGCGCCGATCAGCACCTCGGTGCCCGTCGCCATCGCCTGGACGAGCACGCGGGCAGACGCGGCGCCGGCACGGCGGGCCACCTGCAGGACCTCGGCCGCCGCCACCTCCACGTCGATGGGGTTCGCCAAACCGAGACGGACCGCGCCGAGCTTGGCCTTGTGCGGCAGCTCCGGCGCCAGCGCCTTCACGGCCACGGGGAACCCGATCGCCCGCGCGGCACGGACCGCCGCTTGCGCTGACGCGACCGTGTGTTCCTTCGGGCGTCGAACGCCGTACAGCTCGAGCAGCTTCGCGCCCTGCGCCTCGTCGAGCGGACCCGCCAGGCCGCGGAGCAAGCGGAGCGCCCTCGCGCGATTCGGATGCGGCGGCAGATCGGGAACGGCTCGGGCGCGCGACCCTTGGAGGTCGACCAACGCGCGGATCGCGCCCGTCCCCGCCCGGTGCCCTTGCAGGAACGGCAGCCGCGCGGTGGCGACGAACCGCTTGCCGGCGACGCCGTAGCCCAATGCCCCCATCGCGACAGACGCGAACACGACCCCGGTCTCTGTGCGCAACCGACGCGCGGTGCGTAGGACCGGCTCGGCCCACACGTCCTCGCCCTCCTGTCGAGGCGGGAACGCGTCGAACGCCACGAACCCGACCGCCGGGTCATGCGCCAACGCGTCGAGCGCTTCACAGAACAGATCTGTCTCGACGGCGGCCTGTCCGGTCACATCGAGCGGATTGTTCTGCGAAGCGAAGTGCGGCAACGCCTTGCGCAGTTTCCGCTTGGTCGCCGCTGAGAACTCCGGCAGCTCCAGGCCCTGCGCACCCGCCGCCTCCGCGAACAGCGTGCACGCCCCGCCCGACTGCAACGCCGCCGCGACCCCGGTCGTTCGTATCCGTGTCCCGAACGAGAGCAGCACGGCCGCCTCGAACATCGTGACCGGATCTTCCACGAGGATCGCGCCGCGCCCGCGGAGCCATGCGTCGCGCAGCGCCGTGTTGCCGGCGAGCGCCCCGGTGTGCGCGACGATCGAACGACGAGCGGCCTCGCTCCGTCCCTCCGGCGCGCACACCAGGATCGGCTTGCGCGCGGCGCGGAGCGCGTCCAGCCCGCGGCCGATGCCGGGCACGTCGCGCATCGTCTCGATGTAGGTGCAGACGACCTTCGTGTGCGGGTCGGCGGCCGCCCACTCGAACAGATCGCCCAGACCCAGAACCGCTTCGTTCCCCACGCCCAGGATGATCCGTAGGCCGGCGCCGCGGTCCGACGCGACCTGGTTCATGGCCCACGCCACCGTCCCCGACTGCGAGATGACGCTGATCGAGCCGGCCACCGGCTCCGGCGGCGGCGTCGTGCCGTACGGCGCGACCCGATCGACGTAGTTCACGAACCCCTCGACGTTCGGACCCAAGACCGGCAGTCGATGGCGGAGCGCAATCTCGCGGAGCTCCGCCTGTAAGGCCCGGCCCTCGTCGCCCGCCTCCGCGAACCCGGACGACACGACCATCACCGACCGAACACCCGCCGCGCCGCAGTCATCGACCATCCGGACGGCGACGCGCGCGGGCACGACGATCACCGCGAGGTCGACGCCGCGCGGCAGCTCGAGCACCGAGGAACGGCACGGTCGTCCCCACACCTGGTCGTACTTCGGATTGACGGGATAGAGATCACCGTCGAACCCGACGTGGCGGAGCGAGCGTTCGATCTCCGGGGCCCAGCTATCCGATGACTCGGAGGCGCCGACGATCGCGATCGAGCGCGGCGCCAGCAGCGGGCCGAGGTTCCAACGGGTCACGCCTCGCCTCGGAACCGCGCGTCGCGCCAGGCGATCGCGGCCTTGAGACCCTCCTCCTGCGTGATCTTGCGGAACTCGTCGCGCGCGGGGAGGTTCGCCGTCTCGATCATCACGTCGAGCTCCGTGTTCGCCCCCATGGCCGCGCGGAACCCGGACACCTCCCACGCGCGGTTCACGGCGCGCTTCGTCGTCTGGATCACGAATGGCTCGTTCTTCGCGATCTCCTCGGCGAGCGCGAGCGTCGCGGCGTCCAGCTCGTCGGCGGGAACGACGCGGTTCACCAATCCGATCCGCAGCGCCTCTTCGGCCGGGATCCGGTCCTCTCCGGTGAAGAGCAGCTCCTTCGCCGTGCGAACGCCCACGACCCAGGGCAGGAACATCGAGACGACGCCGGATCCGAACCGGACGTCCACGTAGCCGAAGTACCCATCGTCGGACGAGACCGCCAGGTCGCACGCGAGCATCAGGTCGGTGCCCCCCGCCAGGCAGTACGAGCGGACGCTCGCGATCACGGGCTTCGGGTTCTCCAGGATCTCGAGCATCTGGTGCGTCGAATGCGCGAGCTCCTCATGCCAGTGTTGCGCATCCAGGACGCCGCCCGCCGCGTCCTCGGTCAGGTCGTAGCCGGCGCAGAACGCGCGCCCGGCGCCGCGAAGGATCATGACCCGCACGCCGGCGTCTTCGCCTCCCGTGCGGAGCGCACTGATGAGCGCGTCCATGAGCTCCTTGTTCAGCGCGTTCAGCGCCTTCGGCCGGTTCATCGTGAGTCGGCGCACCGGCCCGATGTCTTCGACCAGCAGGACGGGTTCGCCAGAAGATCCGGCGGTGACGTCGCTCATGTTCCCTCTCTTTCGTTCGAGCTGGCCGAAGACGAGCGCGGGCATCGTATCCGCTTCCGCTCGGCGAGCCGTCAGCCGAGGATCTCGAGCACCTGCGCCGCTGCGCGGACGCCCGATCGCAGGGCCCCCTCCATGGTTCCGTGATGCTCGTGGCCGGCGGTGTGCTCGCCGGCGAACGCCAGCCGCCCGACCGTCCGCTCGAACTCCTCCATGCTATCCCACGAACGGTTGTCCCACGCCGCGTAGGCACCCATCGCCAACGGATCGAGCGCCCACGACTTCATCACCGGCGCGCCGGCGGGTGTCAGATCGGGGTTCAACGTCAGGAGTCGTTCGAGCCACGGCCCCGGTTCGCCGGCATCGGTTCCAAGTGCCTCCTCTGCCAGGTCGGAGCCGGCGAACGCGGCGAGACATCGGCGCGGAACGTGATCGTCGCCGTTCGCGACCCAACACCAGAACGGGAGCTCGGCGCTCTGCACGGCCCGGAGCGGCGGCGCCGGATCCACCGGGATCGCGAACTTGGACGCGGCGCCCATCGGCAACTCGCGGAGCGCGATCGCCAGGTCGTCGGGCAGGAACGGATCGAACCGAAGGTGGGCGGTGATCCGCACCGGCAGCGCGACGACCGCGGCGGCACCCGTCACCTCGACCCCTCCCTCGATGCCCATCACCACCCCGGCAACGTCGTGCGCGACCGATCGCACGCGGTGGCCCAATCGGACGTCCGGCAGCGACGCCGCGATCGCGTTCGCTAGCCGTTGATTGCCCGATCCGATCCGCCGATACGTCGCGCTCGGCGCCGCGAACGCACCGCGGCCGCCGACGACCCGGAGCGCGACCCGACCCAGATCGGCCGCGTTCGTTCCCTGCAGACGCATCCGCACGGCGTCTCGACCAGGACCGGGCGCGTCCAGGGCATCGAGGAACGTGCCGAGACTCAGGCCGGCGACCTCGTCGGCAGGGATCGTCGAGAGCGCGTCATCCGCGGCGGCGAGGAATGCGTCCTGGTCGTCGAGGCTGGACGCGCCCGGACCACGCGCCTCACGCCGCCGATAGTCGACACCGGCCTCGATCAACGGAACGCCGAACCGCGCCGCCCACGCTTGGACCTCGGTCGAACCCGGCATGATCCACTCGGCGCCCATCTCCGCGACTTCGCCGTTGTCCAGAGCCACGGACCAGACGCGGCCTCCGACCCGGTCGCGCGCCTCCAGCACGGTGACGTCGCACCCCGCGTCGGTCAGGTCCCGCGCGGCCGCGAGCCCCGCGAAGCCACCCCCGATCACCACGACACGCCGCGCAGCGCCCAACCCGATCCTCCCCCGCGAACGAACAACCTCATGAGGGCCGGCGACGCCGCCTTGCGCGCGTCGGCACCTGCATGGTAATCACCAGCCAGCGGTTGAACCGGTGGTCAAGCGCAAGGCCCGCCGGTGGCCGAAGGGGGCATCATGGACGAACGTCGGCACCACCGCATGGATCGTCGAACCTTCCTCCGTCGAGCTGCGGGAACGGCGGTGGCGCTCCCAACGCTCTCGGCGGTTCTCGCCGCATGCGCCAAGCCGGGTGGCCTTCCGCCGGGCGTGAAGATCATCCCTCCGGCGCGTCAGAACGCCCCGGTAACGCTCCCGACGTACGACCTGACACCGGTGGCGACCGACACACCCATCGAATCAGGGGCCACGCTCCAGGTCTACAACTGGGCGGACTACTACTACAAGAAGACGCTGAAGGAGTTCGAGGCCCTGTTCAACGTCAATCTGGAATACACCACCTTCAACAACATGGAGGAGGGCATCCAGAAGATCAGCTCGAATCAGATCCAGCCGGACGTGTTCACAACCGACATCGACAAGCTCAACAAGCTCGTCGAGGCCAAGCTCCTCCAACCGCTCAACCACGAGTTGATCCCGAACCTCAAAGCCAACATCTGGCCCATCTATCAGAACCCCTTCTACGACCAGGGCTGGCGGTACACCGTTCCGTACGTCATCTGGACGACGGGGATCGGCTATCGACGGGACCACATCTCGGACGAGGAGATGGCGGCCGCGGGGTACAACATCCTGTGGAACACGAAATACAAGGGGAAGGTCGGCATCTACGACGACTACCGAGAGGCGCTGGGTATGGCGCTCTTGCGGCATGGGATCACGGACGTCAACACCGGGGATGAGGCGAAACTGAAGCTTGCTGCCGACGACCTGAGGCTGCTGCTCGACACCACCGACGCGCGCATCACCATCAATGGCGCCTACGCTTTGCTGCCGGAAGGCGACATCTGGGCCCATCAGGCATGGTCCGGCGATATGGTCGGCGCTCAGTTCTACCTGCCCAAAGGCGTCAGCACCGATGTGCTCGGCTACTGGTACCCGCCCGACCGAGCAGGAAAGGTCAACAACGACACCATGACGATCCCGGCGAACGCGCAACACCCGGTGCTCGCTCATGCGTTCGTCAACTTCATGCTGAGCAAGAAGTATGGGTTCGAGAACTTCGCCGACTGGGTGGGCTACCAGCCGCCGCAGACATCGATCAAGCCCGCGACCTTGATCGATGCCGGCGTGGTGCCGGACAAGATGCCCAACGCCGTCGTCCAACAGGTGGATTTCGACAAGGGATACCTGGCCCTTGAGCTCGATCGCAACACGGACCAGCTGTGGTTCGACGCCTGGGACGAGGTCACTTCGGGTGGCTAGCGCACCGACCACCGCGCCCCCGCGCCCACGCCCGGACATCCGCAGAGCGGCGAAGCCCGCCCGGGAAGAAACGGGGGCGTGGTATCCGCGCTGGTACTGGCCGTCCCTCGCGGCGCCCGCGACCCTCTGGCTCCTCGTCTTCTTCGCCGTTCCGCTCTACGTGGTGCTGTCCGTCGCCTTCGGCACGTCGGACCCGATCTTCGGCGCACCTCTGCCGGTCTATGAACCGTGGTACTGGAGCAAGGACGCGATGACGCACGTGATCGGCCGCTTCGTTGGCGCCGCGGCGTTCTGGCGTCCGGCGTTCATCCGCACGATCGTGTTCGTCTTCGCTGCAAGCTTGATCTGCGTCGTGCTTGGCTTCCTGGTCGCGTACTACGTCGCCCGCCACGGCGGGAAGCGGAAGACCCTCTACCTGGTGTTGCTCGTCTCGCCGTTCTGGATCAGCTACCTGATGCGGATCTTCGCGTGGCAGAGCCTGTTGCAGCCCGACGGCATGGTGAACGACTTCCTACGCTTCTTCCACATCACGTCGACCCGCGTGGACTGGTTGTCGGGGAAGCCGATCACCGTCATCCTCGCGCTCGTCTACGGCTACATCCCGTACATGATCCTCCCGATCTATGGCGGCATCGACCGGATGAACCTCAGCCTGCTCGAGGCAGGGAGGGACCTCGGCGCGAGTCCGTGGCAGACATTCAGGCGCGTGACGATCCCGATCTCGAAGCAGGCGATCCTTGCCGGGACGGTGATCGTCTCCCTGCCGATGTTCGGCGACTACTACACGAACAATCTGATGGGTTCGCCGAAGACATCGATGTACGGGAACCTGATCGACAAGGCGATCAGCCAGCAAGGCCAGGGGCCGCGCGCCGGCTCGCTGGTGTTGATCCTGATCGTGCTGCTGCTGGTCCCCATGGGGTACTACCTGCGCTCGACGAAACGGGCATCGGAAGGACTGGCATGAGCGAGCAGGCGCTCTCGAGCACAGGGGCGGGCGGCTCCTCGCGCGCCGGTCGATGGTTCTCGAACCCCTGGCGCAAACCGCGCTTCCTTGCGGCGCTCACGTGGGGCTATCTGGCGTGGTCGATCCTGCCCGTATTGATCGCGGTGGTCTTTTCGTTCAACTCCGGTCGTTCGCGCAGCACGTGGCAGGGATTCTCACTCCGTTGGTGGTGGCAGGATCCGAACGACTCCCTGTTCCACGACCCAGCGCTCCGCTCCGCCTTGGTCCAGAGCCTGAAGCTCTCGGTGATCACGATGCTCATCGCTGTCCCGCTCGGGACGATGTTCGCCATCGCGATCGACCGCTGGCGCGGCCGTCCAGCGTCGAGCGCGAACTTCGCCATGTTGTTCTCGTTCGTGGTGCCGGAGATCATCCTGGGCGTCGCGCTCTACCTGTTGTTCACCAACCTGCTCAAATCGGTCATCCACCTCGGCACGAATGCGCAGCTGCTCGGGCTGATCACGTTCCAGCTGTCGTACCCCGTGATCATCGTGCGCGCCCGATTACTTTCGATCGGCTCGCAGTTCGAGGAGGCCGCGATGGACCTCGGCGCCAGGCCGGGACAGGCGATCCGGCGCGTGCTGCTCCCGCTGCTCTACCCGGCGGTCTTCGCGAGCTTCGCGATCGTGTTCGCGGACACGATCGACGACTTCGTCACGGTGAACTACCTGTCGTCGGTGCAGGCGACGCAGCCGCTCTCGGTGAAGATCTACTCTGCCGCTCGCGCCTCACCGACGCCCGCGGTGAACGCCGCCGCCACGTTCATGCTGATCTCGACCCTCATCGCGATCACCGTTGGGCTGCTTGCCTTCCGGTTCATGACGCGCGGCCAGCGAGGCTCGGGCGACTCGGGCGTGAAGGACTTCGTGCAGTTCTAGGACACGGTCAGCCGCCGACGAGCGCATCCTCGTCGTCCTCGAGCAGCGTGCCGACGTCCGGAAGCACCCGGAGCGCGTCCTGCGGCAGGTGGACGCTGAGCGCCGTGCCCTGCGCGTACGTCGTGGCCCCACCGTCGTTCGGGATCCACGCCTGGATGCGCTCGCCGTGCGCGAGATTCACGAACACATGCAGCACGGAGCCGACGTACACCACGCGCTCCACCATTCCGGGGATCCGGTTCGGACCCGTCGTTCCGGACGCTTGCAGGTCCACGCGCTCGGGCCGGATCGTGAGCTTGGCCGGACCGCGCGCGTCCGTCACGCCCTGTCCCGCCACCAAGGGGAACTCGCCGAGCTTGACCTGACAGCCACCGTCGCCCTTGCCGGCCGCCTCCCCATCCATCAGGTTCGAGACCCCGAGGAAATCGGCCACGTACGCGGTGGCCGGCGCCTCGTAGATCTCCTGCGGCGGCCCGACCTGCTCGACGTGACCCTGTGACATCACGGCGATACGGTCGGACATCGTGAGGGCTTCCTCTTGGTCGTGCGTTACGTAGACGAACGTGATCCCGACCTCCTGCTGGAGGGCCTTCAACTCGATCTGCAAACGCTTACGGAGCTTCGCGTCCAGCGCGCCGAGCGGCTCGTCCAACAGAAGCACGGCGGGGTTCAGGATCAGTGCGCGGGCCAGCGCGACCCGCTGCTGCTGTCCGCCGGAGAGCTGGGTCGGACGGCGCTTCCCGAAACCGGTCAGCTGCACCAGCTCGAGGGCGTTGCCGACGCGCTCCTTCGTCTCCTGCTTCGTCGTCTTCTTGTAGCGGAGACCGAACGCCACGTTCTCCTCGACCGTGAGGTGCGGGAAGAGAGCGTAGCTCTGGAACACCGTGTTGACGTTCCGTTTGTGGGGCGGGGTCTGCGCCATGTCGACGCCGTCCAGCAGGATCTGCCCCTCGGTCGGTCGCTCGAACCCGGCGATCATCCGGAGCGTGGTCGTCTTGCCGCATCCGGACGGACCGAGCATCGAGAAGAACTCGCCCGAAGGCATCTGCAGGTTGATCCCTGCCACCGCGGTGAAGTCGCCGAAGCGCTTCACCAGGTCGACGAGTTGGACCTCTCCCCCGGCCATCGTTCGCGGAGCATAGCCCGGGTGTAGGGCCGCAGGTCAAGCTCGTTCGGCGCGCCCGCGGTGCCATGATGTGGCCCATGGGCAAGCGCCGGGACCCTTCCACCATCGAGGCGGTCGACCCGGCCGGTTCCCCGAGGGCCGTGAGGGCGCTCCTCGCCGGCTACTGGTCGTTCGGACAATTCTGGGGCGTCTGGGTGATCCTGGTGTTCGAGTTCCAGCGTGCCCGCGGCGTAACGAACGCGGGGATCGGGCTCGACTACGCGCTGATCGCGATCGTTGCCCTCGGGGTGATGCTCCTCATCGCACCTCGGCTCCAACCCCTCGCGCTTTCGTCGACCCTCCCCCTCGCACTCGGCTCGATGGCCGTCGCCACGATCGCGATCGGCTACCTGCCGACGCCGGCGATCCTCGTGGCGTTCGCGCTCCTCGGCGTCGGCAACGCGCTGGTCGACGTCTACCTGAACGTCGCCGGGCAACGGATCGAGATGCGGATCAACCGTCCCGTCCTGCAATGGATCCACGCGACCTACTCACTCGGCGGCGTGACCGGCGCCGCGGTCGCGGGCGCGATCCGTGCGGCGGGTCTCGACTATCGACTCGGGTTCGCCTACGCCGGTATGTGCCTCGCCCTGACGACCGCGTGGACCGCGGCCGCGATGTCACGAGACCGGCATGACACGGGAACACGCGCGTTGTTCTCCGTCTCGGCACTGTTCCGCTCGCCGGCGCTCCTGGTTCCGGCCCTCATCGTGCTGGCGGCGTTCCTGATCGAAGGATCGATGGACGCCTGGTCCGGGTTGTATCTCCGTGGCCAGCTCGGGGCGACGGCCACGGTCGCGGCCTTGGCCTTCGTGGCGTTCGCGGCCGCCATGTTCCTCGGCCGCCTGTTCGCGAGCCGGATCCTGTTCGGCCTCGGGCGGCGAACGACGATCGTCGTCGCCGGCGTGGGGTCATCGATCGGCGCGTCGATCGCAACGGTGGCGAACAGCCCGTTCGTGGTGGGGGTCGGATTCCTCGTCCTCGGCTTCACCCTCGCGGCGGCCGCGCCGGCGGCTTTCGGGCTCGCGGGAGATGCGGGCGCCGACCCGGTCCACGCGATCTCGGCGGTGACGACCGTGGGGTACACGGGCTTCGTGTGGAGCCCACCGCTCCTCGGGTGGGTGGCGCAGGCCTTCAGCCTGCGCGCCGTGATGGGCGTGCTGGCGATCTCGACCCTCGCCATCGTTGCGGGAGGGGTGCTCGCGCCGCGCGACGACGGCTCCTAGGTCGTCAGCCCGGACCGCGGCGCTCGATGTAGCCCCGACAGCGAGCGATCAGGTCCTCGCGCCCGAAGCTCCAGTCGTGACCGGCGTGCACGACCCGAACGGGGAGCTGCGCCAAACGCTCCATGGTCACCAGGTAGTCCGGGATGCTCGATCCCGGCGCTTGGTCGATCAGCGGATCGCCGATGTACACCGCATCTCCGGAGAAGAGCGTCCCCGAGTCCGCATGCCACATCCCGATGCTTCCGGACGTGTGGCCCGGAAGGTGAAGGACCGCGAACGCGCGATCCCCCAGGTCGACGACGTCGCCCTCGTGCAGGACCCGGGTGACGGACGACGCGATGGAGGGCGGCGCCTGCGGATCGAACGCCGCGTTCGGCGCCGCCGTCACGAGCAGCTCGGTGAGCGGGTAGCCCGCCTCGGCCATGACGTCTGCGATCTCGGGCAACCAGTCGAGGCCGTGCAAGAGCGGCTTCAACCCTTCGATCGCGGCGACCTCGAGCTCATGCGCCTGCCGGTTCTCGAACTCGCGCAATCCGCCGGCATGATCGACGTGTCCGTGCGTCGCGACCGCGAGGAGCGGCTTCGCCGGATCCTCCCGGAGTCCGGCAACCACCGGTGCGATCGAACCGATCCCGTTCCCGCTGTCGACGAGAAGATCGCGGTCGCGGCCCCGCACCACGTAGGCGTTCGCACGCAGCAAGGGGTGGACGTGAGGCTCGATGATCTTGACGATCCCATCCTCGACCGGTTCGGACTCGAACCAGCCCTCACAGAGCGGCAGACCCATCCCGACTCCCTCCCAAGCGATCTGGCCCAGGCGACCTGGCAAGCCTACGGTTCGATGGTCGGCGGCGGCATCCCGTGACCCCACGCGTCCGCGCCGCCGTCGACGACCACGGTCGTTCCCGTGATGTAGGCGCCTCCGGGAGACGCCAGGAACGCGATCGTCGCGGCCACCTCCTCGGGCAGGCCGGCTCGGCGCATCGGCACCTGCACCGCGAACCGGTCCACGACCTCCTGGCCGCCGTACTGCAGGATCCCTTCGGTCTGGATCAGACCCGGAGAGACGCACACCGCACGGATCCCGAACTTCGACCACTCCTGCGCGATGCCCGCCGCGAACGTCTCGAGCGCGGACCTTGCCATCGACGAATGGATCATCATGGGGATGCCCCGCCGTGGGCTGAATCCCAAGAACGCGATGAATCCGGAGCGCCGCGGGATCATCCATCGCTCCGCTACGCGTTGCGTCACGTCCCACGTGGCATCGACGTTCACCCGGTGCACCGCTCGCATGCCCTTGAGCGAGGTCGACTCCAAGGATGCAGCGAACTGTCCGCCCGCGTTGTTCACCAGGATGTCGACCCCGTCGAAGCGGGCATCGACGGCGTCGACGAGCCCGGCGACCTGGTCGGCTTCGCGGACGTCCGCCGGCATCGCCAGGCAGTCGTACCCGGCGGCCGACAACTCGTCGCGTACCGCCTCGAGCGGCTCCGGCCGACGACCGCAGATCGCGACCTTCGCGCCCGTGCGCGCGAGCTCGCGCGCCACGGCACGGCCGATGCCGGTCCCGCCGCCCGTCACGATCGCCACCTTCCCCACGTTCGCGTCGGGCGCGAGTGGTGACCGGAACGCGTCGTCTCCCATCGCCGCCGAGTATGCAGGATGTGACGCTTGCCCGAAGGCTCGAACGATTCGTGAGGTCGGCGGTAGGCTAGGTGCATGGGGTGGATCCTGTTGCTGCTCGTCTTGATCGCCGCGGCGTTCGGCGTGCTGGGTCTGGTCGTGAAGGCGGCGATGTTCCTCGTGCTCACGATCGTGATGACCGTGATCATCCTCGGCTACGTCGTGTACCTGATCGTCAGACGTCAGGCGAGGAAGATCGCGAAGGACCTCGACCGACGTCTCCAGCCTCCGACGCGCCCGCCGACGCAGGACTATAGGTACTGATCCGCTCCGGCTAGCGGCTTCGGCGATACTCCTCCGCGACATCTCGGAGCTTCGCGTGGGTGGCCAGGTACGCATCGCCACGCGGGAGGAAACGCTTCTGGATCTTCGCGAGGCACGTGTAGTTCGGATCGCACACGTTCGCCAGCGGACTCTCCGAGACCTGCGTGAGGAACTGGTAGGCGTCCAGTCGTTCGAAGCCGTACTCCTGGACGAGCCATCGCACCATGTCGGTGTGGGCGATCCGGAACGCATCCTCGAGCGGTCGCGCCGAGCCCGCCGACATCAGGTAGTCGTCGTTCTCCAGGCGCGGCCACGGGGTCGACCGGCCCCTGATGAGATCGATCGCGATCACGGTGTTCATCGCCGTCTCGACCGCCACGCCGCACGTCTCGCCCTCGCCCTGACGAGCGTGTCCATCGCCGAGGGAGAACAGCGCGCCCTCGACGTTGACACCCAGGTAGCAGGTGGCGCCCGCGCGCATCTCCGGCGTGTCCATGTTCCCGCCGTGCGCGTCGGGCACGAGCGACAGCCGCGTCTCCAGGTTCGCCGGAGCCACGCCGACCGTTCCGTGCATCGGGTCGAGCGGGAGGTCGATCACCTGGTCGCCGTTCCGTGCCCGGAACGTGACGGTGCGGGCCGTCGTGTCGACCTCATAGATCCAGACGATCTCCGGCAGCGGCTCCTGCATCGTCGCGGTCTGATTCGTGCTCGTGAGCGCGCCGAACAGCGGCACCAGGCAGGAGGCGCCCCAATCACGGGAGGGCTCGATCGACACGAAGTGGATCGCGAGCGTGTCGCCCGGCTCGGCTCCCTCGACGTAGAACGGCCCGGTCTGCGGATTGACGAACGGGAACTCGATCACGCGGCTGATGACGTCCTCGGGGCCACGCACCTTCCCGCCGAACGCGTCCTCGCTCCAGAGCTCGAGGACGTCGCCCGGTTGCACCTTCATCACGGGCGCGACGCCGCCGAACGTCCACGCGAACTCCGACGGATCGGGCCGGTAGGCGATGACATCCATCTAGGAGACCCCTTCCGGCTGCTCCTTGAGTTTCCGAGCGAGCTCGAGCACCTGTTCGCGTTGCGCGGGCGTCAGCGGGGCCAGGAGCGCCCGGAGCTCCTCGACCGACGCGATGAGCCTTCGCGTGCGCTCCAGCGCCGGATCCACCTTTGAGCCCCTGGCCGGCTTCACCTCTGGTTCGTCTTCGCTCATGGTGCTATCGAATCACGTTCGGGGCTCGACCGTGAGCACCCGGCGGCCGGCGAGCCGTGCGAGGCTTCGTCCGACCGAAAGGAACAGGGCCGTGAACACGAGGCCGACGCCCAGGAACACCACGAGACGGGTACCGGTCGGCGATCCCACCCAGAGCGATCGCGCGGCCAATCCCGCGGGCACCGCGACGACCCACGTGATCACCAGCGTTCGGAGCCCCGGCCTCCGATATGCGCCCGTGGCGGCGGCAACGACGAACCAAGCTGAGAGCAGCGGGATCGCGTTCCGCAGGAACAGATCGACCGCTCCGACCTCGTGGTGCGAGCGGATCCCCGCCACCACGAACACGACGAGCGCGAGCGCGTCCACGGCGGCGAGCCGCGTGACCGATCGCCGCGGCGGGGCCTCGTTCGAGATCACGGCTCGATGTTCCCAGGTCGGCGTTCTCCACGGGCGCTCTGAAACCGGTGCTTGACGTTCGTGGCACCATGGACGCTTCCCATGGGCGGGATGTCCTTCCCCTCCGCGCGACGCTGCGCGGCGCTCTTGGTGTGCGCCGTGATCTTCTCAGCGTGCGCACCGCCAGCCCCGGCCGTCCGTCCGTCCGTCCGGATCACCGTCGGCGACGCCCCGCACGAGGAGCCGCTGGGAACGACGGTGGGAGACGTGATCGAACGCTTGGCCCTGAGACCCCATGCAGGGCGACTCCTCTCGGTCTCGGGCGCCATCTTGGACGCAGGGCTCACGCCGGGAACCATCCTGCTGAACGGCATCCCGGCGTCGAGCGACACGGTGCTCTCGACCGGCGACGTCATCCTCGTCAAGGATGGCCCCGACCGGACCGAGGGAACACGCCGGAGCGTCGAGCTTCTGCCCGGCCGACATCTGGCGAACCCGGAGCGCACGCTCGGCCGCTACCGGATCCGACGGATCACCGTGACCGGCAGGACCTCGGGTGACGTCGTGTCACAACGCGAAGTGCCCGTCGGCGGAGGTGTCGCGCACGGCGACGTCGCGCTGACGTTCGACGACGGACCCTGGCCCGTCCAGACCGGGCACGTGGTGCGTATCCTCCAACGTCTTCACGCGCCGGCGACGTTCTTCATGGTCGGCTATCTCGTCGAGCGGTACCCGGGGATCGTGCGGATGGTCGCGAACGCCGGCATGCGGATCGGTGACCACTCGTGGGATCACCCGGTCGACCCGCCGCTCGCCGATCTCACCGCGCGAAGGGTGGCCGACGAGATCGGAAGGACCGCCGATGCGGTCGCGTCGATCGGGATCCGCCCGACACTGTTCCGCCCTCCGGGCGGCAGCTACGACGCGGCGGTGCTTCGCGAGGTGGAACGTCAGGGCATGCGGCTCGTGACGTGGAGCGTCGATCCTCGAGACTGGAGCTCGAACACCTCGACGAGCGAGATCGTCCACCGGGTGCTCGACTCCGTGCGGTCCGGATCCATCATCCTGATGCACGATGGCGGAGGCGAGCAAGGCGCGACGATCCGCGCGCTCCCGAAGATCATCCGCGGCATCAGGAGGATGGGTTTCCGCCTCGTGGAGATCCCCAGCCGAGCCTGAGGGTCGATGAACGCGCGGACAGGGGCGGTGCTGGCCGAGCTGGATCAGCTGGCCGACCCATCGCGCCGGCCGGGCATGGCGAGGGTCGGCATCAACGTCGAGCGGGCGCTGGGCGTCTCGATCCCTGACCTCCGTCGCCTGGCCCGACGTCATCGTCCGGACCACTCGCTCGCGATCGGCCTGTGGCGGACCGGCGTGCACGAGGCGCGCATCCTCGCCTCCATGGTCGACGACCTGGCACAGGTCACGCCGGAGCAGATGGAAGCCTGGGTCGTGGGTTTCGATTCGTGGGACCTCTGTGATCAGGTGTGCGGCAACCTGTTCGAGGCGACGCCGTTCGGCATGAAGGTCGCGCGGGCGTGGGCACGTCGACCCGAGGAGTTCGTGAAACGCGCCAGCTTCGCGCTTGTGGCCGAGCACGCGGTGCACGATCGAACGTCGCCCGACAGCGCCTATACGGCGTGGTTCCCGGCGATCCGGCGCGGCGCGGCCGACGAGCGGAACTATGTGAAGAAGTCCGTGAGCTGGGCCCTCCGCAGCATCGGAAAGCGGAACCTCGCGCTCAACGCGGCGGCCATCCGGGAAGCCGAAGCGCTCCTGGTCTCGAAGACCAGGAG
>JBOGVK010000019.1:0-6880 GCA_050692375.1 Actinomycetota bacterium
ATCGCTAACCCTCACGAGCAATCGGGAATGCGCTCGCGCGACGCGCACCTCCACAGCCTCGCCTGGTGGCGAGAACTCCACAGCGTTCTCCACGATGTGGCGCAAGAGCTGTCCGAGGATCTCTCTGTCGCACAGTGCCAGCTCAGCGTCCCGACCGATCTCAACGGTAACGTCGGTTCGGGGATTCCGAACGCGGATGTGTTCGATCACCTGTCCGAGCAGTTCGCGAACGACGATCGGCTCGGGTCTGATGAGGCTCTCATCGTGTTCCATGACCGCGCCGACCGTCGCGACGAGGTCCACCAACCGTTGTGTCGCGGCCGTCAGCCCTTCAAGGAGCGGGAGCCCCTCTGGGGTGATCATCTCGTGAAGCTCGAGGGTGCGTGTCACCCCAACGATCGTCGTGAGAGGAGTGCGGAACTCGTGAGAGACGGTGGCGATCACGGCTGCCTTTCGAACCGCGAGATCGCGCTCTTCGCGAGCCAGATCCAACTCACGTTTCCGAGCCGCTTGGACCCGGTCGACCAACCCGGCGGTGACAAGCCCGATCACGACGAACGTCAGACCACGTCCGGTCCATACTCCGGCTGCTTGTGCAGTGTGGGCGCGCACATCGAGCGGCATGAGCGGACCTGCCAGGAGGGTGGCGGCCGAGGCGATGACGACGGCACCGAAGTACTTGAACCGAGCCGAAGCCGTCATGACCACCAACGCGAACCAGCCGGGAGCGACAGATCCCGCACCTCCCAGGTGATACGTAATCATGTAACAGAACAAGAGACCAAGCAGGATCAGCACGACCGCCAGGTATGTAGGAACGCTGCCGCTCAGCAAGAGGACCGCGTCGGTCCATCGATCGACGCGATCCTCCTCCCCGGCGGGAGAGGTGGTTGACGCCATGACTATCCATCGGAGGTCGCGCTGGGACCCTTGAGATGGCCTCACGATGAAGCGAGGCCAGTCTCTGGTGTAGCTCTAATCGCGGCCCAGTGCTGATTACGCGCCTACGATCCGGTAGACCACGAAGGCGACCCCCGCGCCCATGAGGAATCAACCGAACCCGTGGCGCACACGCGTGCCCGCGATATGGTGCGCGATCCGGCCGCTCGCTGGGCTGGCGGGAACGGCGCCGAGCGCGAACGCCGTGGCACCTTCCAGTCGTGTGGCCGAGCGCCCAGTGCGTGGCCAGCATGGGTAGCGCGAGGATCGCGATCACGATGAGACTCGTTCCGGCTGCCTCGCGCATGGCCAGGCCGAAGATCAATAGGTACATCGGCACCAAGAGGAAGCCTCCGCCGTTGGCGAGCAGGCCGGCGAGTAGCCCGACGCCAGCAGAGGTGGCGACCAGCAGGGGACGGTTCTTCCGCCGGACGGTTCCGACCCGGCGAGCGGTCTCCTCGATCGGTCGAAGGACCCGCCGTCCGACGATCACGATAACCAAACCCGAGGCGATGAGAGGAGCGTTGGACCGCCAACCACGTTGGAGAGGAGAGCGCCGAGCGCCGTCGCCGGCAAGGCACCCACCAGCACCCAGCCAGCGGCATGCGGTCTGGCCTCACCGGTTCGGATGTACGGAACGCCGCAGCCCGTAGACAACGCCGGCCGGAAGGTGCTTCGGGGGATAGCAACCCGTCAGGCGCGATCCTCTGGCTCATCCCCGGCGCGCTCGTCGATGCGGTCATCATCATTCCGTGTCGATCCGAACACCTCCTCGAGCCAGCGGGCAAGCTCCGACCGAATCGTAGCCCGTTCGAGGATCAGACAGATCACCACGACCGCAACGACCAGCGTCACCATCGCGACGAGGCCGGAGGTACGACCGCCGTGTGGCCCCGGGAACCACTTGCCTCCCACGGCGACGATAGCTGACATCACGTTCCCCGGTCCCGTTCGGCATCGATCTCGGCCTGCGCCACACCTCGGGGGCGGCCCGACCGCACCCACACCGCGAACAGGCCGAGGGCGATCACACCGGCCGCGGCCAGCGAGAGGATCGGGTAGCCCCGCCGGAGATTCACGAGGATCGTGAATGCGACGACGATCGCTCCGAAGATGTTCACTGCCCGATGCCACCGATCGCCCTCCCGTCCGGAGAACCTCGCCATCGAAAGCAGCCCGCAGAGGAAGCTGACGAAGACCGCCACCGCGTAGAAGAGGACGAGTTCCTGGTCGCGTCCACTAGCGGCCACCACGATGAGCGCCGAGATCACCAGGTACACGAGCACGCTCCAATACGGCGTGTGGTGACGGTTCGTAGACCCGAGCGAACGAGGAAGGATCCCGATCTCATCACCGCGCTCACGGTCCCGGCGTGCGAGCGCCTTGAGCAGCCCCGGCCCCGCTTGGAAGGAGGAGCTCGCCGCCGCGAGCAGGAGGAGCGAGCTCGTGAGCTGGAAGAGGGCGAGGAGTGGCCCGCGCCCGACGCTCGCCTCGGCAACGTTCGCGATCAACGTGCTGTTCTTGCGGGGGATGCCGACCGACAGATGCACGGCGAGCGCGGTGATGAGAATCGTGAGCGATCCCTCGATGACGAACGTGAGCCACAACGTGACGCGGCCGAAGCGCCGGCGCCCGACGTCGTCGAGCTGCCCGAGCTGGGCGATCGCACTGGAAGGAGCTTCCACCCCGGTCGCGAGTGCCATCGCCACCGGGAAGGCGAGCAGTACGGTGAACATCGACGCAGGGCCCGTCGTGACGGGATGCGGATCGAACACCGCATGGGTCGGTGAGACCGAGCCCCGCACGAGCACGACCATCGCGACCGCGACGAACGCGATGGTCATCGCTGCGAACACCGACCGTCCTACGTGGCCGAACCAGGTGAGCCCGGCCACCAACACGACGAACCCCAGGGCGATCAGCACCCGCAACCCCGCCAGGTCCGGCACGTACGCGATCACCGCCGAGGCCGCGGCGGCCGCGCTGATCGCGATCGTGAGGACGAAGTCGACGATCAGCGCGCCGAGCGGTACGAATGCCCAGGCCTCTCCGAACGCGACAGCTGTCGCTGCGACAGCCCCGCCACCTTCGGGGAACCGCTGGATCAGCTGGTCGTAGTTCAGGCGGACGACGCCGATAATCGCAAGGACCAAGCCCATCGTGAGCAGCAGGAGGCTCAGATGGCCATGCAACGCACGAAGGCCCGCTTCGATCGCGTACGCCACCGATGACACGGGGTCGGCCATGACGGCGAAGGAGAACGCGATCAGGAGCATCGCGTAGCTGGTTCCGAGGCGCCGGGCCGCTGACGGTGTGGGGACCTCGCCGGCCGATCCCATAAGGACCTCCAACCTTCGTTCGGGTTGGAGACCGAGGCCACTAGGCGCGCAGCACCGATCCCGCCGACCAGGCTTCCCGGCACACCGCTTGCATCTCGAGCCTAGAGACCGGGTCTAAGGGAAGCCTGAGGGGATCGGGCCGAGACCTATGGGAAAGCTAAGGGTGAAGGGGGATGTTTGAGACCTGCACCTGTGACCGAGCCCCGTTGAGACACTGTTGGACATGGCTGACAGATCCTCGACGAACGCGGTGCCGTCGGCGCGAACCCCAACCCAGAGGCTCGCGCGGCTGTCGAGTGAACGTCCTCACCGTCGAGCGCTCGCCTACCTGATCGCGACGATCGGGACGATCGGGCTCACCGCGGCGCTCCTGCCGCTGCGAGACTTGATCACGCCGCTCAGTGTCGGGTTCGGCTTCCTCGTCGTCGTCGTTCTCTCGGCGGCCGTCGGCGGCCTCGGCCCGGGGTTCTTCGCGTCGATCGTCGACTTCTTGACGTTCAACTTCCTTTTCATCCCTCCGTACAACACGTTCACGATCGCGCGGCCGGAGCACGTCGTCATGCTTTTCGTGTTCCTCGGGCTGTCGATCCTGATCTCCGCCCTCCTCGCCAGAGCGACTGAGCGCGCCGACGCGGCCGAGGCCCGAGAAGATGAGCTCCGGACGCTGCAGCTGCTTTCGGCCCAGCTGGTGGTCGCGAGCCCCGGACCCGGGACGTACGGCTCGGTCCTCAGGCACCTGGCCGCGGTCTTCGGGTTCGCGGCTGGCGCGCTGTTCGTCCAAGACGCTGACACGCGGAAGCTGCACGAGCAGGCGACGATCGGCGTGTCGCCCGGGGAGATCAGGCTCCGGCCCGATCCAGCCCTCGGGCCGGAACCGGTGGAGCGTCTCCCTCTCTCCGTAAGGGGCCGCAACCTCGGATTGTTCGTGCTCCGCGGTCCACGGTCCGCGCTCAGTCCCTCGGAGAGCCGGGTCCTTCGCGCCTTCTGCGACCAATTCGCTCTCGTGCTCGAGCGGGACCGGCTCCTGCAGAGGGCGACCGAGGCCGAGGTCTACCGCCAAACGGATCGCGTCCGTCGGTCGATGCTGGCCGCCGTCTCGCACGACCTGAGGAGCCCGCTGGCCGCGATCAAGGCGTCGGTGACCGACCTGCTGGAGGGTGATCGGTCGAGCAACCCGACGGACGTGCATGAGGCGCTTGCGAGCATCGATCGCGAGACCGATCGGCTCACATCGTTGATCGCGAACCTCCTAGACATGTCGCGCATCGAGGGTGGGATGCTCAGGCCCCGTTTGCAGAACGTCGACCTGGCGGACATCCTCGCGACGTGCGCGGAGCGTCTGCGGCGGCAGTGGGCAGACCTCGCCTTCGACATCCACGTCCGCGACGACGCGTCGGTCGTCCGGGCGGACCCCGTCTTCCTCGATCGGGTGGCGACCAACCTGCTCGAGAACGCTGGTAAGGCGGTCGCCGAGGCCGATCAGGGCGGCGTGGTCGTCGAGGGGCGAGCGAGCGATCTGCGCGTCGTGGTCCGCGTGATCGACCACGGCCGTGGCGTTCCCGCCGACGCGCGGGAGCAGCTTTTCTACCCCTTCTACCAGGTGACGGAGCGCGACCCCGGCCTGGGAACGGGCTTAGGGCTTGCCATCGCGAAAGGGTTTCTCGTCCTGATGGATGGTGAGATCTGGATCGAGGACACACCGGGTGGCGGCGCGACGCTCGCGTTCTCGCTTCCTGTCGGCGATGCCCCGTGAAGAAGGACCGGGTCTTGCTCGTTGACGATGAGGAGAACATCCGCAAGGCGGTAGGCCGGGCGCTGGGCGCGCGCGACTTCCTCGTGAAGATGGCCGCTGACGGCGAGGAAGCACTCATGGCTGCGTGGACGTTCGATCCTGACTTGATCGTGCTCGACCTCAACTTGCCGGTGCTCGACGGGCTCTCCGTGTGCCGCCAGGTCCGAGCCCGGAGCTCGGTGCCGATCCTCGTGTTGTCGGTCCGGGAGGAAGAGGCCGACAAGGTCGCCGCGCTCGATCTCGGAGCCGACGACTACCTCACGAAACCCTTCGGGATCGATGAGCTCATGGCCCGCGTGCGAGCGCTCCTCCGGCGGGCGGGATCGCAGGGAGCGCGGCCCTCGCTGCGGTTCGAGACGGACGGCCTCGAGATCGACTTCGACACCCACTGGGTGGTCCAATCGGGTAAAGACGTCCGGCTGACGAAGACCGAGTGGGCCCTTCTTGAGGCGCTCTCGCAACACCCCGGGAAGCTTCTCACCCACCGATGGCTGCTCGAGCACGTGTGGGGGCATGGCTACGAGGACGACATCGACGTCCTTCGGGTGTTCATCAGCCAGCTCCGCCGGAAGATCGAACCCGACCCCAGCAGGCCGCGCATCATCGCGACGGACCCCGGGATCGGCTATCGGTGGCTGCTCGAGCCTGACGAGCCCGACGATTCGGCGTGACCGAATCACCGTCTCGGCGATCTCGTCAAGAACTGGCAGATCAACGCATTCGCGTTCACTCGGTGGGGTGTGCCCCTTCTTCAGAGCGAGCCACACCTCGCAGCGAGAGGTCGAAGCGTGGGTACTACAACTACTCGCAACACGCACGTTCCGTGCGAAGGACTTCCACGAACCTCGCCATGGCATGTGCCCGTGGGGCCAACCCCTACTAACGGCGATCACGGGAGCTGGTTCCTTCGAGGCAAGGCCGGTCTCGGTGAAGTCGGCGACCATGTCGACCGTTGCCGCGAACCTGCGTATGACGGCGAGTCCTGATCTCCCCTAACTGCAGGGCGCGGCATGCGGCCTTTCGTCTCTCTTCCCTGATCTCCCCTCGATCCTTTGACGGATCTCCGATCGGCTTGTTGGATGGGGTCGTGCTCGAGACGAGGTTCGGCGCTACCTGGTTCGACCGGGTCGATGACTGAGTCCGGAGACGCGCTTGCTTCCCTCGTCGGGTTCGGACGTGAGCTGCGGATCGCGGGATTGCCCGTGGGCACCGGCCGCGTCCTGACGTTCTGCCGGGCGGTTGCGGCGCTCAGCCTGAGCGATCGAGACTCGCTCTATTGGGCCGGACGCGCGTCGATGATCGGTCGCAGGGAGGACTTCGCCGCGTACGACGAGGCGTTCGACGCGTGGTACCGGAGCCTCGGAACGCAAGGCGAGCTCCTCATCGAGCTGACGCTGCCGGCGTCCAGTGGGACCAAGACTGACGTCGACTGGGGCGAGATGCCCGACAACCTGCAGGTCACGGTCGGTGGGGTCGCCGCGCAGTGGCGTTCGGCCGGAGACGACGAGCCTGAGGACGAGGAGGAAACGTCGATCCGGATCGTGGCGAGCGGCGTCGAGGTCCTTCGCGAGAAGTCGTTCCCCGATCTCACCGAGGAGGAGCGCGCGCGGATCGCGACCATGATCCGCCGCTTGGCGGTCACCGTTCCGGTGGAACGGACCCGGCGTACGCGGCCCGCATCCAAAGGCACGACGTTCGATATCCGGCGGACGCTTCGGCGATCGCTCCGCACGCAGGGGGAGCCGTTCGACCGTGCATGGCGCGCGCGGAAGTCGCGGACGCGTCCGCTGGTGTTGATCCTGGATATCAG
>JBOGVK010000020.1:0-12234 GCA_050692375.1 Actinomycetota bacterium
GTGCTGAAGTTCCACCGGGACTTGGCGCCGATCAAGGTTGCGGTGCTTCCGCTTTCTCGCAACGAGGCGCTCGTGCCCGAGGCACGGCGCGTCTTCGATCTGGTGAAGCCGGAGTGGATGTGCCAATACGACGACGCCGGCGCGATCGGGCGCCGGTACCGCCGACAGGATGAGGTCGGGACGCCGTTCTGCGTGACGGTGGACTTCGACTCGCTCGAGGATCTGCAGGTCACGGTCCGCGAGCGCGACACGATGACGCAGGAGCGGTTGCCTATCGACACCCTCGTTGCCTACCTGCGAGACCGCCTGTGAGCGAAGCACCAGAGCGCCGGCAGCGCGGCTCGTTCGCGTTCTACATCGTGGCGTTCGTGCTGATGCTCGTGGCCGGCCTGTCGTTGGTCATGTCGGCGAAGGGCCTCTTGGAGTCGACGCGGCTCTTGTGGGTGTCGTCCGGGTTCTCGGCCGCCGCCATCGTGGTGGCCGTCGTGGGGTTGGTCGTCCCACGTCGTCGGTGAGCTCGCGACGCCGGTTCGCGTCGGGGATCCTCGGGCTGACGCTCGCGGCCGCAGCGTGCTCCATCACGTTCGGGAAGGTCCCGCTCTCACCGGACCCGTCGCCGTCGCCGGTGCCCACCGGTCCCGGCTCCGCGGCCGCGGCTATGAAGCGCCTGTGCGATGCGCCGAAGATCGGAGGCGGGTCGGGCATGACCCCCGAGGGACCGACCCCGCCCGCGATCGCGACCGTCGAGCAACAGGTCGAAGCTGTGCGCAACTTGAAGTACACGTCGCACGTTGCCGTCCAGCCGCTGACCCGGGCGCAGATCGACCGGCGGCTGACGAAGAGCTTCGACAAGACGTATCCCGTCGACTTCTACGCGCGCCGATCGGACGCCTGGGGAACGATCGGCGTCATCCCCGCGGGGACGAGCATCCGGGACGCACTGCTCGCGTTCCAGACGGGACAGGTCGTGGGGTTCTACAACCCGGCGAACAAGAAGCTCGTCTACATCGGCGACACGGAGCTGAGCCTGAACGAGCGCTTCATCCTGGCCCATGAGCTGACGCACGCGATCGACGACCAGCACTTCGGACTCTCTCGGCTGGACACGATCGTGGCGCGATGTGACGACGAGGCGTTCACGGCGGCGCTCGGCGCGGTGGAGGGCAGCGCGCAGTTCTTCGCGACGCAGGTGATCATGCGGTTCCCGTCCAACGCGCCGGTAGGCGGTAGCGGCGGCGGATCGCTTCAAGGCGTGCCGCCGTTCATCTCACGGTTGGAGCTCTGGCCCTACACGGTCGGCATGGCGTTCATCCAGCGGCTGGACGAGCAAGGGGGAACCGCGCGCGTGAACCAGGCGCTCACGACGTTCCCGGTCTCGACGGAGCAGATCATCCATCCGGAGCGCTGGCCGAGCGACACGCCGCAGCCGGTCGACATCCCGAACCTCGGTCCGGCGTTGGGCGACGGCTGGAAGGACCTCGACGTCATGACGGTCGGGGAGGTCTGGCTCCAGCTGATGCTGCAACTGCGCCTCGACACCGGCGTGGCGAGCCAGGCCGCCACGGGGTGGGACGGGGGCATCTACCGCGCTTGGACGGACGGTTCGCACACTGCGATCGTGCTGCGAACGGTTTGGGACACTTCGGGCGACGCGCAGGAGTTCGCCGATGCAATGACGCAGTGGATCGGGAACGGGACCGCCTTCGTCCACGATCCGGTCGGCGCGCGCGTGGACGTGGGCTTCGCGAGCGACGGCGCTACGCTCGACGCCCTTGGAAGCGCGCTGCCGTAGGCAACCGCCGGACGGCTCGGCCCTTAGGGGCCGCCGGGCACCGCGCGGACGGTGATCTCACATCGAGTGGCTCCCGCAAGCATGCAGCGCGGCTCGCTGATCCGGATCTCCTGATCATAGTGCCGGGCCGCGCCCCGGATGATGCCCTTGGCGACCGAGCACATCCGCCGAGGTGACTCGTACAGAACGAGGATCTGGTCGGGGAGCGGACGGACGACTCGGAGCTTCGGCGGGCGCGATCGTGGATCGCGCTCGCGCACCACCGTATGGATCGAAGCCTCCGTGTGCTCCAGGAAGTCCAGGAGATCCCAATCGGGATCGACGAGCGGCCCATACTCGCCTCCGAGCAGGTGCGGCGCGAGGTATTCGCCAAAGCTCTCGAGCACGGATTGAAGCGGCCGCTCCAGCCGGGAAGCCGCGTTGGTCACCAGGGGAAGGAATTCGTTGTCGGGGCCTGCCGCATCCGCGGTGTACGTGTGGTCGCCCAGTCCGGCCTCGACCAGCGTTCCCTTCCAGGCTTTCGGTCCGAGCAGCTCCTCGACGTAGCCGGAGAGCTCCACGAACATGATCCCTTGCATGGGCCGACCCCCTCAACGCCTGGCGCCTCATGCGTTTCGCTTCCAGGCTACGAGTCGCCGGTGGACAGGGCAAGCTCACCCGGACCCCAGACACGTGCTACAGATTTCGCCGCCCCTGAGCGTTGTATCTCTTGAGATGGCTGAGGTGGTTCGACGGACGGGAAGGTGGGAGGCTCCGCCGGAGCCCATGCGACCCGCGTACGCCACGTTCGAGGACCTCTTCGAGGCCGAGAAGGATCGCCTGCTCCGTGTCCTCAGCCTCATCACGGGAAGCACTGCGGAGGCCGAGGACTTGGCGCAGGAAGCGTTCACGAAGGTGCTCGAACGTTGGGATTCCGTGGCAACGATGGAGGACCCAGCTGGTTACCTGCACCGTGCGGCGATCAACACGTTCCGGAGCCAGTACCGGCGGGCCGCCCGCGGGCTGAAGCATGCGATAGGACGCGAACCCGAGCCCGACGTCTTCCAACGCGTCGAGGACCGGGACGTCGCGGCCGAGGCGCTCGGCCGACTCACCCCCCGGCAGCGGGCCGCGCTCGTGCTGACCGAGGCGCTCGGCTACTCGGGCGAAGAGACGGGCCGGCTCCTGGGTATCCGTGCCTCAACCGTGTACGCGCTCACGCATCAGGCGCGGATAGCGCTACGAGCCAACCTGGAGGCGACCGATGTCTGATCTCCGTTCGATCGTCGACCGCGAGCTGGAGCGCGTCGAGGTCCACCCGTTCACG
This sequence comes from Actinomycetota bacterium, assembly GCA_050692375.1. Taxonomy (GTDB): domain Bacteria; phylum Actinomycetota; class UBA4738; order UBA4738; family HRBIN12; genus JBBQVZ01. The sequence goes on from JBOGVK010000020.1 coordinate 3,099, forward strand.
CTCGACGCGTTCCACCGACGCCGGGAGCAGAAGCGCCGCAACCAACGGATCAGGGCCGGGGTCGTGGGGATCGCGGTCGCGTTGATCGTGGTGCTCATCGGCGCGAGCGTCGTGAGATCGAGCTCTGTCCCTGGGAATATCCATCCCAGCCCGAGTCGGCACAACGCCCAGCTGACCATCTCGATCAACGGTGGGATCGACGTCGTTGACCTGAAAACGGGTGAGCTACGGGTCCTGGTGGCGGACGTGGGAGTTTCGGGATTCGCCTGGTCTCCCGATGGAACCGAGCTCGCCTATGAATCGAAGACTCATCCATGTTCGCTGGTGATCCGCAACATGGAGACCGGAGCCGATCGCGTCCTGGGGACGAAATGCGGCACCCCTCGCTTCGGTGCGAGCGTCGACTGGTCCGCGGACGGGAACTGGATCGCGTTCGCGGGGCCGGCAAGCGGCGAACCGGGCGGCACCGTTCAGCCCGTCATGTTGATCCACCCGGATGGGACGGGAGAGAGGCAGCTCACCGATCCGGATGGCTTCCCGATCACGGCGTCGATTGGGTTCTCGCTTTCCCCGGATGGCTCGCAGATCGTCTTCGGATCGGGAGCGGAGATCTTCACGATGAACGTGGACGGCACGGGTCGCCGGCTCCTTGCGAAGGGCATTTCTCCGGACTGGTCAGTCGACGGGAGCTCGATCGCGTTCGAGGGATATGCCCGCCTCCTGCACACCAACGGCGATCCGTTCGTTTGGCAGGCGTGGTCCATCCGCCCGGACGGCTCTCGGCTTACCGAGATCCATGCGCGGAAGCATTGCTGCATCGGGTTGTGGGCGACGGGGCCGGTGTGGGCGCCAGACGGTTCGCAGATGGCGGCCGTCGTTCGTGGTCAGCTTCGCCTGATCGCGACGGATGGGGGAGCCGTACGGACGATCTCGAGCGTGACCATCAACAGCCCGAGCATGCTCGCCTGGAGGCCGACGCCTTGATGGGAGATCTCTTGCTCCCGGAGGGTGGTCCGTCTCGGTCGGTCCTAACGCGGGGAAAGGAAGGAATCAACGTGCCGGATCCGAGTAGGCGCGCAGAGGACGGCGGAGGAGGACGATGAGCCGGCGGATCCGGGCAGCGGCCACCCTCGTCACGGTGAGCATCCTGCTGGCCGGGTGTGGCGACGGTGGCTCCGCACCGCACCCAGCGGCAAGCACGGGTCCCTCACCGCCGCCCACCCCGGCGGACGTTTCGATCGACTGTAGCGACAGCGACCGTGCACGCTTCCGCCCGGCACGTACGACACGGGGACCTCCGACATGGCGTTCCACCCCGGTATGACATTGACATTCACCACCACGTGGGGCAGCCACTCTTTGGACAAGTACGAGTTCAGCTTCTACCCGGCCGATCATCCCGACGACCGCCTGTTCTTCTGGGAGGACATGGTCGCCGTGAAGAGCTCGGGTCCGGGCCACGGCACCACGATCCTGAAGAACGTCGGCACGTCTCCGGAGGCCATGGTGGCCTGGATCGGCGATCCGGACTTCCACATCATCGAACCCCCCACCCCGGTGACGAGCGTGGGCGGGATCAAGGCGACTCGGGTGGTTCTCGTGATCTCCCACACGGCTCGATTCGGCGACCCGACGTGCCCGACCAATCCGCGGTGTGCGGCCCTGTTCACGCGGCGCGACGGCGGCGAGTACTACGCCATCGGTGGTCGCGAGGAGATCCGCCTCGACATCGCGGCCATCAAGATCGACGGGCGTCCGCACACGCTCTTCTTCGTGCTCGATGCGCCTGATAGCGCGAAGTTGAAGCAGCTCGCGGCATTGGCGCTACCGGTCATCGACAGCGTGCGCCTGCACGCCGGGGTCACCGCCGGCTGATCGGCTGACGATTGGCGGTCCTTTGGCGGCAACACGGCTGCCCGGCGATGACCACTCCGCCTCCGCCGTAGACTGGCGGCTCCGAATGGATCGACCCGCCGGAGGCATGCCGTGACCAAGTACGTCTACGACTTCTCTGAAGGCAACAAAGACATGAAGGATCTCCTCGGGGGGAAGGGAGCCAACCTCGCAGAGATGACGAACATGGGGCTTCCGGTTCCGCCGGGGTTCACGATCACGACCGAGGCGTGCCTCACGTTCCTGGCTCAGGGCGGCCCGCCGCCCGAGATGCTGCAGGAGGCCGGCGAGCACCTGGGGCGGCTCCAGGAGGCGATGGGCAAGAAGCTCGGCGATCCGAGTGATCCGCTGCTCGTGAGCGTCCGGAGCGGAGCGAAGTTCTCCATGCCCGGCATGATGGACACAGTCCTCAACCTCGGTCTGAACGACGACTCCGTGAAAGGACTTGCCGCGCAGACCGGCGGAGACATGCGGTTCGCGAACGACGCCTACCGACGGTTCATCCAGATGTTCGGCAAGATCGTGATGAACGTGCCCGCCGACGCGTTCGAGCATGCTCTCGACGAGGCGAAAGAGCGCAAGGGCCCCGGGACGTCGGATACGGATCTCGACGCCAGCGACCTGGCCGAACTGATCGAGCGGTTCCGCTCGATCTATCGCGAGCACACCACCGAGGACTTCCCGCAGGATCCGAGGGACCAGCTCCGCCTGGCGATCGATGCGGTCTTCGAGTCGTGGAACGGCAAGCGCGCGATCGACTACCGGCGCCAGAACAAGATCAGCGACGACCTGGGCACGGCGGTGAACATCGTGGCGATGGTGTTCGGCAACCGGGGGGACGATTCGGGCACCGGCGTGGCGTTCACGCGCGACCCGTCCACGGGCGAGAAGGTGCCATACGGCGACTACCTCCCGAACGCGCAGGGCGAGGACGTGGTCGCGGGGATCCGCAACACGCTGCCGCTCGCCGATCTGGAGCGGCTGGACCCGGCGTCATACGCCTCGCTCCGCGAGGCCATGGACACGCTCGAAGGTCACTACCACGACATGTGCGACATCGAGTTCACGATCGAGAAGGGGAAGTTCTGGCTCCTGCAGACGCGGATCGGCAAGCGCACCGCGTTCGCCGAATGGGTGATGGCGTCCGACATGATGCAAGAGGGGTTGATCACGGCCGACGAGGCCCTGCTGCGCGTCGACGCGAACCGCCTGGAAGAGATGTTCAAGCCGGTCATCGCGGAGTCCGCCAAGGAGGCGGAGAACCCCATCAGCCAGGGATTGAATGCCTCCCCGGGCGCGGCGGTCGGTCGCGTCGTGTTCACCGCCGACGAGGCGAAGGAGTGGCATGAGCGCGGAGAGAAGGTCATCCTGGTTCGCCGCGAGACGACCCCCGACGACTATCACGGCATGATCGCGTCGCAGGGAATCCTCACCTCGGCCGGTGGCACGAACTCGCACGCCGCCGTGGTCGCGCGCGGCGAGGGGATCCCCGCCGTCTGCGGCGCCGACGCGATCAAGCTCGATCTCGAAGGTCGGTCCTTCCACGCCAACGGCACGAAGGTCGCGGAGGGCGACGTGATCACGATCGACGGCTTCACGGGAAACGTCTACGTGGGCGAGCTGCCCCTCGAGGAGTCGGTGCTGGAGAAGGCGCGCGGCGGGGACGCGGCGGCGCGCGAGGAGAAGATCTGGAAGGCGTTCGAGTCGCTGATGGCGCACGCCGATGAGCGCAGGCGTCTGCGCGTGCGAGCGAACGCCGACACGCCCGACCAGTCGACGAACGCGCGCGAGCGCGGCGCCGAGGGCATCGGTCTCTGCCGCACCGAGCACATGTTCCTCGGCGAGGAGCGCGTCGAGTCCGTCCGTCAGATGATCTTCGCGGAGACCGACGAGGAGGCACAGGCCGCATACGACGTCCTGCTGCCACTCCAACGCCAGGACTTCGTCGGCATCTTCCGCGCCATGAGCGGTCTGCCGGTGACCGTCCGGCTGCTCGACCCACCGCTGCACGAGTTCCTGCCGAACCAGGTGGAGCTTGCCGTCGAGGTCGCGCTCGGCGAGGAGCGCGGCGAGGACGTCTCCGAGCAGAAGCGCGTGCTGCAGAAGGTGAACGAGCTGCACGAGATGAACCCGATGCTCGGACTCCGCGGGGTGCGCCTGGGCATCGTGAAGCCCGGTCTCTACGCGATGCAGGTCCGCGCGATCTGTGAGGCCGCGGCCCGCGTGAAGACGGAGGGTGGCGACCCGAAGGTCGAGATCATGATCCCGCTGGTGGCCACCGCACCCGAGCTCCAACAGATGCTGGCCGAGCTCCAGCCCGTCGCGCGGGAGGTGCTCGCGAACGCCGGCGTCGAGCTGGATCACATCGAATGGGGCACCATGATCGAGCTGCCTCGGGCGGCCGTCACCGCCGGCGAGATCGCGGAAACGGCCGAGTTCTTCTCGTTCGGTACCAACGACCTGACCCAGACCGCGTTCGGCTTCAGCCGCGACGACATCGGCAAGTTCGTCGGGATGTACGAGGAGCGGAAGCTGGTGCCCGCGAACCCGTTCGTCACAGTGGACAAGCCGGGCGTGGGACGTCTGATGAAGATCGCGTGCGAGGAAGGCAAGGCCGCGAACCCGTCGTTGCATCTCGGCATCTGCGGCGAGCACGGCGGCGACCCGGCTTCCGTCATCTTCTGCCACCAGATCGGGCTGGACTACGTCAGCTGCTCCCCCTTCCGCGTGGAGACGGCGCGTCTGGCAGCGGGTCAGGCCTCGGTCGGCGAAGCCGGATCCGCAAGCAAGTGACCGTGTCGACGTAGTGCGCTGTTCGCCGGAGTAGCCTGCGAGCATGGCGTCCGTCGGGAGGTACGTGCTGCTCGCGATCCTCGTCGCCGTCTCTTCGCTCCAGCCAGCTGTGGGTTCCGCCGCCCCGCCGATGGTTCGACTCGTTGCGTACAACGCGGCCGGTCGCCGGCTGTCCTTCGACGACGTGCTCGCGATCACGACAGGCGGGCCGCGGGGATGGCGGAGCGATGCGACCTACCGGGTGTCGGACGCCTCGATCGTCGACATGCCGGCACTGGTGGACGACCGTGGAGTCCCGGCCTTCCCCGTCTCCGAGCCGGGCATCGGTCTCACTCTGGCGTGGCGAACGGCGCACACCGGGTACTCCACCCTGTTCGTCGATGACGGCGGGGGAGGATTCGCGGCCGGCGGTACGGTGAACCTCACGTATCGCGCGGCGCTCGACTACCGGATCAAGCTCGACGACGCGCTCGCGCGACGCCCGGCGTTCGTTCCGACGGAGCGGTTCCTGACGCTCGACGCCTCGGCCTCGGCGTTGGTGGCCCGTGCGACCGAGGCGTCCGATCCGGCTCAGCGCGGTGCGCTCGGCCAGCAGGCACTGGACGTGCTGGCGCGGGCGTTCGAGTCGCTGCTCGAAGCCGACGGACGACAGGAGGGCGCCTCTCGCGATCCCTGGTGGGGCGTCACTGTCGACCGTCGGGACCGCTACCGGGACGTGATCTCGTCGATCGCCGATCTGGTCGATCACCGGCCCGGTGCGGCGTACGTCCGGATCGTCTTCGACCTGGGGGTCGGACCTGATGGTTACGACGCGATCGTCCAGGAGGCCGAGCGGCAGGGCGTCGTGGTCGTCGGGCAGGTGTTCGACAGCGCGTACATGCGACACGCGACGGTGGCCGAGTTCGAGGCCCGCTGGCGCAGCTACGTCGATCACTTCCCGGACATCGATATCTGGGAGGTCGGGAACGAGGTGAACGGCGGCTGGTTGGGCGCCGACGTCCCGGAGAAGGTTGCGTACGCGGCGCGATACGTGAAGGCGACCGACCCGACCGACACGACCGTCCTGACCCTCTTCTGGCAGCTCGGTACCGCCGATAGCCCGGCGACGTCGGTCTTCCAATGGGCGCGCGACCAGATCTCGTCGACGCTCCTCGCCGACACCGACGTGATCGCCCTGTCCGCATGGATCGGTGGCGCTCCGCTCGGGATCGCGCACGACGAGGTCTTCGAACGGCTCCACGCGATGTTCCCCGGGAAGCGTATCGCGATGGGGGAGCTCGGCTACTGGGAGCCGGGCACGTCGAGGGTGTGGTGGTGGCGATCGCAGCACGACCCCACGACAACGGTCCGCGCCGCGCTAGCCCGCCACATGTACTTGGCGAACTTATCGTTCCCCGCAAGCGTGGGCGGCGGGTTCTGGTGGTACTACGTCACCGAGATGTCGAGGCGAGAACCCTTGTGGGCCACCCTTCATCACGTGATCGATGAGGTGACGTCGTGACTGCGGCCGGGTGACGGCCGTCACCGGGAATCCTCCGCCCTTCCGACGCACGCCCCCGATCCGGCGATGCGCCCCCACCGCGTGCCGCGATAGCGTGCGAACTCCTCCCATCTCCCCCCTGAACACAGGAGGTGGTGATGAGAGCGAGATCGTCTCCGCTCTTCGGGCGTCTCTGGGCGCGACTCGTCGTCGTGGCGGTGGGGTGCGCCGCGGTATCCGCGTTGCTCGCCGCGCCGTTCGCCGTGCAGGCGATGCCCCCACCCGGCTGGGTGCACGACCATTCGTCGGCCGGGATCCCCGCTCGTCCGCATGGCTACAGCGGGCTGGTCGCGACGTTCGGACAGCCCTGTAACAGCGCGGCCAACGCCGCGCGGTCGTCATGGCCGTCGCAATCGACGCCGGGAGTCGATGGCTACATCAACTACCACCCATATGTCGACCGAGACGTGAGCTGGAACATCCGGAACCACATCGCTGCCGACCTGAATGAGGGAGCACTGTATCCGGGTATCGGCGGATACAACTGCCGGCAGATCGAGGGCACGACCAGCTGGTCGGTGCACGCGTTCGGCGCCGCGATCGACATCAACTGGCAGCGGAACCCACGCGGAAGCTCCACGTGGAACGGTGTCGGATCCGACGGCCACGACTACAAGAAGTACCTGCCCAAGCTGTGGAAGGGGGCCTACCCCGGCCACAACTTCTACTGGGGGCTCAACTTCAGCACCATCCCCGACCCCATGCACTTCCAGTACGTCACCGGCTATTGAGGAGGCATCGATGCGTCGAAGGGCATTGTTCGTCGCCGTCGCGTTGACGGCGAGCGTGGTCGGAGCGTTCTCCGGCGTGAGCCTGAGCCAGGCCTCACGCGCCGTCGCGTGCGAGCGCGACGTTGTTCAGTCCGTCGGGCCGCGCACGTCGATCGGGCGGGGCGTCGGCCTGCCCGCCGTCGTGGGAGGGCGGTCGCTGGTCGTCGTCGGCTCGACCGGCGTCCGCGAGGCGTTCGCCGCGTCGACGTCGATCGGCCCGGGGGTGATCCGCCACATCACCGCCCGGCCCGGGTCCGGCACGGCGTTCGTCCTGGATCGCCGCGGCGCGGACGCCGTGGTCATCGTCACCCCCACTGGCGTGATCCGACTGGATCAGTCCGGCGAAGCCACCCACCCATCGTGGTCGCCCGACGGCCGCCTGGTGTGGTCGCTCGGCTCGCGCTTGCGCGTGTGGTCTCCCCAGACGTCATCCGCGGTGGACATCGCGGCGCCGTCGCGATCGATCGGGCTGTTCTCGCCCGTCTTCGTGGGGATCGATTCCATCGTCGCCGTGATCGCAGAACCCGAGCCGGCCTTCACGCGCACCGAGGACGAGGGACTCGATAACCTCTGGCGCTACGACCTGACGACGAAGCGATGGATCCGCGTCACTGCCTTCCACGCCCGTGGCGATCGGTGGTCCGCGATCCGAACGCCGGTTGACGGAGGCGACGGATCCGTGGAGTTCGTCCGCATACACGGTCGCAGCTCCGCCACCGTCATGCCGTCGTTCGAACTGTGGCGCTTGTCTCCTGACGGAGTGGCTTCCAAGGTAAGGGGTCTTCCTCGCGAGATGTACCTCGCGGGCGTCCTGAACGGACATCGCGTGTGGAACATCTTCGACCAGGGGAGCGGTGAGTGGCGGCTCTACGCGGAACGCTCGCCGGAAGCGCTCGTCGACCTGGGGTGTGGTGCCGTCATGGTCGACCCTCGTTCCGTCGACGATCCGGATCGAACGCCCATGCGAGCCGGCACCGAGCCGACGGCGACGCCCAGTCCGATACCCAGTCCGACACCGACTTCGACGCCCACGGCGACCCCGCCTCCCAGTACGGACCCGACGTCGACCGTCACGCCGAACGCTACCCCGACCGCCACGCCGAGCCCGACCGAGAGCTCGATCGCCGGGATCCTCGTGGGGGACTTCGGATCGTTCGAGTCGGCCACGGACTCACAAGCAACCATCGAGGCGGCCTACGCGTCCGCGACGGTCGAGATCGTGGACAGCCTGACGTCGCCGAACATCGTCCGCCCGGGCGTGTGGGCGGTCGTGATGCTCCTCCCCAACGACTCGGACGCCCTGGCGGCCCTGGTCGACTTCCGGACGCGCCTTCCGCAGTATCAGGATTGGAGTTGGGTGGTCTCGGTATGAGGATGCGTTCGACGTCGGTGTTCGTGGTCGTGTCGATCCTCGCCGCGCTGGCGTCGTGCACGAGGAACGGCGGTTCGACCATCGACCTCAGCTCGAACGGTACCGGACCGCCGAGCGCCGGCACGGGCTCCGTGATCAAGTGGCTCGGGGTCGTGCGGACCGCGGCCGATCCCAACGATCTGGACGCCGATACGACGGCGGTCGGTGCGATCGTCGGAGGGTCGATCGTGGTGTCTCCCGCCGCGTGCTTCGACGGGCTTCCGGCTCGATTCGCGGGCGACAGCTATGTACTGGGCGTCGTGGCTCCCACCAAGCAAACCCTGGACGTGCTGCTCACCACGCTCGGTCGCCCGGTCCTCTTCGAGGGGCAGATCACCACGATGTGTCTGGACTGAAGGTCCTTCCGCCATGCCCACGCTAGCCTGGAAGCGTGACCCGTATCCGCCGGCATCCGGTGCTCACCGGGGTCGCGCTCGTCCTCCTGGTCGTGATGACCTTGGTCGGTGCGAGCGCGATCACGGTGTGGCGCGCGGCCCACACCGACGACGCCAGCCGCGTGGAGCGGGCCGACGTCATCATCGTGTTGGGAGCCGCGCAGTACAACGGCACGCCGTCGCCGGTGTTCCAGGGTCGCCTCGACCACGCGGTCCTGCTCTTCCAACAACACCGGGCGGATCGCGTGATGGTGGTTGGGGGCAAGGCCCCCGGAGACTCGACCACGGAAGCCCAAGCCGGCCGGGACTACCTGGTGTCCCAGGGGATCCCGGC
>JBOGVK010000021.1:0-9648 GCA_050692375.1 Actinomycetota bacterium
CCTTTTTCACGTGGTGTCTTTCCACGCGACGTCTGTCAACCTGGATGTCAGGCGGTGCCTGTATCGGAACAAAGGGCGGCGGCTTCGGAGTCGGCCGCGAAGGAGTTCGTGTGGAAGGAGCCGGACCCGAGTACACCTGGTTCTTCCGGGCCGAGTTCCCCATGGTCCTGCGAACCGTCTTCCTCATCCTCGGTGACAGGGCGAGGGCGGAGGACGTGACGCAGGAGGCATTCATCCAGCTCCTGTCGCACTGGAAGAAGGTGTCCCGGTACGAACGACCGGAGGCTTGGGTCCGCAGGGTGGCGATCCGCCTCGCCGTTCGGACGCTGAAGCGGGATCGGATGCGGGCGGTGCTGGAGCGTGATACCGCACCGGAGCGGGACCCGCGGTGGCCGGACGTCGACCTAGCGGAGGCCTTGAAGCAGTTGCCGGTGAAGCAGCGGACCTGTGTCCTGTTGTTCTACTTCGAAGATCGTCCGATCGCCGAGATCGTCGAGATCCTCGGGATCTCAGAGGGAGCCGTGAAGGTGCACCTGCATCGGGCTCGGGAGCGACTGGCGACATTGTTGGGGGAGGAGGTGGACGAGGATGCCCGTTGAGCGTCGGATCCGCGAGGGAGCCCACCGGAACGCCGGCGTCCTCGACCCGGACGTCGACCGGTTCCTGGGTTCGGTCGTCCGCAGGACCAGACGCAGGACCGTGGTCCGCCGATCGCTCGCCGCGGCCATCGCGATCCCCACGGTCGTGCTGGCGATCGCGCTTGGTCCGAACGTGCTGGATGCTGTTCGTGGCTCGGAGCGGCCCGTACCCGGGACCCAGCCACCGCCGAGCGTCGGCCCGAGCGTGAACCCGGTCGCCCCTCCCTTCACCGGAACCTTCACCAGGACGCTCGACGGCGCTCTGGCCGTGGTTCGGGCGAACGGGATCTCGGGGACGTGGACGATCAGCGTCGACGCTCGTGGCCGGTTGCGCCTCCTGCCCCCACCATCGTTCGTCGGCACGTCCGCGTCCCGGCCCTTCGAGGTGCTGGGGGCCTCGGTACTGCGGATCGACGCGTTCCGCCGCGACATCTGCGCGGGCACGACGCCCGGAACCTACTCATGGTCGCGAGCGGGCCGGGTGCTCCAGCTCACGACCGTCCAGGACCCCTGTGACACCCGCGCGGCGATCCTCAGCTCGGGCCCGTGGAGGGGCCAAGCCTGATCCCTGTCAACCCGAGGCCCCGGTCGGCGCTGTAGGTAGTCGAGACAGCGCGGAGGTCCGCCGGCCATCGAGGGCAGGTTCTCCGACCGAAGCCGAACGAGATGGAGGGATCGTCATGCGAGTCCGCTCGTTGGTTGGATCCGTCGCGATATTCACGATCGCGGGGGGGATGTTGACCGCGTCGCCCGCCCAGGCCTATCAGCTGATGGAGCCGGCGTTCACCACTCCACCTTCGGACGTCGTGAGTGTGTCTACGATCGACGCGGCCACGGTGACGACGAACGCAACACCCGGCTGCCCAGCATGGGCTGGGGGTTCGATGGGGTCGCTCGCGCACATGCCCGCGCTCGGGTCGGGGCTTGCGCAGGATCTCGCACGCTACGGCCGGAACGCCCCGGTGACCGCCAACGCCGATCGCTGGTGGGACTCGGGCGGCGCATTCGGTGGCGGCGTCCCGGAGGTCGCCGTGGGCGCCGTCATGCGCCGCGGGCTCGCGAACGGCCTCACCGAGGATCAGGTGCGGAGCTTCCTGAACCCGGCGTTCCTGCGCGGGATGAACGATCCGCGGGGTGGCGCGTGGCTCTTCCGCTTCGTCGCCCAGAGTAACGACCCGACCTTCTATCAGGCGTTGGCCTCGTACGCCCAGAGCCGCGGTGCGGCCGCGCCCAGCCCGATCGTTGCGCAGGCCGACGTGTTCGAGGCGTTCCCGGTGCTGCAGGCCGCCTACGTGGCGCAAGCGGGGGCGATCCCGGCCAGCCAGGATGCGGCCGATCAGCTGGTGCAGCTAGCCAACCAGGGCTACGCTCCGGCCCGGCGCACGGTCGATGCGATCGTCGCATCGGGCAACCATCCCTCGGCCGGCGCGCAGAACGCCGGCGGCGTCGGGAACGGGATCCGGCCGTACATCTACGACTACCTGGTCGTGAACTACCGCGGCCCGCTCTCTCGCGGCGCGCGCTCGGCGGTGGCGAACCGGGGAGCGTACATGTCCTGGGTGGACCGGATCGCCGCGTGGGAGTCCAACGGCTACCGGATGTCCGAGGTTCCCGATCCGGCGGTCTTCCCCGCCCCGGCCGGTTCGGTCGCCACGACGGCGGTCGCGGTTCCCGGCTGCTGAGCGTCCGCCGCGGGCGCCCGTCAAGACGGCAGGTCTTCCCCGAACGAGAGAGCCGGCCCCCTTCGGGGGCCGGCTCCGTTCACTTCACGACAGGCCCGCATGGCTTGCGGGCGAACCGTTCCTAGGCGTGGTGGCGGGTCGGCGAGAGGTCGCCCCCGCAGCTGCTGCCATCCGTGAGGCTCTGGTGCTGGACATGCGCCCGGAACAAGCCGGACTTCTGGGGCACCCAGGTGTTGTAGGCACCGGAGCCGTTCGTCGCCGTGGTGTCGAGCAACTTCCAGCTGCCGTTGCGGAGCTGTTGGATGTAGACCGGGACGAACGCCTTGCACGCGGAGAAGCCATCCGCGACGCTCACGCTCCCGGAGGCACGGTGGCCCTGGTACGAGAACGTCACCGAGCGTGCGTGTGTCGGCACGGCCACCGTGTAGGTGGAACCCGTCGCCGTGCCGACCGCGTTCGTGACCGAGAGGGGTCCTGTCGTGGCGCCCACCGGCACGGTCGTCGTGATCTGCGTCGACGAGTTGATGGTGAAGACCGCCGCCAGGCCGTTGAACTTCACCGAGCTGACGTTCAGCAGGTTCGAGCCGGTGATGACGACCGTCGTACCTGCGAGTCCGATCGTCGGCGAGAACGACGTGATGACCGGCACTCCGACGGTGAAGTCAGCCGCGCTGATCCCTGTGCCGGCAAGTGTCACGACGCTGATCTTTCCGGTCGTAGCGCCAGCGGGAACCGTGGCGGTGATCTGCGTCGGCGAGTTGACCGTCAGCACCGCCTGCGTCGTGGCGTTGAACTTGACGCTCGTTGCTCCGCAGAAGTTGGTTCCGGTGATCACGACCGACGTGACTCCGGCCGTGCCGGCGTTCGGGCTGAACGACGTCACCGTCGGCGCTCCGGAAGCCGTGACCGTGAAGTCATCCGCAGCGGTGTTCGCGGATGTCCCGCTCGGGTTCGTGACCCTGACGTCGCCGAGCCCCGTCGTCGCAGCGCATGGCACGGTCGTCGTGATCGACGTGGCACTGACGATGATGAACGGCGAGGCTGCCGCTCCCCCGATCGTGACGGACGTCACGTTGGCGTTGTTGAAATCGGTCCCGGTGATGGTCACCGCGGTTCCCCGCACCCCGGATGTCGGAGCAACTACGGTGACGGTCGGGGTGACGGCGAACGCCGGCAGCGCCGTGACGAGCACGGCTACCAGTCCGAGCGCGACCGCCAGGGCGGTGGAGCGGGCCGTGATCTTCCTTCGGAACCTCATAGAGGTCCTCCCTTCTCGCGTCGGACGGATGCGGGCGCCACTTCCCGATCCCATCGATCGCTTCGGCGTCGTCGATACGTGGCGAACTCCTTACACCCTATCGGTTCGAGCGGGTTCCTCGCTGTGGGCCTGTGCGACGCTCGTGTTGGATCCGCTCACCGCCTCCCCAGGGACAAGTCCCCCTCTATAGCAAGACGTCGGAAAGCGTCCAGGGTTGTTCGCCCCAGCACCGCTTCCGACATGCGTCGTGTGAGGAGACGCCGCGAGACACGGAGTGGTTCCCGGCTGAGTTGTGCGTTTCTCGTGTCTCAGTGAGGCAAGCGGACGAGCACGGCCGAGCATACGCCTCGTTCGAAGCCGTCCCCGGGGTGGTTCTGGAGCGCGCCCTTCACGGCCATCGTGCTCGACCCTCCGCCGTCGAGGTTCATGGCGACATCTGCTCCGAGCCTCGTGGCCATGAATTGCGCGAGCTCGAGCAGGGACATGCCGGCGGACGACGCTTGGCGGCCGTCGACGACCACGATCAGGACACGGCCGTCGGCGGTGAGCCCGATCGCGGTGCGAGGGTTGCGCGAGCAGACCGATCCGACACAGGGCCCCAAGGCGACCTGGCCGTGATCGACCAGCAGGCGATCGCCTCCGATCGCGTCGACGATCCCGGGAAGCCCGAACGACCATGCGATCTGCATCGACTCTCCGGGTGAGAGCGAGCGCAGGAACGTCGCCTCGTCGGTCGTGGGTGCGGCGGACAGCACGACGCCGTCGCCCGGCGACAGCGACGAGGAGTAGCAGCCGCTCTGATCGACGGTGTATGTGCGACTCGTGCCGTCCGCGGTCGGGGAGGCAGTTCCCGACGGCATGAGGCGGGCCGAGCACGTGAACGGTCGTGGTTGGTCGAGTCCTGCTCCAGCTGCGGTGTAGGCCGTCATCTCGCCCGTGCCGGGGCGACCATCGTTCCAGGCGGCGATCGGCCACGACTCGCCGGTGTCGACCTCGGTGACGTCCACCGTTTCCTGAGTCGGTTTCGCGATCCCCATCGTGCCATCGGCGGCGATCGTGAAGAGCACGCCGAGCGCGTTCGAGGTCTGCACCAGTTCGCCTCCGAGCGCGAACGGGTGGACGGGCCGACCGGACGTGTAGCCGAAATCGCCGTTCACGGCGACGACCGCGCCCAACCGTTTCGCCATCGCGGTGGTCTGCTCCAGCCCGGCCAGCCTGTCGTTGGACAACCCGATCCCGATCGACGCGCCCTGCGACGGATCGACCGTGAGGACGTACGCGCGGATCGGCACGCGGCGGTCGACGTACGTGGTGATCGCGACGCCGGGACCCAGGACGCGCACGTGCGGCCGACCGTCGGGCGCGCCACGTGCGGGCGATGCGGCCGCGAGCATCGACAGGAACACCGCGATCGCCGCGAAGATCGCGAGCACGCCTCGCGCTCGGCGCGCGGGCATGGATCCACGAGCGCTGGAGGGCATGCGCCCCATCCTAGACGACCTGCGGGCGTTGACGGCGGCCGCGCGCCGCTCGCGGATCGTTCGATCTAGGAGGCGAGCTGATCGGCGGGCGCGGTCGCGTCGACCGTCCACCCATAGTGCTGTGGCTGCGAGCGGTTGCCCGCCGGATCGTAGGACCACGCGACCAGCGTGTGGTGGCCGTTGCTCAATGCGTAGAAGGCCGGGGCGCCGAAGCACGGCATCACCGGTCCGCCGTCCAGCGAGCAGACGAACAGCGCCGGGTCGACGCTGGACCACAGGTTGAACACCGAGACCGGGTCCGAGCTGAGGCGTTTGGGACCGCTCGCGATGAGCACTTCGGGTGGCGTGCGATCGACCGTCCAGGCGTACGTCGTGACTCCGACGTTGCCCGCGGTGTCGGTCGCCGTGATCTCCAGCGTGTGTGTGCCGCTCGTCACGTGGGCGAGCGCGAGCCGGCCGTTGCGGCATCCGACCGCCCTCCCGTTGACGGTGCACGTGATCGGTCCCACCGTCCGCTCCTCCGATGCGAATCGGAAGATCGCATCATCGTGCCTCGTCGCGGTCGGCGGAGCTGAGGAGAACGCCATGACGGGTCCGGTCGGATCCACCCGGAAGAACCATCCGGCCGCGGGATCGCTGACCTGGTCGGTCTGCGAGTCGCGCGCGCGCACCTCGAATTGATACGCGCCCGGGGGAAGGCCGGTGAAGGATGCACCGGCCGGGTCGCAAGGACCCCATCCGACGGCCATACCCAGCGGCACGAGCCGGCACTGGAACCCCGCATCGGGGAACGTGCTCGAGTACGTGAACGATGCGTCCGACCCGGGCTGGGACGACTTCGGGTGCGTGGTGAGGACGACGTCGGGGCCGGAGGACGCCACGGTGAACGAGCGGGAGGCCGGCGTGGGGTCGACTCGGCCGTTCTCTGCGATGCCGGCGACCTGGAACACGTACCGCCCGTCGGTCACGTCGTTGATCGCGTCGAACCCTCCCGGGCACGAGTGCCAGGGCTCCGTCGCGTCGTTGCGCACCAGGCGACAGCGATACGTCGCGAAGCGCGATGGGGAGAAGAAGCTGAACTCGGCGATACGCGCGCCGATGAGCGCCCCCGGGCCGGTGACGATCGTCGTTTGCAGACGAGGGGTCATCATCTCGTGGAGACGGGACGCTAGGCTGCGTTGCAACGCAGCCACCCTGCGCTCACCCGCGAGGTCGCGTAGCTCGTGCGGGTCCTTCGCCAGGTCCACCAGCTGCACGGAGCCGTCGTCGTACTCCACGTACTTGTATCGCTTCGTGACGATCCCCTCGAACCCCGGAGTCTTCACGCGCCCGCCGTCGTACTCGAGACCGGAACAGTCGACGGACCCCTTGGACGCTCCCCGGCAGGACTCGATGAGTGCGGCGGTCCGCACGGTGGGTCTCTTGCGCTGCAGGACCGGCAGGAACGACTGGCCGTCGGCTCCCCACGGCAGGTGGATCAGATCGGCGATCGTCGCGGCGATATCCACGTTCTGCACCAGCGCGTTGCTCGTGAACGCCTGTTCAGCCGGAGGCGCCTCCGGATACCGCACGATCATCGGCACGTTGACCGACTCCTCCCACGGATCGTTCTTCCCCGTCCGGCGGTGCTCGCCGTAGAGGTACCCGTTGTCGGAGAGATAGATGACGATCGTGTCCCGGGCGCGGTCACCCAGCGAGTCGACGAGGGAGCCGACCGCGTCGTCGAACGACCGAACCGCGTGTGCCATGGACGTGTAGTGCTCATCGGAGGTCGCGATCTCGTCCGGCGTGAGGGCTGTTCGCCGCGCGTACTGTGGCGTGTTCTCGGTCATGGTGTTCACGTTGAACGCGGGACCGCGCGGAGGGGTCACGGGCATGGAGTCGTAGCGCGGGTCGTCGGCCGGCAGGTGTGGTGTGGTCGGCGCGTACATCACGAAGAACGGCTGGTTCGACGGTGTCTGTTGGATGAAGTCCGACGCCATCGATCCCAGGATGTCGGGCTCGTACCCGGTCATCGTCTGCCAGACGCCATCCACGTTCACCCTCGGGTCGATCAGCGAGAGCGACGAGAGCTCGGGGGTCGCGGTGCAGGCCCAGTTGTCGAACTCGGGACGCGGGTCGCACGGCCAGCTGTTCAGGTACTTGCCTGCGAGCATCGTGTGGTAGCCGCGGTCGTGCAGGGCCTGCGGGAGCGTCGGGCGTGTGAGCGAGACTTCGTTCGAGTCGACGCCGGTGTTGTGTTCGTAGAGACCGGTGAGGATCTGGGAGCGTGATGGACAGCAGAGCGACGTGTTGACGTACGCCCGCTTGAACAGGACCCCCTGGTCCACCAGCTTGGAGTACACGCTGGGCATCAGCCGGCGCGAGAACGTGGACCACGCCTGATCGTCCGCGATGATGAGCAGGATGTTGGGAAGGCCGTCGGCGGCGCCTATCCGGGAGGATGAGTTCCCCGCTGCCAGCGCGGCCGATCCCGGGGCGGCGAGGGGCAGCACTGCGCAGAGCGCCACAGCGCACGCCAATGCCACCCGACCCCTCGGCTGCTTCATCTACTGGAGGTCTTCGGCCACGAAAGCGAGAATCTTCAGTTTCCGATCGCCTGATCCGCGGCAACGGTTGGTTTCCCCAACCCATCCGGCCCTACCCTGCGCGTTGACGACGCGGAGGGCGCCTCGTAGGGTCGGATGGGTGTTAAGGGTCGCGCGCGAACGTCGGCGTCGCGCCGGGGGACTCGCCGTCGCGACCCTGGTGTTGGTGGCGATCGCGAGTCTTCCGGTCGGAGCCGGCGCCGTATCCGTACAGCGCACGGGGTCGTTCGCATCCAATAACGGGACGATCGCTTTCTGGTCCACGCGCGATGGCCACGCGCAGATCTACGCGATGGCGGCGGACGGCTCGGGCCAGACGAACCTTTCCTCGAACCCCGGGAGCGAGTTGGATCCGGCATGGTCGCCCGATGGCGAGCGGATCGCGTTCGTCCGCTCGATCCGCGCGGGCGGACGTCCGGATGTGTTCGTGATGAACGCCGACGGGACGGGGGGAGGACGTATCACGCAGACGTCCGTCGCGGAGCGCGACCCGGCATGGTCTCCGGACGGCACGCAGCTCGTCTACGCCGGTCGCACCGACGTGGGAGGTCCCTTCCGGTTGTTCGTGGTGAACGCCGACGGTTCCGGGCGGGTGCAGATCACGACCGGCGGGAGCAACGACGCCGACGACCTGGCACCGGCGTGGTCCCCCGATGGTTCGCGGATCGCCTTCTCCAGCGATCGGCCTGGAGGGTTCCCGCAGATCTATGTGGTGGCGCCGGACGGAACCGGTCTCAAGCGCATGACGAACGACGGGCAGATCGACGGGAACCCGTCATGGTCGCCTGACGGCTCACGGATCGCGTTCGATCGCTGTTGCGATAGCGGAAGCGCCGATGTCTGGTTGATGAACGCCGACGGATCGGGGGAGACCAACCTCACGTCTGACCCCGACGACGAGAGCGATCCGTCGTGGTCGCCCGACGGTTCGCAGATCGCGTTCGTCGGGTTCCCGGCGGGCGGGGGGAGCCGTGACATCTCCTCGATCACCGTGGACGGCTTGACCCGCGTCCAGCTGACGACGACCCAGCGGTCGGACTTCGCTCCCGATTGGCAACCGGTGCCGATCTGCACGGTGATCGGCACGGCCGGGCCCGATGTCCTGACCGGCACCGACGGGAACGACGTGATCTGCGGCCGAGGCGGGGACGATGTGCTCGACGGCGGCCCGGGGAACGATCTGCTGATCGGCGGCCCCGGCGACGATGTGCTCACGGGGGACGACGGGAACGACATGTTGCAGGGCGGTTCGGGCAACGATGCGCTCTCGGGCGGCTCCGGCTACGACTCGCTGAACGGGGGAACCGGCACGGATACGTGCTCCATCGATGACGGGGGAGGATTCACCCTCCGTTGTCCCTGAGGCCGCCTGCCGTCGCACTGCTCGTGTCGCTCCTCCTCGTTGCTTGCAGCGGCTCGGATGCGCCGACCCCGACCCCGACTTCGACTTCGCCCCCGACGCCGTCGGCGGGTCCGTCGTCCTCCCCAACCCCGTCGGTCACACCGTTGCCGAGCCCATCGGGCAACGGGTTCTGCACCGATCGATCGGTCATCGACGAGGTCGTAACGCTCGTGCGATCGGGCGACGAGCCTTACCGGAGGGCGGCGGCGTTCGTCACCGCGGCAGGGAAGGTCATGCGGGTGGACGCCGGCTCGGCTCCAACCGCACGCAGCGCCTTCAAGATGCGCCAGCTCGCGCTCGTCCTCAACACGCTTCGCCTGGCGATCCTGGGCGCGGCCGAGAATTATCCGGATGACTTCTCGGTCGGCCAATTCACGTCGTCGCTCCCCGCGCGAGCGGCCCAGATCTCCAACGAGATCGGCTGCCCGGCGTAGCCGTTCCGGCGCTCGGTACACTGAGACGGCGCCTCCGTCCGGCGGCGTTCTCCGATCCTCGATCGAAAGCAGCCTGCCCTTGCCCTTCCGCAACGACATCCGCAACGTGGCGATCGTGGCCCACGTCGACCACGGCAAGACCACGCTCGTCGACGCCATGCTCTG
>JBOGVK010000022.1:0-4391 GCA_050692375.1 Actinomycetota bacterium
CGGCGAAGCGGATGGTGGAGAAGGAGCGGCCCGAGGTGTGGGACATCCTCGAGGAGGTGATCCGCGAGCACCCGGTGATGCTGAACCGCGCGCCGACCCTCCACCGCCTGGGGATCCAGGCGTTCGAGCCGGTGCTCATCGAGGGGAGCGCGATCCAGATCCACCCGCTCGTCTGCGCGGCGTTCAACGCCGACTTCGACGGGGACCAGATGGCCGTCCACGTCCCGCTGTCGGCGGAGGCGCAAGCCGAAGCGCGGATCCTGATGCTCTCGACGAACAACATCCTGTCGCCGGCGCATGGTCGCCCCATCGCCACGCCGAGCCAGGACATGGTGCTGGGCCTCTACTACCTGACCATCGCGATCGAAGAGGATGTGAAGGACGAGAAGACACCCGCGTTCTCGTCCGTGAACGAAGCGGTGCTTGCCCTCGACCGGGGGTACTCCCTGCAGCGACCGATCAGGATCCGGCTGGAAGGCAAGAAGCTCCCCGACGACATGCTGCCGGAGGGTTGGGACCCGAAGACCGCGAACGGCCGCACGCCGGTGATCCGCACGACGATCGGGCGCGTGCTCTTCAACCACGCGTTCCCGGACGACTTCGAGTACCGGAACCAGCCCGTGCTGAAGAGCGACATCGCACGCTTCGTCGACCAGACCGTCCATGACTACGACCGGGCCCAGGTCGAACAGACGCTCGACAACCTCAAGAACCTCGGGTTCCACTACGCCACGCGCGCTGGGGTGACGATCGGCGTCGAGGACGTCACGACACCGCCGTCCAAGGCGAAGATCCTAGACGAGCACGAGAAGCGCGCGCAGAAGGTGGAGCTGCAGTACCGCAAGGGGATCATCACCGACGACGAACGCCGGCAAGAGCTGATCGAGATCTGGACCCAGGCGACCGACGAGGTGAAGGATGCCATGGAGGCCCAGTTCACGCCGACGAACCCCATCTTCATGATGGCGAACTCAGGCGCCCGGGGGAACATCATGCAGATCCGTCAGCTGGCCGGCATGCGTGGTCTGGTGGCCAACCCGAAGGGCGAGATCATCCCGCGGCCGATCAAGTCGAACTTCCGCGAAGGCCTCTCGGTGTTGGAGTACTTCATCTCCACACACGGCGCGCGGAAGGGACTGGCCGACACCGCGTTGCGTACCGCGGACTCGGGGTACCTTACGCGCCGTCTGGTCGACGTCGCCCAGGAGCTGATCATCCGCGAGGACGACTGCGGCTCCGACAGAAGCATCCCGGTCCAGGTGAACGTCCTGAGGCCCGACGGCAGCGCCGTTAAGGCGGCGCACATCGAAACCAGCATCTTCGGTCGCGTGCTGGCCGAGGACGTGAAGGTCGGCAGCAAGAAGGTCGCGCTCGCCGGCCAGGAGCTGACCGACGAGCTGTGCGCCGTCGTCGTGGATTCCGGGGTCGAAGCCGTCCGCGTCCGATCGGTCATCACGTGCGAAGCTGAGGTCGGCGTCTGCCGTCTCTGCTACGGGCGGAACCTCGCATCGGGGCGTGTGGTCGACATCGGTGAAGCGGTCGGCATCATCGCGGCTCAATCGATCGGCGAGCCGGGCACGCAGCTCACCATGCGGACGTTCCACACGGGCGGTGTTGCCGGCGAAGACATCACGCACGGTCTGCCGCGTGTGGTGGAGCTGTTCGAAGCTCGCAAGCCCAAGGGCGAGGCGCAGATCACCGAGCTCTCGGGCACGGTTTCCGTCGAGGACGACGAAGAGAAGCATGTTCGCCGCATCCGTGTGACCGATGAGACCGGCGACATGGTGGAGTACCCCGTGTCGTTCCGAGCGCGCCTCACGGTCTCCGACGGCGAGGCCGTCGAGGTCGGCCAACGACTCACGGAGGGTTCGGTCAACCCACACGAGAAGCTGCGTGTCGAGGGCGTGCAGGCCTTGCAGCTGCACATGGTCGAAGAGGTCCAGCAGGTCTACCGCAGTCAGGGCGTGACCATCCACGACAAGCACATCGAGCTGATCGTGCGACAGATGCTTCGCAAGGTGCACATCATCGAACCCGGCGACACGACGTTCCTGCCGGGAGACATGGTGGCGCGGCGGGTCTTCGAGGAGACGAACGCCGAAGTCGTTGAGGGTGGCGGCGTCCCGGCGTCGGCACGACCGGTCCTCCTCGGCATCACGAAGGCCTCGCTCGCGACCGACTCGTGGCTGTCCGCGGCGTCGTTCCAGGAGACGACGCGGGTGCTCACCGACGCCGCGATCGGCGCTCGGTCGGACCCGCTGCTCGGCCTGAAGGAGAACGTGATCATCGGCAAGCTGATCCCCGCGGGGACAGGCATGCCTCGGTACCGAAACATCCAGGTGCGGATCAAGCCCGAAGCGATCCCCGAGTATTGGCTCGCTCGTCAGCGAGAGATCCTGGAGGCCGTCGAGAGCGGCACCGGGGAGCCGGCGCTCGTGGGGCTCACACGGGAGCAGGCGGAGCAGATGCTCGGAGGGCCTGTTTCGGTGTCGGAGGAGTAGCCGGTTCGAAACGACTATCCGGGCTGCGCGGGAGCGCTGAGGGCCGGGAGCGCGCCGCGAGGGGAGAGCGAAGCCCCTCTCGGCGACTCCCGGCCCTCTTGTGTGCTCAGGCGCCGGTCGTTCGGCCTCCCGTCGCTGACGCGGATGTCGCTCGCGTCAGGCTTCGGATATGAGGCGGAGGAGTTCGGCGTGGACCGCGGGTGGGCCCGCGAGGATGTCGCCGGAGAGGACGTCGGGGCCGCCGGTCCAGTCCGTGACGGTGCCGCCGGCTTCTTGGATCACCACGGCGCCGGCGGCGACGTCCCAGGGGCCCAGACCGAGCTCGAAGAAGCCGTCGAACACCCCTGCGGCGACCCAGGCCAGGTCGAGGCTGGCGGCTCCCGGCCGTCGAAGATCCTCGAAGCTCCCGAGCGCGAGTTGCATGACCCGAAGGTAGCGAGCGAACCGTTCCTTGTTGCGGAACGGGAAGCCGGTGCCGACCACGGCCCGCTCCACCGGTCGCTGGCTTACGGCGAGCCGTTCGCCGGAGCCGTCCTGCCGTTCGAGGGTCGCGCCTTGGCCCAGGGCGGCAATGTAGGTCTCGCCGAGGAACGGAGCGTGGATCACTCCCAGGACGGGGCGTCCGTCTTCCACCAGCGCGATCGACACACCGACGATAGGGAAGCCGTGCACGAAGTTGGTGGTGCCGTCGAGCGGATCGACCAGCCAGTAGCGCGCCGAAGTGGTGCCGCCTCCCTCCTCGCCGATCATGGGGATGTCGGGCTCGCCTGCCGACAGGACCTCTTCGATCACCCGTTCGCTCAGGCGGTCGACTTCGGTGACGTAGTCGCCCACCGCCTTCTGCTCGAACGCGGGGCGCTTGGTCGCCTCCCGGATCAATGACCCGCCTCGAAGGGCGGCGGCGCGTGCCAGATCGACGAGGGAGGCGGATGGAGAGGCCATCGGTCGGCTACCGTAGCAGGGAGGCCTGCGACGTTCGGTCTCGGGCCTGGTAGTGGCTCAGTTTGATTCTGGTGAGGGGTCAAACAAGGCAGCTCGGCAGCATCGGGCGCTTGAAAAAGGGGAAGCCACCCGTCGAGGTCGGCGCGGCGGATTGGGTAGCCGTCCCAGGGTGGCTGCGAGTTCCGTTCATCAATGCGCCGCCAGAGTTCGTTCGCAGGCACGTCGAGGTAGTGCAGTTCGACGCCGACACCAAGGCCACGAGCGACGGATCGCATCTCGTCACGTTCAGTCCGCCCCCAGAGCCCAAAATCGAGGACGACGCCCAGGCCAAGGCGCAAAGTCTCTTGGGCGAGCTGCCAGAGCTCATGTTCCACCCTCTTCTGGGTGGGCGCGTCCCAAGGAGTGGAGCCGAGCGCCCAGAGCCATTCATCCTTCGTGAGACACAAGGCGCTCCGGTACGCAGCTAGCTGCCTTGCGAGTGTGGTCTTACCCGCCCCGGGGCAACCCGCAGGTGAGAATCAGTCGGGCCTCGCTCATATGGGCTTAGTCAAGCAGTTCTGCGCCGAGCCCGGAATCTCAAACTGAGCCACTACCCTCGGGCCTCGCGTGGTTGACACTGCGTGCGTGCGACCAGTAGTTTTATTGGTCGCGCCCCGGCTCGGCGGGCATCCAGGCGCGCCTCGCTTCCGGATCCCCGGAGGAGGAACCCCGATGCGACGCGTTTTCCGCGCTGCGCAAAGGGATCTTGGCTCGCGGGTCGGCCATTGCCGATCCCGGTGTTTGACAACGAAAGAGTGCAGACGAGAGATCTATGCCTACGATCCAACAGCTGGTCCGATACGGGCGAGAGCGCCCGAAGACCAAGACTAAGAGCCCCGCGCTCAAAGGGTCTCCGCAACGCCGTGGCGTCTGCACGCGCGTATACACCACCACCCCGAAGAAGCCGAA
>JBOGVK010000023.1:0-7108 GCA_050692375.1 Actinomycetota bacterium
ACGTCATCAACGAGGCGGCGCTGCTGGCGGCTCGCCGTTCGAAGCGCTCGATCTCGATGCTCGAGATCGAGGAGGCCGTCGACCGGGTGATGGCCGGGCCCGAGCGGAAGTCGCGCGTGATGGACGAGAAGGAGCGCCGCCTGATCGCCTACCACGAAGGAGGTCACGCGATGGTCGCCCACGTCCTGCCGAACACGGACGAGGTCCACAAGATCACGGTGATCCCGCGTGGACGGGCGCTCGGCTACACGCTCACGTTGCCGGAGAAGGACAAGTTCCTGATGACGCGCGAACAGCTCCGCGATGAGCTGGCGATGCTGATGGGCGGCCGCGTCGCGGAGGAGATCGTAGCGGGCGACGTCACGACCGGTGCACAGAACGACATCGAGCGGGCCACGAAAGTGGCGCGGCAGATGGTCACCGAGTACGGCATGTCCGACACGATCGGACCGCGGACGCTCGGACAGAAGCAGGGAGAGGTCTTCCTGGGCCGTGACTGGGGCTCCACGCCCGACTACTCCGACGCCGTGGCGTTCGAGATCGACCAGGAGGTCATGTTGCTGATCGACGAGGCGCACGATGTGGCGCTCGACATCTTGACCCAGAACCGCGTGAAGCTCGACGCACTGGCCGACCAGCTCCTCGAGAAGGAGACGCTCGACCGCGACGAGGTCGAACGTTTCTTCGGCGACGTGGAGAAGCGTTCGCCACGCGAGGAGGATGTGCGGAGCGCAGGGCTGGCCGTCACGCGGGCCGCACCGAAGAAGCGCGACCGGCGCCCGTCGACTCCGGGGACGCTGGGGGATCCGGGGTTGGCTCCCGCCTAGCGTCGGTCGTCTCGCTGGTCGGGTGTGGCGACGGGGCGACTATTGCGGTGCTCGCGGCTTCGCCGCTCCGCTCCTCAGGGTCGCCCCTTACTCCACACCCCTCGCGCCAGAACCCTTCGTAGACTCTGCGCGTGTCGAACGAACGGTGGGCTTCTTTCGATTGCTACGGGACCCTCGTCGACTGGATGGGTGGGATCCGCTCGACGCTCGGGCTCCTTTGGCCGGCTGAGGATGCGGACTCGTTGCTGGCTCGGTATCACTTGATCGAGCCCACGTTGCAGGCGGGGAGGGGGATCTCTTATCGCGACGTGATGGCGGAGACGCTGGCCGGCGTTGCGGCGGCTGAGGGGTTGGTGGTGCCCGACGGGCGGGGCGATGCGTTGGGAGAGTCATTGGCCTCCTGGCCGGTGTTTGCGGAGGCGCCCGGTTCGTTGATCTCCTTGCGGGATCGGGGATGGAAGCTCGCGATCCTGTCCAACACGGATGCGGACTTCTTGGATGCGTCGCTCGAGGCGATCGGGGTGCCCGCGGACGTCCGCGTGGTGGCGTCCGACATCGGCTCGTACAAGCCGGCGTTCGGGCATTGGGAGACGTTCTTCCGGCGAACGGGGGCGGACCGAGCGAGACACGCGCACGTGGCCGCGTCGCTGTTCCACGACGTCCAACCGTGCGCTGCGCTCGGCTTGCCCTGCGTGTGGATCAACCGGCTCCACGAGACGAGCGACCTTCCGCGCGCGGGCGAGCTGACCGATCTGTCGGAGCTGCCCGACGCCCTCGACGAACTGGTTCCACTCGCCGACGGGTAGCATCGGGAACGCGATGGACGAAGATCGTTTCGACGACCTGAAGATCACGGAAGGCGTCCGGCTGATCCTCGAGGGCATCGGCGAGGATCCCGAGCGTGGTGGGCTTCGCGAGACGCCGGCTCGCGTCGCGCGGATGTACCGCGAGGTGTTCGCCGGGATCGGGCGGGACGCGTCGCAACTCGTGACGGTCGTCGAGGGCGCCGATCACGACGAGATGATCATGGTTCGCGACATCCCCCTGTTCTCGATGTGCGAACACCACTTGATCCCCTTCAGTGGGAGGGCGCATGTCGCCTACATCCCGAACAAGGAGCAGCAGATCACCGGCCTGTCGAAGATCGCGCGTGTAGTCGACCTGCTCGCGAAGCGTCCCCAGGTGCAGGAACGCCTGACGACGGAGATCGCTGAGGCGCTCGACACGGCGCTCTCTCCCCGCGGCGTGTTCGTCGTGATCGAGTGCGAGCACCTCTGCATGACGATGCGGGGCATCAAGAAGCCCGGTTCGGTGACCGTGACCTCGGCTGTGCGCGGCCTGTTCCGCACCGACGCCCGCACGCGCCAAGAGGCCATGAGCCACATCGGCATGCGCTAGCCCTGCCACATCGCTGCGCGATCTCCTTGGGAACCTCCGTTCCGACGGCCGAGTCTGGCAAGCGATGAAGTTCAACAGGGAGCGGCCTTCGTTCGGAAGGGCCGAGGCCAGACCGATCAGCAGAGCCATGGTTCGTCTCTTCGCGCTCGGTGTCGCCGCGACCACCACGGCGTACGTGATCGGAGCATTCCACCGCACTCCACTCCAGAGGCTGCGCGGCGATCCGATGTCGGCAACCCTGGCTTCGGCTGGCGCCAGTTCCATCTACTACCGCGCGGAATCGAACGACGGAGCCAGCCTGATCGGGTCGGTGGCGTCGGATGGCACGAACAACCACGTCATCTTTCCACCTGACTCCCCGACGCGATACGCGCAGCTCGCGTTCTCTCCGGATGGCAACCGCGTCGCCTACGTCGACGACCGGCCGGGGCACCGAGGGATCTACGTGGCGGACGCCGATTGGGGCAACGCGGCTCAGCTGACCGTTGGAGCGAACGATTCTTGGCCCTCCTGGTCGCCGGACGGAACGAAGATCGCCTTTGTCGGAACAGGGTTCGATCCGTCGATTCAGTTCTGCAATGGTGGCGAAGGACGACTCGGGTGCCCGACGAGTATCTACATGACGAACGCCGATGGATCGAACATCACCGACGTCACTCATGAGGGGGGTTATTCCTTCGATCCCGCCTGGTCCCCGGACGGAGCGAAGATCGCCTTCGCGTTTACCCCGACGGAAACGGCCGCAACGGCCATCTACGTGGTGAACGCGGACGGCTCGGAACGCGCGAAGATCACTTCGAGTCGTGGAGGGAGCGACATGTGGCCCAGTTGGTCGCCGACGGGAGACACCATCGTCTTCGGTGGGATCCACTGGGAGGATTGGGGCGTCTTCGCGGTGAATGCCGATGGCACGAACGAACGGAGTCTCCTCAACGTCAACGGGTCGTACGCAGCCGATCCCAGCTGGTCTCCCGATGGCTCACATATCGCGTTCGGGGGAGAAGTTGGGGATGCGTGGGGTATCTACCTGATGAGTCCTGACGGTTCGGACCTGACTCGGATCGCCGGCACGATAGATGGATCCTTCGTTCGCGAGATCGCCTGGGGTCCGCCAATGGCCACGGCCCACCTGGCCGGGACGTTCGATGTCGGATTGAACGGATCCGTGAGCGGGATCACCCTCGGGTTCGGGTCTCTATGGGTCGACGGCTACGAAAACCCGACGGGGCCTGGCCACGTCATCCGTCTCGACCCGGTGACCGGCTCGCAGCTTGCCGACGTCTCGATCGGTTCGGTAGCCCCCGGGTGGGAGGTTGGTGGTGGAGGGATCACCGTGGGTGACGGCGCGGTTTGGGTGGCGGGTACGAGTCAGGTGCCGGACGGGTCGGGGGTTGACACCCAGCTGGTTCGCATCGATCCGGTGACGAACCGCGTCGTCGATTCGATCCAGCTCGGTGGGAAGCTCGCGGCCGACGTCGCTATCGACGCCAACGGCGTCTGGGTCATGTTCGGCGGCGATGATGACAAGATGCGCGTTGATCGGATCGATCCATCGACGGATCGCGTCGCGGCGACGATCCCGCTTCCCGAAGCGTACGGTCACTATCTGTTCGCGTTCGGAGGGTCGATCCTCGCGTTCACGAACGAGACCGCGGACAACGTCGTGGGGAACAGCGTTGTCGACATCATCGATCCAATGACCGACAGCCTCGTGCGGTTAGTACCGCTCGGGGCGTACGTATGGCCCGCCGCTGGCGACAGCACTTGGGCATCGACCGGGACAACCTTGGAACGCTTGGATGCGAGCTCGGGAGACGTCATCGGTGCTTGGCCGCTCGAGTCCACGGGCGATGCCCTCTCCGTCGGTGCGGGAGGTGTCTGGTCGGTGAGCCCGAAGGAGGGGAGGGACGCCATCTCGCGGTGGAACCCGGTGTCGACAACCATCGATCTCACCATCGACCTTCCTTCTGGTGCGGGCGCGAACGTGATCGCGACCTCGACGGACGCGGCCTGGGTGCTCGGCTTCGGCGGCACCATCACCTGGATCCAACTTGACTCGAACTAGGTAGGTCACGAGCGTCCGGACTACGATGCCCTCATGGCGGGGGAGGCTCTCTGGCGTTGCGGCACGCACGCCATCACGCTGCACGAGCGCACGCTCCTGATGGGGATCGTGAACGTCACACCTGACTCGTTCTCGGATGGGGGCTCCTACCCGAGCGTTGACGACGCGGTGAAGCACGCGATCCAGATGGTTGCCGACGGCGCCGATCTGCTCGACATCGGCGGCGAGTCGACGCGGCCGGGCTCAGAGTCCGTCCCGGCCGACGAGGAATGCCGCCGCACCGTTCCGGTGATCCAACGCATCACGCATGAGCTGCCCGACACGCCCGTCTCGGTCGACACGCGCAAGGCCGAAGTCGCGCGCGCGGCGCTCGACGCGGGTGCGACCATCGTGAACGACATCTCCGCCGGCGCCGACCCCGAGATGTTCGAGGTCGTCAGAGGCTCGGGCGCCGGCATGATCTTGATGCACATGAAGGGCGAGCCGAAAACGATGCAGGAGGACCCGACCTACTACGACGTGGTCGCCGAGGTTCGCGGCTTCCTGGGCGATCGCGTGGAAGCGGCCGCTGCAGCCGGCATCGATCACGAGCATCTGTGCGTCGACCCAGGGATCGGATTCGGCAAGAACCTGCAGCACAACCTGGAGCTCCTGCACGACATCGGCGCTTTCCATCATCTGGGGGTGCCGGTGCTCGTCGGCCCCAGTCGCAAGCGGTTCATCGGGACGCTCACCCAGACGGAGATCGGCGATCGGATCGAAGGAACCGCCGGCGTCGTGGCGTGGTGCGCCGCTCGCGGGGTCGACATCGTTCGTGTCCACGACGTGAAGGAGATGACACGCGTCGTGCGAGTGGTGGACGCCATCGCCCGCGCAACGAGTGCCGGATGAGCTCGGCCGACCGGAAGCGCCGGTCGCTGACCTCCGGCGGAGAGCTCGCCTACACGGATGACGGCGACGGTTCGCCCGTCGTCCTGATCCACGGGTTCCCGCAGTCGTCGTTCGTCTGGCGCGACCTCGGGCCGTTGCTGTCGTCGCGCTTCCGCGTGATCGTCCCGGACTTGCTGGGTTCGGGGGACTCGGAGAAGCCGCCCGGCGTGCCACTCGGCATCGTCGCGCAGGCGGGCTACGTGCGAGAGCTGCTCGACGCGATCGGCGTCGAGCGCTTCGCGGTCATCGGTCACTCGGTCGGCGGCGGTGTGGCGCAACTGCTCGCGATCGATCACTCCGGGGTGGACGCCATGGTCCTGCTATCGAGCACCGCGTTCGACGCGTGGCCGACCGTCCTCACGCGCGAGATCCAACGGACGCCGCCCGAGCAAGAGGTGGAGCTGTTCGTGCACTCCGGGATCCGCGCATCGTTCCGCGTCGGCATGTCCGAACCCGATCGCATCACGCCGGACCAGGTGCTGGAATACCTACGGCCGTGGTCGGGACCCGACGGCGTCGAGGCCTTCTTCCGGTTCGCCCGAGCGTTGGACGGTCGAGGGCTCGTCGGTCGCGAGTCCGACCTGGCAAGGCTCGAGATCCCGGTGCTGATCTTCTGGGGCGAGGACGACATCTACTACCCGCCCGTCGTCGCGGAGCGACTGAACGAAGCCATCCCCACCTCGACGCTCGGCTTGCTGCCCGGCTGTGGGCATTTCCTGGTCGAGGATGCGATCGAGACGATCGGTCCGATGATCTACGAGTATCTGCGCGCCCGATATCTCCGGGAGCCACACGGCGGCCACGGCGACGCGTCGGGCATCGTCACGATCCAAATCGAGCGCCGCCCACCCTGGGTCGACCTGGCGGGATACGAGGAAGATGCCTGGCACGACGTCGACCAAGAGGAGGGCCAGTGACCACGGCAAGGCTGTTCCTGTCCGGGATCCGCGCGAGCGGCCACCACGGCGCGCGTCCCGGCGAAAAGGACGAGCCGCAAGCGTTCGTCGTCGATCTGGATATCCAAGTGGAGGTCGGTGAGGACGACATCGCTGGGACGGCCGACTATCGCGGCATCACCGAGACCGTGCGATCGATGGTCGAGCAGTGGTCGTTCGACCTCATCGAGTCGATGGCGGCCGCGATCGCCGATGAGGTGTTCGCGATCGACCGGGTCTCCCATGTCACCGCCGTGGTGCATAAGCCGACCGCCGCAGACCGCCTCGGCATCGACGGTGTCGCAGCCGCTGTGACCGCGTCTGCGGGATAGTGGATCCGTGCAAGCCTTCCTCGGGCTCGGGTCGAACATCGGGAGCCGCCTCGAGGCGCTGCAACGGGCGCTCGACCTGCTGGGTACAGAGGCGGGGATCCGCGTACAGCGATGCTCGCGCGTCTGGGAGACCGATCCCGTGGGTGGCCCCCAGCAGGACGACTTCCTGAACGTCGTCCTCGAGATCGACACCGATCTGGCGCCTCACGATCTCCTCGCGGCGTGCAACCGCGCCGAAGCCCAGCTCGGCCGCACCCGCGATGTCCACTGGGGTCCCCGCACGATCGACATCGACATCCTCCTCATGGACAACCTCACGATCGCCGACGGAAGCCTCATCGTTCCCCATCCCCGGATGCACGAACGAGCCTTCGTCCTGCTCCCGCTCCTCGAACTCTTTCCGGACCCGGTGCTCCCCAACGGCACCCGGCTCATGGACGTCCGTCTTCCCGACCAACCCGCCCGACTTGCCTTCCCCCCACTGAGCATCCCCGCATGACGACCCCAACGTGCCTCAGATGCGACTGGCAAGGCTCTACGAACGCTGCCACCTGCCCCAACTGCAGCGAGCCTCTCTACGAGCTGGGGAAGCCGACGTCAGAAGAGACGGGAGCGGAGGTA